>JAABSL010000308.1 GCA_011390415.1 Desulfobacteraceae bacterium
GATGAAAAAGAAATAACGTTTCTGGTCCGGTGGCTGAGCCAAAATGAACTGCCGTTTTTAATTGTCGGCGGCGGAACCAACCTTCTGGTCAGAGACGGCGGGATTCGCGGCGTGGTGATTGCCATGACCCGCAGTCTGGCCAAAATCTCACAGCCGGATGCCGTCACCGTTTCCGCCATGGGCGGGGCCAGTCTTAACGCTGTTTGCCGGTTTGCCATTCGAAAAGGCCTGGCCGGGTTGAATTTCGCTTTGGGGATTCCGGGAACCGTGGGCGGGGCCATCCGCATGAATGCCGGTGCCTGGGAGCGGGACATGGAAAAAGTTGTCCACAGCCTCCGGATCATATCCCCGGACGGCACGGTGGCGTCAGTGGATAAAGCGCAACTGGCATTTTCGTACCGCGCTCTTTCTCTGGCGGATCAATGCTGCGATTTATCCGCGTCAATCATCCTGGAGGCCCTATTTTCAGTGTCACCACAGCGCCCGGAAATTTTAAAAGCCGAAGCAGACAGATTATTAAATGCCCGAAAAAATACGCAGCCGGCCGGGACTTCGTCTGCCGGATGTTTTTTTAAAAATCCGGAAAATCACGAATCCGCAGGCAAGCTGATTGATCTTGCCGGGGGAAAAGACCTGCGGTCGGGTGATGCGGCAGTTTCTTCAAAACATGCCAATTTTATTGTCAATCAGGGCAGGGCGTCTGCTGAAGATATTCTGCAGTTAATGAACAGGATTCAGGAGACGGTTTTAAAAAAATTCAACATTTTACTGGAGCCGGAAGTTAAAATTGTTGGGGAAAAATCAGCCTAAAAAAAACCGGTATAATCGGTATAAAAAGAAACAGCCGGTTAAAAACCGGGCCGCAACGTTTAAGCAGAGCGTACGCATTCTGTTTAAAAGCACGTTTCTGGCGCTGGTGATCGTTGGAATGAGCCTGGTGTTTATTTTTATCCATGATGTATTAACGCAGTGTAATTATTTTAAAACAGAAACCATCGCCATCGCAGGCGGACAGCGGTTGACCCCGGATCAGATTCTCAAAACCGCAGACATTGAAAAAGGGGTTAATCTGGTTTCGTTGAACCTGAAAACCATTCGGGAAAAATTGCTTGCGCATCCGTGGATTGCCGAGGCGGATATCCGCAGAACATTTCCCAAAACCATTGATATCCGGATAAGGGAACAGGAACCGGTGGCGGTGATTGATTTCGGCAAACAGTTTCTGGTGAACCGCAGCGGCCTTATTTTCAAGGAAGCAGCGGTATCCGAGACAACCGGCCTGCCGGTGCTGACCGGAATCGCCTATGCGGACTGGAAAACATCGGAGACGCCTGAAACCCGGGTGTTTACTTCCGTTCTTGAAATACTGAAAATCGGCAGTGTGCCGGACGAGGTGCTGCCGAATCGACTGATCAAAAACATACGCATTGACCGGGAAATCGGGTTAACCCTTGAAACGGAGACGCCGGTGCGGTCAATACAGCTGGGATACGGTGATTATCGGAAAAAATACCGCCGGCTGGAAAAGGTTCTGTCTTATGTCATGGAAAATGAGGCGCTGGCCTATATTGAAGAAATTGACCTGAGAAATCCGGATCATATCGTTGCAAAGCCCGGAACAGAGATATTGTCCGAGAAAGATAAAAAGGAGGTTTAACGTGAAGCACCAGGAAGAAATTATTGTGGGACTGGATATCGGCACGACCAAAATATGTGCCGTTGTCGCGGAATTGTCGGACAATAACGTCAACATTATCGGCATCGGCACCTCGCCGTCGGCCGGCCTGCGAAAAGGCGTTGTGGTGAATATCGAGACAACGGTTGATTCGATAAAAAAGGCGGTCCGGGAAGCCGAGATGATGGCCGGTTGTGAAATCTCGTCCGTCTATGCCGGTATTGCCGGGGGACATATTACGGGTTTTAACAGCAACGGGATTATTGCCATCAAAGGGGATGAAATTACCCAGGCGGATATGGACCGGGTGGTGGAGGCGGCCCGGGCAGTGGCCATTCCCATGGACCGGGAAGTCATTCATGTGCTGCCCCAGGAGTTTATTGTGGACGGCGAACCGGGTATTCACAACCCCGTCGGGATGGCCGGGGTCCGGCTCGAAGCCCGAATCCATATCGTGACCGGTGCGGTGACTTCGGCACAGAATATTATCAAGTGCGGACATAAGGCCGGCCTGGATATCTGCGATATTATTTTAGAACCCATTGCGTCGAGCGAAGCGGTGATGACCGCGGAAGAAAAAGAAGTCGGCACGGGTATTATCGACATCGGCGGCGGCACCACCGACCTGGCCATTTTTGCCGGAAACAATATAAAACACACTTTTGTTTTGTCCCTTGGCGGCAACAACATGACCAATGATATTTCCGTCGGACTCCGGACGCCCATGGCGGAAGCGGAGCGGATCAAACTGAAATACGGGACCTGTCTGGGCGATAAAGTCAAAAACGACGAAACCATCGAGATTTCGGATATCAGCGGTCGGGGCGGGCGGAGTCTTCCCCGGCAGATTCTGGCGGAAATACTGGAACCCCGGGTGGAAGAGGTGTTTACCCTGATGAAAAGGGAAATTTATCGTGCCGGAATGAAGGATTACGTGTCTTCCGGCATTGTGCTGACCGGCGGCGCTTCCCTTCTGGACGGCATTTCAGAAATTGCGGAATCCGTGTTTGAACTGCCCGTCCGGCTGGGAACGCCCCATGGTATCAGCGGACTGGTGGATGTGGTGAACAATCCCATGTATGCCACCAGCGTCGGGCTTGTGCTTTACGGGGCCAAACATCAGACCCAGAAGCGGTTCAGAATACGGGATGATAATATTTTTAACAGAATAATGACCCGGATGAAAACCTGGTTTAAGGAAATAATTTAATCCGAATTCATAACAACAGGTTGATAAAATACAATAAATAACCCAAAACACGCATACAAGGAGGCAAGCGCATGGACTTTACTTATGTAGAGACAGACAGTACGGCAAAAATAAAGGTTATCGGTGTCGGCGGCGGCGGTTGTAACGCAGTCAACAACATGATTGACTCAGATCTTCAGGGTGTCCAGTTTATTGTCGCCAATACGGACTCCCAGGCCCTGGCCTATGCCAAGGCCGCCACAAAGATTCAGCTGGGGGAAGCGTTGACCGAAGGGCTGGGTGCCGGCGCAGATCCCAATGTCGGCAGGGACGCGGCACTTGAATCCGCGGATATTTTAAGAGAAGCCCTGGCCGACAGCCATATGGTGTTTATTGCCGCAGGGTTAGGCGGCGGCACCGGTACGGGTGCGGCACCGGTCATTGCCGAAATCTGCAAGGAGCTGGGTGCGCTGACAGTGGCCGTGGTTACCAAGCCGTTTGCCTTTGAAGCCAAAAAGCGGAGCAAGCAGGCGGAAGAGGGCATTGCCCGTTTAAAAGAGATGGCCGATACAGTCATCACCATACCCAACGACCGCTTGCGCGGACTGGCCTCCAAAAAGTCGACACTGATCGATATGTTCAAGCGGGCGGATGAGATTTTAAACCATTCCGTCAAAGGGATCACAGACTTGATTCTCCGACCCGGTCTTATCAACCTGGACTTTGCCGACGTCAAGGCCACCATGTCCAAAGCCGGCATGGCGATTATGGGCATCGGCGTTGCCAGCGGCGAAAACCGCGCCATTGAAGCAGCGGAAAGGGCCATCTCCCACCCGCTGCTGGAAGACAATTCCATTGTCGGCGCCCGGGGCGTGCTGATGAACATTACCTGCAATTCGGATTTGACCATGGAGGAAACCATTGAGGCGTCTGAAAGAATTTATAATGAAATCGGGGATGATGACGTGGAAATCATCTGGGGCACGGCAGTGGACGAAAGCCTGGGGGATGAACTCCGGGTAACGGTGATTGCCACCGGTATCGGTGATGGAAAGTCTCAGATGCCGAGACCGCGGTCTTCTTTCAGGGATGTTTCCAGAAGCAGTGAAATAACCCGGGGAGTGGTCCGGAATGCGACCCCGGAAGAACTGAAAAATTTTGATGATGAACTGGTGCGGCCGGCATATATTCGCAAAAAAGAAGAGGCCCAGGAGCGAAAAATTGAGTCGGGATCACGCAAAGTAAAGAAAATAAACAAGTTTCAAAATGAGTATGCCGCCAAGAGTGAACCTTATGTGGATTATGATATTCCGACATTTTTAAGAAGAAAGGCGGATTAAAAGTCGCTTTAAAGATGATAAAATAATTTTCCTTGTAACGCGTGAAAAAAGAATGGTAGCATTCTTGCCATTAAGAAAGGCCGGGTTTTGCCCCCGGCCTTTCCTAATGTAATAAAAGGGGATGCGCCGGAGTGAACAAAAAGACCGTATAAATATCTTGACAAAAATCATCTAAAATAATAGTTAAATTTTTTTTAAAATTTAATTTTGTATAAGATGTTGGGTTGTTAGTGTTTTATTAGATAGTTTTTTATTATATATAGATGTCTGTAATAAACGAAAGGCAAAGGGCTGCGGAAAAAATTTAACCGGTCATGGCTTGATTCTGTGTTGCGCAATCGGTTGTTTGAAAGTATGGGCCCAGTTGAAAGGAATCTTAATAGATGTCTTCAAAAAATGAACTTAAATTTATTTACGTCCTTGCAATTGTCTGTTTGATTGTCGGTGTGTTCTGCTACACTTCCCTGCCCGCCAAATCGCCGGAGTCTCCGGTTCGGATGATGTTTGAAAATCTCGGCGGCAATGTTCTGTTTGACCATCTGACCCATAGCGATGCGTATGGACTGAACTGTGCGGATTGTCATCATGCCTATGATGACAGCAGCTCGGATCAACCGGATGCATGCGGGAGCTGCCACACGGATGGGGGCAAAAATGTTACGGCTTTCGGGGAAAACGCCTCGTTTGATCATGATGTGCACAGTTATGATCTGGGGCTTTCCTGCAATGACTGCCATCATAATTATTATGAGGAAGACGGAGGCGCACCCCAGCCATGCAGTGACTGCCATGAGCCCGGTGTGGAAGACGACTTTATGATGGGACGTGCCCAGGCATTTCATGCACAATGTATCGGGTGTCATGAAAATTACGGTGTGATCCCTGCTTCCAATGATTGCGCAAGCTGTCATTCCCCTCGGAAAAGAACGGAAGCATTTCATGATCAGTGTATCGGCTGTCATGAAAGTTACGGTGCCGGCCCGTCCGGAGGGGAGTCGGATTGTAAAAAATGTCATGGTTTTTAAACAAAGCGCATGTTATGGCCGATAAGACGGAAGATTCTCAAGCATTTGAGAAATAAATTAATTATAAGTCAAGCAGTTATAGGTTGATCCATGATTAAAAGATCATTCTTTGGACTCGTAAAGCCGAAACTTCAGTATGAAATTATTGATGAAGCACCGGCGGAACCCATCAGCATCAGTGCGTCAAAACAGATTTTGCTCTTAATAGATCAATTCCCGGACAGTGCCGGAAATGATCTGTTCAAGACCGGAGATGAAGTCAGGCGCGGACAAAAGATTGCAATGGCGGATGATGCCCCTGCGTATCTCCTTTCCAGCCAATCCGGTCAGATATCAAAAATATCTGAATTCGTGGGAATGCTCGGCAAAAAATACATGGCCGTGACCATTGATGTGAAACCGGATGCAAAACGGGATGTAAAATCTGACGCCGTCAGGGCTGTTGATGAAAGTTTTAAAAAAGCCTGCCAGGCGCCGTCACTGGACAATGCCGCTAAATATCTGGCAGGCCTTCCCGGAAAACCTGATTTCAGTGTGTTTTCTGATCCTGAAAAACCGGTCAAGGCGATTGTTGTGTGCGGGGTTGATAATGATCTGCTGACCACGACCAATCAATATGTGGTGAAAAACAACATCATCGCCATTAAAACCGGTATTGACCTGATTTGTAAAATTTCAGGCATTTCCCACGCCATTATGGTGGTGCCCCAGCACCTGGAGCAGGTGGCCGGGTCTTCGGGAGCGATTGTCAAAACAGTGGATTCGGAATATCCGTCCGCCCATCCCGAGTTGATTGTGCAGCATATACTGGCCTCGGATGACGGCAAGTCCATGTCGGAATCCGGTATCGCCTTTTTTAGTGCCGAGGCGGTCAGCGCCATCGGGGCTGCTTACAATACCGGAATCCCGCCCCTTGAAAAAATCGTGACGGTGATAACCAAAGATGGCAATAAACGGCTGGTTTCGGCTCCCATCGGAACCCCGTTGCAGGATATCTTATCTGAATTCAATGAAACATTAAATGAAGGGGACCGGGTTGTTTTTGGCGGCCCCATGACAGGAACTTCTGTTTTTTCAACAGATTATCCGGTACTGCCGGATACGGATACCATTATCATCCAGGATAAATCCCAGATAACCGAACGCGACGACATTGCCTGTATCAATTGCGGCGAATGTGTGCGGGTATGTCCGGCAAATATTCAGATCAACCAGTTGATCCGGTTTCTCGAAGCCGGTCAGTATGAAGAGGCCGCAGACCAATGGGACCTGTTTTCATGCATTGAATGCGGATTCTGCAGTTATGTTTGCGAATCAAGAATACCAATTTTTCAGCATATCAAGCTGGCGAAACATACCCTGGAAAGTATGAAAGCAGCGGAGGAAATCAATGCATAGTACTTTAAAACTGACTGTTTCCCATGCGCCGTTCTGGCATAACGGGAGCAGTATTTCTTCAAAAAGCCGTAACATTCTTTTGGCCGGTCTGCTGGCGGTAATTCCCGGCTGCCTTCAATATGGCATCGCGGCGGTTGGTGTTGTTACGCTTTCAATCGCATCGGCCATTATCTGGGAACTGGTGATTAATTTTATTTCCCGTCGCCCGGTTTCCGTGGGAGACGGCAATGCCGCTTTGATCGGAATGATGTTTGCGATGATGCTGCCGGCAACCACGCCCTGGTGGGCGGTGGTCACCGGAACCTTTTTTGCGGTGGTCATCGGAAAGGAAATTTTCGGCGGTATCGGAGCCAACCCCTTTAATCCGGCGGTGCTGGCCATGACCATCGTGATGGTGTCATGGGGGTACCTGTTTGACTTTAATGCCGCGCTGTTAAATTATCAGTTTGATTTCAATGCGGTATATCCGCTGGTGCTGTCAAAATCATTCGGTGCCTCGGCTGTCGATTCGTTTGCGTTGACGGATCTGCTCATGGGAAAACAGATCGGCGGCATCGGTTCCACATTCGGCATTGGTTTGATTCTCGGCGGTGTTTACCTGATGTTGCGGGGGTATATCCGATGGGAAATATCCATATCTTTTCTTGCGGGTGTATTTGCCGCGGCCATGGGGTTTAACTTTTTCAATCCTGAATTATACGCGGGTCCCGGTTTTCACCTGTTAACCGGATACACCCTGATCGGCGCCTTTTTCCTGGCCACTGAAGATTCATCTTCCCCGGTCAATTTTATACCCATGCTGGCTTACGGACTGCTCGGCGGGGTTCTGACGGTATTGATCCGGAACACCGGCGTTCATATAGACGGGGTGTTGTACGCAATTCTGATTATTAACCTGGTGAATCCGATTATTGATAAAATTAGACCCAAAGCACTTGGAAAGGGTGTCTAACATGAATGAAATGGTAAAAATGGTTGTTGTTCTGACGGTTTTGGCATCGGTTGCCGGCGGCGTATTGGCAGCGGTCAATCAGGGTACGGCGATTCAGATTGAGGCGCAGCAGTTACAGTTTGTCAAAGGACCGGCAATAAATAAACTTTTGGAAGGCGCGTCCAATAACCCGATTGACGACCGGTTTAAAATAACAGCCGGTGAGACCGAGCGGAGCTTTTTTGTGGGTAAATTTGACGGAAAGCCCAATAAGATTGCATTCGAGGAATTCGGAAAAGGGTATGGCGGTGATCTTGGTGTGATGGTCGCGTTTGATATTGAAAGTGACAAATTGGCGGGTGCTGCGGTCACGGTCCACAGCGAAACCCCCGGTTTGGGCGCCAATGCCAAGGAAAAGCCCGATCTCGTATCGCAATTTGAAGGCCTGCCGGTGACGGATTCCGTCAATGTGACCAAGGATGGCGGTCGGATCAATGCAATCAGCGGTGCGACAATTACATCCCGCGCCGTAACTCAGGCGGTGACCAAGGCGATGAATGTTTATCAGGACATTAAGCCACAGCTGCAACAAGAAATACAGAAGTTTGGCAAATAGGAGATCAAGATGCCGAAGACGATAGTTCAGGAATTTACTAAAGGATTGTGGGAAGAGCTTCCGCCGTTCAGGCTGGTGCTGGGATTGTGTCCTGTTCTGGGTGTTACCACAACAATGGAAAACGGACTCGGGATGGGGATCGCAACGACATTTGTGCTGTTCGGCTCAAATCTTCTGGTTTCCCTGCTGCGAAACATTATCCCGCAAAAAGTGAGAATCGCCTGCTTTATTATCATTATTGCTTCTTTTGTAACGATTGTGGAGCTTTTAATGCAGGCATATGCCTATCCGCTGTATCTGAAGCTGGGGGTTTTTATTCCGCTGATTGTTGTGAACTGTATTGTACTGGGGCGGGCTGAAGCATTTGCGTACAAAAACAAATTATCTTACTCCATGGCGGACGGACTGGGCATCGGTATTGGTTTTACCCTGTCACTCGGCGCCCTCGGGGCGGTCAGAGAATTGCTGGGGAACGGGTCGGTGACGATATGGGGAGATACATCTTATAATCTAATGTCGGTTTTCCCTTCCTTTCAACCATTCGAATTTATGGTTCAGGCACCCGGCGCCTTTGTCTGCCTCGGTTTGATGCTTTGTGTAATTAATGCGGTGGGAGATTAATAGGAGACTATAATGGGCTATTTTGAACTTTTTATTTCATGTATTTTTGTTAATAATATCCTGCTGGCCCAGTTTCTTGGAAACTGCCCGTTTCTGGGCACCTCCAAAAAAATGGAGACCGCGGTGGGAATGGCGATGGCGGTTATTTTCGTAACCGTTATGGCCGGAACAATTACGTGGATTATATATACATTTATCCTGGTCAACTATGACCTTGTCTATTTGCGGACCATCGCATTTATTGTGGTCATCGCATCACTGGTTCAATTCGTTGAAATGTTTCTGAAAAAAAGCATTCCTGCCCTGTATGCCGGTCTCGGTATTTTCCTGCCGCTGATTACAACCAACTGTGCGGTAATGGGGGTCTGTGTGCTGAACATCGACAAGGAATTTACCTTTTTAGATTCACTGGCAGCGTCTCTATTCTATGCCATCGGCTTCGGGCTTGCACTGATCCTTTTTGCGGGTTTAAGAGAACGAATTCTTCTGGCCCGGGTGCCGAAACCCCTTCAGGATACTTCCATTGCCCTGATAACCGCCGGTATGATTTCACTGGCTTTCTTTGCATTCCAGGGGATGGTTTAAAATTTTTTAACTCCGGATATTTTGTTTACGACATTCCAAGACAATAGAACCAAAGAGGATCGTTGTGGTTGAATCAATACTTTTTACATTCGGGCTTGGCGCTGTCTGCGGCATCATTCTCAGCTTTGCCTCCAAGATATTTTATGTATACGAAGATCCGCGTATCGCCAAAGTTGAAAATCTTCTGGCCGGCGCAAATTGCGGCGGGTGCGGTTTTGCCGGGTGTTCGGCTGCAGCCGAAGCCATTGTTAATGAAGAAGCGCCGCCCAACGCGTGTATTCTGGTCGGTCCTGAAAATGTGTCGGAAATTGCCGGGATCATGGGTTCGGAAGCCGGCACGGCCGAACCGCTGAAATCATATAATACCTGTGACGGCGGCAACCGGGCAACGGATCGTTTTATTTATAACGGATTAAATTCCTGCAGCGCCGTGACTTCACTGTATGGCGGAAAACGGGACTGCACGATCGGGTGCCTGGGGTATGGGGATTGTGTGCGATCCTGTGACTTTGACGCGATCCATATGGGGCCGGACGGTTATCCGGTGGTTGATAAGAATAAATGTGTCGGATGCGGCGCCTGTGAAACTGCATGCCCGAAATCGATTCTGGAAGTCCGCACCGTTTCCCAGCGCCTCCTGCACTTAAACGCTGCTGAAGATGCTTTGGCGCCGTGTGCGCAAACCTGTCCGGCGGAAATTGATATTCCCCGGTACATCGGGCATATCCGCAAAGGGGAATACGAAGAAGCCGTCAATACCATCAGGGAACGGAATCCGCTGCTGCTGGCCTGCGGCCGGGTCTGCCCGCATCCGTGCGAATCTTATTGCCGTCGCGGGATCGAAGATGAGCCGGTATCCATTAACCAGCTGAAACGGTTCGTGGCCGATTATGAGATGACCAATAACCAGCGATTTCCCATTGAATGCGCGCCGGATACCGGAAAACGGGTGGCGGTGATTGGCGGCGGGCCCGCCGGTTTGAGTGCGGCCTACTTCTTGAGACGTGCCGGTCATCATCCGGAAATTTTTGAAGCCATGCCCAAGCTTGGCGGCATGCTGCGATATGGGATACCGGAATATCGGCTTCCCAAAAAAGTACTCGATTGGGAAATCGAAGGCATATTAAATCTGGGTATTGATGATCATACGAATGTGCGCCTGGGCGTGGATTTTGATTTCGGTTCATTGATTGCGGCCGGTTTTGATGCGGTCTTTTTCAGTGTGGGCGCCTGGAATGATTATAATCTCGGCATACCCGGCGAAGACCTGGACGGCTGCTTTACCGGTATTGATTTTCTGGCCAAAATCGGGAATAACGAACCGGTGCGCATCGGAAAACGAGTCGCCGTCATCGGCGGCGGCAATACAGCGATTGACTGTTGCCGGACGCTGCTTCGCAAAGGCGTGGACAAAGTCTACCTGGTCTACCGCCGTACCCGGAATGAAATGCCGGCCAATGAGGTGGAAATCGTCGCATCCGAACATGAAGGGATCGAATTCGTATTTCTGGCCGCCCCCAATAAAGTGGTCGGGAATGAAGAAAACCAGGTCGCCGGCCTCGAGTATCTGAAAATGGAACTGGGGGAACCGGATGCCAGTGGCCGCCGCCGTCCCGTTCCGGTGGAAGGTTCGGAAACCGTTCTTGATGTGGACATGATTATTACCGCCATCGGCCAGTCTCCGCTGCTGTCATTCCGGGGTAAAGGCGATCGCCTGGATGAGCTGCAGATTACCCGGTGGAATACTTTTGAAGTGGAACCGGCCACCTGTCAGACCAACGTACCGTATATCTTTGCCGCCGGCGATTCGGCTACAGGTCCGGCCCTGGTGGTGGATGCCATTGGCGGCGGGCGAAAAGCCGCCCGGTCCATTGATCAGTTCCTGAGGGGCAAACCGGTGGTTCCGCAGCCACGCGCATTGCTGAACAAACATATCCCCGGTACCATATTTGAATCCGTGGACGGCGTGCGGCATACAAAACGGACTCCGATGCCGGAGCTTCCGGTGGCGCAGCGTATTCACAATCTCAAGGAAGTTGATTTGGTGATTTCCGAAGCAGATGCCGTATATGAGTCCGGCCGATGTTTGGGCTGCTGCAGATTGTGTTATAATACTGATTCATAAGATACGGCGAATCGTTTCTTGTGAAATTCTTACAGGAGAGTTTATGATCACGCTTAAAGAATTAGATTCTGTCCAGGCTTTTAAAGATCTCACCGATGCGCAGCTGGAAGCGCTTCAAAAATTTTGTGTTAAAGAAGATTTCAAGCGTGGCGACCGTCTGTTTAAGGAAGGTGAACCGGCGGATCATTTATGGATTGTCACCGATGGAAAAGTGGATTTACGGTTCGAACTTCCCGGAAATCGGCAGACCTCGGATGAAAATACGATTTCATCCCTTGAAGGCGAAGATGACAAAAAGAGAACCCTCGGCTGGTCCTGTTTTGTGCCGCCTTACCGGATGATGCTATCAGCCTATTGCAACACACGTTCCTGCAGCGTGATCAAGATTGCGAAAAAAGACATGCTGGATCTGTATGAAAAAGATACATCCATGGGATACCAGATTATGTCTTATCTGATTAAGGTCCTGGGGTACCGCTTTCAGCAGTTTCAGGACGAACTGGTCAAACATAAAGGGCATGATATTATGCATTCCTGGTAATCAAGGAGCACAAGGAGCCTAATATAATATTGATATATATTCCTGATAATGGCATAATTTAAAAGTCACAGCGTTTTCCGACGGGAAATGCTGTGACTTTTTTCATTTTATTCTCAGCATCAATCTTATTCTTTTGCCGGAACCGATGATGCAAGGAGTGACATCGTGGAATCTCTTGATCAGAAACGCAAGCAGGTGGCAGCGGAAATTGATTCGCTGAGTCGTCAGGTAGAGGAAATGGATGGTAAAATCCGGGCCTATCTGGCCGACCGGCAGAACAGACCCCATCCGCGGCATCTTGATTTAATTGAAAAGATTCAGGGCTATCGTATCGATCCCAGCATTACCACCAAGCATTTGACTACTATGGTGGATAATCTGCAATGGAAGGTGTATTACAGCAAAAGGGTCTGGAAGCAGCTGTGGGAAAACGCAGAAGCGCAGAGACGAACGCAAATGCCCAATGCTCCGTCTTATGTCGAGAGCGCCGGTCGGGATCATGCTGAAGACAAGTCCCGGGCCAAAGCACAATATTCCGTAGACACACTTTGGGAAATCCAGAAAGAAAAACTCCGGGTATATGGAAGTCCTGAAACGAGAGAGTCAAAATCGGAATTCAAGAAACGAATGATTCAGGAGTACCAGAAACTGTCTCAGCACAAAAAAAAGGATCAGGAAATTGTCTTGACCTTTGACAGGGAATCAAAGCATTGCAAGCTGGATGTTAAATAAAACGTCTTCAGCCGCCGGCATGCCCTTTAAATTCTGCAATTAATGCAATCATATCCTCGGGCATGGGCACTTCAAGTCTGAGCGTTTTGCCGCTCTCCGGGTGCTTTAATTCCAGCTGCCAGGCATGCAGCATCTGCCGGGGAACATTGCTGATAATTTTTTGCAGCGCCGGCGTATCCCGAAAACCATTCGCGGGTTTTTTAAAGCCATAAATCAGGTCGCCGACAATGGGATGCCCGATGGCTGCACAATGAACCCGGATTTGATGGGTTCTGCCGGTTTTAAGGTCAAACTCCAGAAGAGACAGCCGGTCTATCGCGTCCCGGACCATCCAGTGGGTCTCGGCACGACGGGCCGTATTATGATGGCTGACGGACATTTTTTTTCTCAGCCCGGCATGGCGCCCGATATTTAAAACCACCTGACCGGATTCCCGATCCGGAACGCCGTGAACAATGCCCAGGTATTTTTTGCCGATCGTCCGCTGCTTAAATTGTGAAACCAGATAATGATAGGCGAATTCATTTTTTGCCACAATCATTATGCCGGAGGTGTCTTTGTCCAGGCGGTGGACAATGCCGGGGCGTGACGGGATGCCGCCGACCCCTTCTATTTCCATACGATGATGCAGAAGGCCATGGGCAAGGGTACCATGGTCATGTCCGGGAGCCGGATGCACAACGAGGCCGGGCTGCTTGTTGATCGCCAGAAACAGGCTGTCTTCATAGACAATATCAATATCAACCGGCTCCGGTTTAAAATCGGCAACTGACGGCATATCAAAGGTCCCGTCAACCACATCGTCTTCATTGACGCGGTAGCCCGGTTTTTTTTTGGCACCGGAAATGGTGATGCGGCCGTCACGGATCAAACGGGATGCGCTGCTGCGGGACAATTCGGGGAAGGCGGACGTAACAAAGAAATCCAGTCGTTTGCCGATATCGTCTTCACCGACGCGCACGGCAAACGATTTTGTTAATACGTCCGAGTGATGCATGGCATCTGTTTTGCTATGATATTATAATCCTTATGCCTCAGCGTTTATCTCGGGCTGTTCAAACAAGGATTCAATTTCCGTCCAGACAGTGTCTTCACTGGAATTTTTTGCCGTACAGAGTTCCCTGAGCAGCAGCCCTTTGGCCGTGTCCAGCAGCTTGCGTTCTCCAAAGGACAGGTCTTTGACCAGTTTGAGCAGGAACAAGTCCCTGAACACCTCAGCGACATCAAACAGGGACCCGGTCTTCAGCTTGTCCATATATTCCTTGTAGCGGCGGTTCCAGGTCTGATTGTCAAAAATATCATCTTTTTTTGTTCTCAGCACATCATATATTTCAGGCACCTGCGTCGCATCAATGATATTTCTCAAACCTACGGAATCGACATTCCATGTGGGAATCATGATCACCATGCTGTTTTCAAGGATTTTCAGAATATAAAAGTCATGTTTTTCACCGTTGATGGTCCGGCTTTCAATGGATTCGATCCGTCCCACACCGTGAGCCGGGTAAACCGCCAGGTCACCCACCTGAAATATTTTGACATCTGTGTGTTCGTCTTCTTCTTTAATCACCACGTTACTTGCTTTTTTAGCCATGTTCACACCGTATTACATTTTTAATTAATATGTTATTAAACCAAAATATATAAATATCATTTTATTCTGATAAAATCAACATAAAAAAGGGATTGACGGTGAACCGCCAATCCCTTTTGTGCTTATCTTAATTTATGTAATGGTAACGGTATTATAACAGAAACGGAACCATCAGCAATGCAACAACATTAAGAATTTTGATCATCGGGTTGATTGCAGGACCGGCGGTATCTTTGTAGGGATCGCCGACTGTATCACCGGTAACCGCAGCTTTATGAGCATCGCTGCCCTTGCCGCCGAAGAAACCGTCTTCGATGTATTTTTTCGCATTATCCCATGCCGCACCACCCGTTGTCATGGAAATGGCAACGAACAGACCGGTAACGATACTACCAATCAGCAGACCGCCCAGGGCAACCTTGCCGAGCAGGAGGCCGACGACCAGCGGGGTAACGACCGGCAGCAGTGCCGGAAGCATCATCTGGCTTAATGCAAACTTGGTGACGATATCAACACAGGCACCGTAATCCGGTTTTGATGTACCTTCCATGATTCCCGGAATTTCACGGAACTGGCGGCGAACTTCATCAACAACCGCGGCACCGGCTTTACCCACAGCGCTCATGGCCATGGATGCAAACAGGAACGGCAGCAGGCCACCGATGAAAAGTCCGATGATAACATCCACATCACTCAGGTCAAAGGCAATGGCCTCACCTGCACCGTGCAGGACAAATTCTTGGGTATAGGCGGCAAAAAGAACCAGGGCGGCCAGAGCGGCAGAACCGATAGCATAGCCTTTGGTAACGGCTTTGGTAGTGTTGCCAACCGCATCCAGAGGATCGGTGACGGCGCGAACACTGTCGTCGAGTTCCGCCATTTCAGCAATACCGCCGGCGTTGTCCGTGATCGGACCGTAAGCATCAATGGCAATAACCATACCGGTCATGGACAGCATGGAAACCGCGGCAATAGCAATGCCATAGAGTGCGGCAAAGTCATATGAGATGTAAATCGCCGCACAGATCGCCAGAACCGGAGCAGCAGTTGCCTGAAGGCTGACTGCCAGACC
>JAABSL010000309.1 GCA_011390415.1 Desulfobacteraceae bacterium
ACCACCCGAAAAAAATTACCTTGCGAACATCCCAGGCAATGAGCGATTCCAGCAGAATCGCCGCATAGGGGGCACCGATAAACGGACCGATGAAGCTTAACCCGCAATGATCATATCCGTAACTCAGACGACTCATTAAAATACGGCGGGATTGACTGTTTTCACTTTTTAACAAGCGATGCAAATGGTCCAGATCGGGCTGATTGGCCACCATCACGCAACACGAGCCCAGTTGCTGCGGTTTTTTACCCATTTTCGGATTTATGACGGCCTCATGGGTATCCATTTACTTTTTACCTAAACCCTTTATTTCATGGGATCAACAAGGTCTGCCATTTCTTCCTTGATATCATCAATCACGCCGAACAGCCAGTCCACATCCTCGATGGTCAGCCGCCCGGCTTTTGCGGGCCGTCGTTCCGTTCCGTCCTTTTTCATCAGAATACGGGGTCCGATCTGAAGCTTCGGTTCCCCTTCCCCATATTGATTAATGGAAACCAGCAGCCCGGTTTCCTCACATTTCCACTGTTTGAGCATTTTATCTTTTTCCGGATCATAACCTGCCATAACTATATACCTCCATAGTTTTAAATAGTTGTATTATTTTTCAAGTTGAAAATTAAAATTTCAAGTTGAAATTTTGGAAAAGTCCGCCAGTTCTGCGAACAAACCGGCTATCTGTCCCAAAAGGGCCAGACGATTTTTCCGGATATCGATATTTTCCGCCATCACCATCACATCATCAAAAAACCGGTCCACGGTTTCCCGCATAGACGCGATATCGGCAAAAGCCTGGTCAATATTGCCGTTTTCAACATGACGGCCCACCTTTTGTTCAATCTCTTGGAAAAGCGCAAACAATTCGGATTCCGAATCATGTTCAAAAAGAGCGGTGTCAACGTCTCCGGCAACTGTTTCCGAGGCATCCGCCTTTTTTATAATATTCACCACCCGCTTAAAGGCGGTGGCAAGAATTTCAAAATCAGGTTCGGATTTTAACCGCTGCAAGGCATGGGCTTTTTTCCATATCGTGATAATATTATCTTCGGAAACTGCAAGAACCGCGGCAACCGCATCTTTTGCAATATTTTCGGCTTCCAGCAGATGGGCCATGCGCCCTTTTAAAAAGTCGATGATTTTTTCGGTCAGCCGGTCGGCTTCGCCAGGTTCATAGTTATCAAACAGCCGCAGGCTTTCTGCGATCAGGTCGCTGATGGAAAATGTGAACTGATGGTCCAGGGCGATCAGAATAATCCCGTTGGCCTGCCGGCGAAGGGCATACGGATCCGATGCCCCGGTGGGGATCAGGCCGATGGAAAAACACCCGCAAATGGAATCGATTTTATCCGCGATACTTAAAACAGCACCTTCAATGGTCTCCGGCAGCCGTCCGCCGGAAAATGCGGGCAGATAATGCTCTTCGATGGCTGCGGAAACCGGGGCCGCTTCTTTTTGCTTTTGCGCGTAGACCCGGCCCATAACGCCCTGCAGTTTGGGAAACTCGATCACCACATGACTCACCAGATCGGCTTTACACAAGCCGGCCGCCCGGGAAATCCGGTCGGACTGGGCAGTGTCCAGATGCTGATGGGCCGCAAGAAAAGAGGCGAGTTTTTCGATCCGCACCGATTTATCAAGCATGGAACCCAGATCAGCCTGAAACAAGACAGTTTTTAATTTTTCTTTTTTCTCATCCAGCGAGGTTTTTAAATCCGCATTGAAAAAAAACTGGGCGTCGGCCAGCCGGGCGCGTAAAACCCGTTCATGCCCTTTGGCGACCAGGTCCATATCACGGGCCTGTGTATTATTGATGGCCACAAAATACGGCATCATATGATCACTGTCGTCCACCACGGCAAAATATTTCTGGTGAACCCGCATGGCGGTGATCAATATCTCACGGGGCAATTCAAGAAACTCATCGTCAAAGCGCCCCACGGATGCCGCCGGATATTCAACCAGCTGGGTAACGGTATCGACCAGGTCCGCGTCCGGAATCACCTGCCCGCTAATTTTTGCGACCACCGCCTCCATCTGCCGGACGATTTCCTGCCGGCGGCTGCTGATATCGGCCATCACAAAGGCGTCAGACAATCGTTGGATATACTGTTCCGGTGATTCAAGATTAAATTTCTTGGGCGCCATAAATCGATGCCCGAATGTTTTTCTGCCGCTTTTGACATCACCGACCGCAAATGAAAGGGTGCGTTTGCCCAAAAGTGCTGCAATGGTATGAATCGGCCGGGCAAAATGAATTTTTAAGCCTGCCCAGCGCATGGTCTTGGGAAATGAGATGGCTAATATAATTTCCGGCAGTATTTGTTTCAGAATGGACTGGGATGCGATCCCCCGATCGGTTTTTACCGCATACAAATAGCGTCCTTTTTCCGTTTCCTTAACCTTCACCTGTTTCGGCGTTACCCCGATCTTTTCGGCAAATTTCTGACCGGGCACCGTCAGGTTGCCGTTATCATCTATGGCAATTTTTGCCGGAGGGCCCATCATTTCCACGGACAGGGGCTCCTGCTTGTCTGCCACCGCATCAACAATAACCGCCAGTCGCCGGGGAGTACCGTAAATATGCATTTCACCGTGGGCAATGCGCGATTCTTTCATTTTCTTTGCCAGAATCGAGGCAAACGATTCCAATGCCGGTTGAATATATCCCGCCGGGATTTCTTCGGTTCCGATTTCCACCAATAACCGATTCATAGTCACTCCTGTATATTCTTATAATCTTATTTTATTAAAGGGAATCCCATTGCCTCCCGCTGCTTTACATACCCTTCCGCGCAGGCGCGGGCAAGGTTTCTGATGCGGGCAATATACCCGGTGCGCTCGGTTACGCTGATCGCTCCCCGGGCATCGAGCAGATTAAATACATGCGAGCATTTCAAGCAGTACTCATAGGCCGGCAGCACCAGCGACGCCGCCATGGCCCGTTTTGATTCCGCTTCATAGGTGGTAAAAAAATGAAACAGCATGTCAATGTCCGCCACTTCGAAATTATACGTGGACTGCTCCACCTCCTGCTGATGATGGACGTCTCCGTAAGAGATCTCGGAATTCCAGGCAATATCAAATACGTTGTCCACCCCCTGAAGATACATGCAGATCCGCTCCAGCCCGTAGGTCACTTCCACCGGCACCGGATACACATCGATGCTGCCGGCCATCTGGAAATACGTAAACTGGGTAATTTCCATGCCGTCCAGCCACACTTCCCAGCCCAGGCCGGCCGCACCGAGGGTGGGCGATTCCCAGTCATCTTCCACAAACCGGATATCATGATCCATGGGATCAACCCCCAGCACCTTGAGGCTCTGAAGGTACAATTGCTGAATGTTTTTGGGCGACGGTTTGAGAATCACCTGAAACTGGTAATAATGCTGCAAACGGTTCGGATTTTCACCATACCGTCCGTCCGTGGGCCTCCGGGACGGCTGCACGTAGGCAACATTCCACGGCTCCGGGCCCAGTGCTTTCAATAAAGTGGCCGGGTGAAAGGTACCGGCCCCGACTTCCAGATCATAGGGCTGAACCAGCACACATCCCTTTTGGGCCCAGAATTTTTGAAGTCCGAGTATCACATCCTGAAAATACATGTTTTGTTCCTCGTTCGTTGGAAATATAAACCAAAATATATTCTTTTAAACCGGACCGATCCGCTGCAATTCTTATTGCGAACCGGTTAACAATCCGTCTGAATCAATATCAACAGCTAAAAGCCGCGCTGTTTTGATCTTTGAAAGTTCGCGCGCCCAGGCAATGCGCAGTTTGCCGATTTTGTCCGGACTGCCCAGGGCCCAGAGACATCCCCCTGCGCCGGCACCGGTAAATCGGGCGCCGCAGTCATGATCAAGAGCGGAAGCAACCAGTGCAGACCCCGTATCATCAAGCACATCCGGGGTCATTTCCGACCGAATGGCTGTATCACGGTTCATCTGCCGGACAGCTTCACTGATATCGAATGAAGCAAATGCCTCCACAAAGGCACGGGTGGCGGCGGCTATCTCAACCCACCGGGTTCTGCATTCACCGCTGATAAAGCGTTTTACCCATTGGCTGTTGATGTTTTTCGATTCATGGGGAATCCCGCAATAGGCCACCAGCAGATGATCTGACAAATCAGGGTATCGTTGCTCATGCACCAGCGGCCGGCGGATGTATGTCCGGGGGTCGCCCCTGCCCTTCCAGTACCAGGCATTGATTCCGCCGAAAGTTGCTGCCAGCTGGTCCTGCAACCCGCACGGGACGCCGGCCACGCTTTCTTCAATGCCGTGGGCCAGCAGCGGAATCCGTTCACGGGAGAGAGTCGGCCTGCCGGCTTTTTTCATCAGCAGGTTAAATGCCGCCACCAGGGCTACGGCAGCCACCGAAGAGCCACCCAGGGCACTGCGCGGCGGCGAGCCGGATTCAATTATAATGTGAATGCCGTCCACCTGAAAATGAGCGGCGATGGCAAACATCAATCCCATGGGATGATCAAACGGCACCTTGTCAATGGGAAATTCCGCGCTTTCAAACCCTTTTGAAGATATTTTAACGCGCCCTTTTTCAAACGGCAAAATCCTTACCCGGGTGCGCATGGCCAGGGCAATATTGAACGTGCAGGGATGAAGATAAGAGAGCGGATAAAAAAAACTGCCGATATCTAAAGTCCCTCCCATATCAATCCGGCAGGGCGCAGACGCTTGGATGGATTCGGAATCTAATATGTCGTTTATGGTCCGGCTCATTCTTTAAACTTTTGTGATCGTAAATTGCGCAAAAACTTCAGGCTTTTAGGTTCTCTGCCAATATGAAAAGCGATAAACCGCTCCAGAAAATTCAGCCCTTCAATTAAAGCCGGGCGGGTAAATTTCAATCGGCCGGCTTTTTTCAAATCATTGGCCTGAATCCATAGAAGCTGCTTAACCGTGCCTTTGGACAGTTTCAGGGCTGACAGAGCGCTTGATGAACATCCTTTGCACAGTATCCCGCCCTTTGCAAGTTCAAAAACAAGCCAGTCGCTCCTGATTTCATCGGTGCCGGCATGGCAGCAATTACACTCGGAAAAGTCCGGCGACAAACCGGAAAAGCTTAGAAACCGAAGCTGAAAGAGGATGCTTAATTCTTCATTGCCAAGTATACCGGTATTAAGGGCATCTAAGCAGTAATGGAGCAAATGAAAAATCCGTGCCTGAGGTTTTCCTTCTTCCAGCCACAGATTAATCAGTTCCGCCCAATAACTGGCATAGGCGGTTTTCATGATATCGCCCCGGATATCGGCAAACGGATTTTCAAGGGCTGCGGCCTGCAGAACGGCCATCCCGCGTCCTTTGGGCAGCCGGCATTCCATATTCAGCAGAGAAAACAGTTCCAGCAGCCCGGCAAACCGTTTCCGGCTTTTTTTGGCATTTTTGGCGATCACGGTAATTTTGCCGTTTGCCAGGGACAGAAAGGTGATAATCAGATCATAATCACCGTACACAGAACGGCGAAGCAGGATGGCGGGTGTTGAAAAGGTTGACATAAATCAGTCAGATACCGAGCAGTATGGTAGCAACCTGAAAATAGATCAAAACACTGAGGATATCAATTGATGAAGTGACAAACGGACCCGTGGCAACTGCGGGATCGATATGCATGCGGGCAAATATCATCGGCATGAAAGACCCCACCAATGCTGCCACAGTCATGGACGAAAGAACACCGATGGCCACGGATATGGCCAGGGCATCCATGCTGTACTGCAAGCGAACCAGACATCCCAGGAGAACGCCGTAGAATATGCCCAGAATGATGCCGATGGCCAGCTCTTTGGACACCACGGACCATAAATGCCGGACATTAATCCGGCCGGTGGCGATTCCGCGAACCACAATGGTGGAGGACTGAATGCCGATATTGCCGCCCATGCCCATGATCACGGGAATGAACAGCGCAAGGTATGAGACCTGTTTCAGACTTTCTTCAAAATACCCGATAATAAAAATGGCAACAATACCGCCCAGAAAACTGGCAAAAAGCCAGGGCAGCCGGATCCGGGTGCTTCGGACAATGGATTTGGTTTCAACAAACTCTTCGCCGACCCCCGCCATTTTCAGGATATCTTCGGTGGCTTCTTCCCTGATGACATCAATAATATCATCAACGGTGACAACCCCCACCATTTTGGCTTCTTCATCCACAACCGGCACGGCCAGAAAATTATAACGGGCCACAATTCTGGCCACCTCTTCCTGGTCCATGTCCGTGGTAACGGAAATGACATCTCTGACCATAAACTCGCGAAGGGGCGTCGACGGCGGCACCACAACAAGCTGGCGCAGAGAACTGACGCCGACCAGCCGTTCATATTCATCCACCACGTAAACATAAAACGGCATCTCAACATCCAGATATTCCTTGGACTGAAGGGATTCGATCACCGATTTTGCAGGCATGTTTTCCTGAAGCGCAATAAAGTCCGGAATCATTATGGAACCGGCAGTATCATCCTTATAGCGCAGGAGGCCTTCCACTTCTTCTGATTCCGTTTTTTCCATCATGCCCAAAACCGCATCGGCTTTATGCTGCGGCAGCATCCGGAGAAACGCCACGCCGTCATCAGACGGCATGTTTTCAATCATTTCGGCGAGTCCCGCGATAGATAAATCTTCTATGATATTGAGAGCGACATCTTCATCCAGCTCACTGATAACAAACCCTTTTTTCTCCGGATCACGGATCAGCTGGAACAATTTCCGCTGGTTTGAGGCGGACAAAGAGGAAAACACGGACGGCAGGTCGGCGGCGTGGACCTTGCTGACTATTTTGGTAAGCCTGGCTTCAGCGCCGCGCCGCATCAGGCGCTGAATGGTTTCCGTTAAAATTCGGTTGCGTTCAACTAGCATATTTCGTCTTCACTTATTCACTTGGATGGCGGCAATTCAATATTAACGAATTCACCACTTTTACCGGGGACTGCTACCGGTTTTCCGTTTAATAAAATTTTAACACCCGTGGCATTGCTCACCAGCAGATTAATCGTTGAAGATGCTTCCAACTCCATGTGATCCATGGGATGGAGTGTATATTTCAGATGCTCGGTATCATCGATGATAATCTTTAAATCCGTATCTTCGACCGCATCTATCTGCAGAAAAAGTTTATCCGGCTGATTCATCTGATCAGCGGAACGATCATCCTGATTTGCAACAGCCAGCGCGTCTGATGTTTTTTTCTGTGCAGCAGAGGTCCCGATATCAATGGGTATTGCATGGTCTTTGTCAGTGCTGTTGAGCGGATTTGAAAGAGAACCATATACCATATACGTCGATATTACAATGAAGATGATAAAAAGTCCCGCCGGCAAACCGAACCGGTAAAAAATTTTTGCATTATACTTAAAAAACGTTGCGGGTGATGATTTTTTTTTATAAATGGACCGGTTGATTAAATAACGTTCGACAATATCATCGGCATCCACACCGATATAGGTGGCATATGCCCTGAGAATCCCTTTAACATAAATCACGTCGGGAAGGTGCTCATGGTCTTCCGCCTCTATGAACGAAAGCTGCCTTGGACTGATTCTTATTGCCTCCGCAACCGCTTCAAAAGGAACCTCCATTTGTATTCGCATGGATTTGAGATATCGTCCAAACGCCGTAAAAGATGTATCGGAATTCAATATCGTATCCTTATAAAGAAACCTATCGGAATTGCTTAGCGAATGATTTTAATATGGGCGTCTTCCCGAAGCTCATCAATCCACGACTGAAACTTTTCGTTGACCGTTTCTTCATAAAGCAGCTGCCGGATTTCATCCGTCATTTCAGTTAATGTGCGCCCGCCCCTGTCTTCAATTTTTTCCACAAAGAAAATCTGAAACCCCTGGTCGGTTTCCGTAATGGATGAAAATTCTCCGGGCTTTAAATCCTTAATGGCCGCCTGGATATTTTTCGCCAGTTCTTCAAACACAAAAGATCCAAGCTTGCCGCCATCGGCCGCATTCATGGCCTCGGAGTATTGTTGCGCGGTTTCGTCAAATGGCGCCCCGGCTTCGAGCTCCTGGTAAACCGTCTGCATCCGGTCATAGACGGCCTCCCGGGTCCTCTTGTCTATTCCCGGGGGGTACATCATTATAATATTTCGCAATTCATAATATGTTTTGGGTGCGTATTTTTCCAGATTATTATTATAGTAATTTTCAATATCGGTTTCAGTGATAATAATTTTTGATTTGATCCGGGTATTGACCAGTTTATTTCTCAGAATCTGGCGCTTAATCTCTTCCCGATACTCCTCCATGCTGACGTTGCTGGCTGCCAGGGCTGCACGAAGATCTTCATCAGAATAATAATTCATTGCCTTGACCTGCTCGATGGCATTGTCGATTTCCCGTTCATCAACAAAAATGCCGGTATTGCGAATTTCCTGATCCGCCAGTTTTTCATCAATCAGGTTATTCAACACCTCTGTTCGAATTTTATAAATTTCTTCTTTTTCGATGTCGCCGGAATATTGTTTGGACCGGATCTGTGCTTCAACCTGAGCCACGGCCCGGTTTAATTCAACCAGCCGGATAATGTCGTCATTGACCACGGCCACGATGCGGTCCACAACCTCGCCCGAAGACGCGGCACCCGTAAACAACAGGGACGCCAGAAATAGAACCAAAAAGAAACGCAATTTCTTAACCATATTTAAAAACCTATCTGTAATTAAAAATATTTGACCGTTAATTTGGGGAAATATTAAGTGGTTACACCATTAATTATTTGAAATTATTAAAACATACTAATTAACATATCCCGCGATGTCCATCAAGATATTTTTGGTCTGGGCAATAATCCCGCCCAGGCCTTTTCCATCTAAAAGCACTTTAAGCCCGTTGTCCGGCATAAAATTGTATTGTTTCGGGTTTTCATCCACCATTTCAAGCAATGCAAACGGACGTTTCTGATGCAGTTCCGAGAACCAGAGAAACAAGACCTGCTCGTTTAAATCCAGCTTTTTCACCCCGGCCTTGATGGACAGTATTTTTAACATAATTTTTAACAGCAGGTTTCCGGCTTCGGCCGGCAGATTCCCGAACCGGTCGATCAGTTCTTCTTTAAAGTCTGCCACTTCCTTTAATTCCATCATTTTTGCCAGCCGCCGGTACGCCATAAGCCGCTGGTCAATGTCTTCAATATAAGACTCCGGAATAAATACCGACACCGGAATATTAATTTCCGGTTCCAGTTTTTCAACCACCCGTTCTCCTTTTAACGACGCGATGGAATCTTCCATCAACCGTAAAAACATATCATACCCCACCGCTGCAATGTGGCCGGACTGGGAAACGCCCAACGCCGCGCCGCCGCCGCGGATTTTCAGATCGTTCATCGCAATCTGGAAACCGGCCCCCAACCCGGTGTGTTCCATTAACACCCGGAGTCTTTTTTCCGCATCACGGGTGAGGGCCGCTTCTTTTGAAATAAAAAGATAGGCGTAGGCCTGTTCTTCCGACCGCCCCACCCGTCCGCGCAACTGATAGATCTGAGCCAGGCCGAAGCGTTCGGCGCGATTGACAATAATGGTATTGGCATTGGGGATGTCCAGGCCCGACTCCACAATCGTGGTGCACACCAGCATATCAATTTCCTTGTTTAAAAACTGGAACATGGCATTTTCCAGTTCCACTTCACTCAGGCGGCCATGGGCCACTGCCAGCCGCACCTCCGGTACCAGTTCTTTAAGGTATTTTGCCACATTCCAGATCGTATTGATATTGTTGTGCACAAAAAATATCTGCCCCTTGCGGGCCATTTCTTTTTGAATGGCTTCGGTCACCACCACCGGGTCAAATTCGGAGATATAGGAAATAATCGCCTGCCGCTGCTCGGGAGGCGTCTGTATGACACTGATATCCCGTACCCCCAGCAGTGACATGTGCAGGGTTCGGGGAATCGGCGTGGCAGTCAGTGAAAGGACATCCACGTCTTTTCGCATTCTTTTCAGCTTTTCCTTGTGCTTGACGCCGAATCGCTGTTCTTCGTCGATGACGGCCAGTCCCAGATCCTTGAACTTGACATCCTTTTGAACCAGCCGGTGGGTGCCGATGACAATATCGCTTTTCCCTTCCCTTACCCGACTCAAAATCTCCTGCTGCTGTTTTTTGGTCCGGAACCGGCTCAGGCAGTCGATAATGACCGGATATCTTTTAAAACGGTCGGAAAATGTGTTGTAATGCTGCTCAGCCAGCAGGGTGGTAGGCACCAGGATGGCTACCTGCTTGCCGTCATTAACGGCTTTAAATGCGGCCCGAAGGGCAATTTCCGTTTTTCCGTAACCCACATCACCACAGATCAGGCGATCCATGGGAGACGGATCTTCCATGTCATCTAAGACATCATCAATGGCCTTTAGCTGATCAGTGGTCTCTTCATAAGGGAAACTGGCCTCAAAATCCTGAAAATAATTATCCGGCGGCGTAAACGCGTGCCCCTGGATCACCTTGCGGGAAGAATACAGCGAAAGCAGTTCCCCGGCAATTTTTTCAACTGATTTTTTGGCTTTTTCACGAATCCGCTGCCAGGATTTGCCGCCCATTTTGTCCACCACCGGCGTAATCCCGTCCACTCCCATATATTTCTGGACCATATCCAGGCGATCCACCGGCAGATACAGTTTGTCCCCGTCCCTGTACTCGATTAACAAAAAATCGTTTACAATCCCTTCAAATCGCAATTTTTCAAGTCCCTGGTAAATTCCGATACCGTGTTCGATATGCACCACCAGGTCACCGGTATTTAACTCACCAAAATCAAGCAGGGCGGTCTGGATTTCTCCGGGTTTTTTCTTATGACGATGGCGCCGCTTTTTGGAACCGAATATTTCCGTATCCGTTATAATGGCCAGGGATTCCTCATACCAAACAAATCCGGCCGAAAGATTCCCCAAACAGATATAAAGCCCTTTTTTACGATACATTATTTTTTCTACCGGCGTTTGGGTAACCCGCGCATAAATCCCGTATGGCTGAAGAAGGGATTGCAGCCTTTTGATCTGGGATTCGGAACTGCAGACAATCAGGGTCAAAAATCCGGCGGATTGTTTTTCTATAATCCATTCGGAGAGCGGTTCCAGTAAATGACTGTCTTTTTTTTCTTTTAATAAAACCGTGCTGATTTCCGTATTGTCCAGGACTGAAAAGTCGATAACTGAAGACGTATTCTCAGTTTCCTGATCCAAAGACGCGGTACGTATTTTCCGGAACTGCAGTTGGTTTTCTTCGCTTATCCGCTCTTTGACCGACGCCCAGCTTAAATAGAGTTTTTCCGGATCCACACAGAGCCGGTTATCCTGCAGGGCATTTACATAATTTTTAGCGGCCCGGCCTTCCGCAACAACGGCCGCCTGATTAAGGGCTGAGGGATCGCACGCGACCCATAAGGAATCTTTCGGAACATAATCAAAAAGGGTGTCAAGGCGCTGGTATACAAGCGGCAGCAGGCTTTCGATCCCGGGGAAAACGCCTTCTTTGCGAATGCGGTCAATAAACTCTTCCGCTATCGGTGCGGATATTCCGTGTTCCGCCACCTGATCCCGAACCCTGGACACAATCAGATTCAGGCGTGATTTTTCAATAACTGTTTCCCGGGCAGGCAGAATAATCGCTTCATTTACGCTTTCGATTTTTCGCTGGGTCACCGACGAAAAGAATCGGATGGAATCAACCGTCTCCCCGAAAAGTTCAATGCGCAGCGGGTCCGGGTACATGGGAGAAAATATGTCCAGAATGCCGCCGCGCACGGAATACTCGCCAAAATCTTCCACAAGGGTGACGTGATTGTAGCCGCTTGAATGAAGTTTGGCGATCAGGGCATCCCGGTCAATATCTTCTCCGCACATCAGCAGCTCCGCATAATCACACAGGATTTGCCTGGGAATCAGTCGCTGAAGAAGCGTTTCAACCGGTGTTAAAACAATTTTGGGGGAATTACGGGTCGCTAAGTCATAAAGCGTATGAATGCGGTTGGCCGCCGTCTCGTTATGATAGGAAATGCGCTTGAACGGTAAAATATTGTATGGCGGAAACAAGATAACATCCGGTGTCCGGGAATCCGCAAAAAAGGCAAGGTTTTCAGAAAATTCTTCACAGGCTTTCACATCCGGTAAAATGACAACCTGGGTTTTTTGCATTTCGCGGGACAGTCTTGAAAGCATATAGGCACTTTGGGCGTTATCGATGCCAATGCACTGAACAGATTTTTGTCCCTCTTGTATAGTGTCAATGAGTGATTGTGGGGTTTTGCCACCGTCTGATGTCTTCATAATGGATAACTTTTAATGATGCCGCAATTATTTAAAATAAAATCAGAATTATTAAAAAAAACCGGAGCATCTTCTCCTCTAACGCATATTATTTTTTGATAAAAACCATCTTCAACACTGACAAAAACAGTTGACGGTCCCATGAGAGCGTGCTAATGAAACATGATATTTTCAAGTCTGTCAAATCGCCGACGTAGCTCAGCTGGTAGAGCAGCTGATTCGTAATCAGCAGGCCAGCGGTTCAAATCCGCTCGTCGGCTCCAACTTCTATGATAAGAACTTACCGTCATAGAAATTAAGTTATCTTTCTTAACAAAACTTTATCGTAAATTACAATCTGCATTTATAATTTTTTAAAAAAATCAAATCGATATATACTTAAAAAATATAAATTTTCTTGACATATATGTCATATATATTTATTTATAATAATATTAGTTATATTTGAATTATACAAAAATTATTATCAATAATAATAACATGATAGAGTTCCTTGTCTTTCGGGGATCTTGTGTCGGGATAAACCTTGGAAAAACATGAACTTACCGGATGAAATCGCATTAAAAGATGAAATAAAGGAAATTGCAGATAAGATCGATGCAATTATCAATACCGTAAACAAAGTTTATCCCATGGAACAACATTCAGACCCGGAATTAAGTGAAAACCCTAATCCTCAGGACAACTGACGGTCAGATTTTTAATATACAAGGTTACTAATCTAATCAGCCGAAGCAGGAGGCACAATGGCATTAACAAAAAATAAAATCGTTGAACATGTAAATGAACTCGGATTTACAAAGAAAAAATCAGTCGATATCGTTGAATCGCTTCTTGAAATTATAAAAAGTAGCCTTGAGAATGGTGAAGATGTTCTCGTGTCGGGATTTGGTAAATTCTGTGTAAAAAAGAAGGCCACGCGCCGGGGAAGAAATCCTGCCACCGGAGATGATCTGTTGCTGGATGAAAGAAATGTGGTCACTTTCAAATGCTCCGGCAAACTTCGCGAAAGCATCAATAACAATAGATAAATAGGTTTGCAGAAAAGGGCCTTTCCAGCACCGGGAAAGGCCCTTTTTATTTTTATCTGTTTTTTTTATCTATGTGGCGGTTGCACCTGGATCACATTCGAATATTATATATTTTTAACTTACTCAAAAGCGACGGATGACTGATTTCAAGCAGCCTGGCGGCCTGCGTCCGATTGCCCTTGGTTGCTTCAAGGGCCCGCCGGATCAGGTTCTTTTCCAAAATTTCTTTTCCCGCCTTAATTGAAAATCCATTAAAAATATCCTCAACGGAATGGGCCGGTTTTGTCTGATTTACGAGTTTCTGCGGCAGATTCTCCCGCCCCAGTACTGTTTCTTCGGCCATCACAACGGCCCGCTCAATTACATTTTCAAGCTCGCGAACATTTCCGGGCCAGTTGTGCTGAAGCAGCAGCGACATGGCCGAGGGTGTGATGCCGGTTATATTCCGACCCAGTTTCATGTTAAACCGTTCAATAAAATGTTCACACAACAAAGGGATATCTTCTGATCGTTCAATCAGGGCCGGCAAATGAATCGGCAGAACATTTAAACGGTAAAACAGATCTTCCCGGAAATTTCCGGCCTCAACTTCATGCTCAAGGTTTTTTGATGTGGCTGCCACCACTCGGACATCGATCATTTTAGCCCGGGTATCACCGACGGACCTGACTTCGTTTTCCTGAAGCACCCGCAGCAGTTTAACCTGAAGTGCAAACGGAAGATCTCCCACCTCATCCAAAAAAATCGTACCGCTGTTGGCGGCTTCAAACAATCCGGTGTAATTTTTATTGGCACCGGTGAATGCTCCCTTTTTATGACCAAA
The DNA here is from genome assembly GCA_011390415.1 of Desulfobacteraceae bacterium. Lineage (GTDB taxonomy): Bacteria > Desulfobacterota > Desulfobacteria > Desulfobacterales > Desulfosalsimonadaceae > SURF-3. The sequence goes on from JAABSL010000309.1 coordinate 14,143, forward strand.
CAATTCACTTTCAAGTAAAGCTTCAGGTATGCCGCCACAATTTACCGGAATAAAAGGACTTTTTGCTCTATTACCACCATAATGTAGACCCCGGGCGATCAATTCTTTTCCCGTGCCGCTGTCTCCGGTAATCATGACTGTGGTGTCGTACTGAGCGACTTTTTCAGCCAGTTTGAAAACGGACTTCATGGCCCGGCTTTTGGCAATCATTTTTCCGAAACTTGACTTATCGGCAATATCTTTGATCTGTTCTTTTAATATAATATTTTCATTTTTTAACCGTTCCCGTTCATCCGCCTTTCGAAGGGTGAGCAGGACTTCATCTGTTTGAAACGGTTTTGAAATATAATCGTATGCGCCCAGTTTCATGGATTCCACTGCTGTTTCGATGCCGCCATAGGCCGACATCATAATGACATAACTGTTCTCCAGCTTATCTGCAGCGGCTTTTAAAAACATCATGCCATCCATATTCGGCATCCGGATATCACAAAAAATAAAATTATAGTGTGTCTCCTCGATTTTTGCCAGCCCCAGGGCACCGTCTGCAACAGCATCCACCACGAATCCGGATTCATTCAGCAGTGCCGTCAGCATATGCCGCATATTTTCTTCGTCATCAATAATCAGAATACGTTTTTCCATGGAAACTGATTCCTTTTACAATTATTTTGACCTGTCAGGCAATAAACAGGCAGACTTTCCGAAACATAAAATGGCAATTAACAGCGCGTATCACCAAAATTGTCAGATTTTATGAACCGGTAAACGGATCACCATTGTCGTAGAGTCTCCAAATTCGCTGCTCGCGACAATTCCGCCGCCGGCCTGCTCAATGATCATGTAGCTTACCGCCAGTCCAAGCCCGGTTCCCTTGCCAGGTTCTTTTGTCGTAAAAAACGGGTCAAATATATAATCAATTGTCTCGTCAGAAATACCGGACCCGTTATCCGTTACTTTCAATAAAAATGTGGGCTGATTGTTTATGGCCAGAGAATCATTTCCCGCCGCCAGCTCAGAAATAACTCGAATGGATCCTTTTTCTTTTTTTGCAGCCGTTTTGATTGAGTCTGCCGCATTGATGAGCAGATTAATTAAAACCTGCCGGATCTGGTCACTGTCTATGTAAACGGTA
>JAABSL010000310.1 GCA_011390415.1 Desulfobacteraceae bacterium
TCCAGTTCGTCGCTGGCATATCCCAAGTTGCCGGTGAGGGTGATTTTGGGAAAACGGGCGGCTTTGGCCACGCCGATTAAGGCGCAGGCAGAATGCAGATCAGCTTCTGCCGCACAAATATCCGGTCGCCGGCTGATCAGTTCCGACGGCAGGCCCGGCGGGACTTCCGGCGGAAGCCGGAAGTAATCGGGGTCGGGGTTGCGAGGGGGATTGTTTTTCGGATACCGGCCCTGCAAAATGGCCAGGGCCTGGCTCTGCAGGCCCAGGGTTGCGGCCAGCGAAGGCAATTGGGATTCGGCCTGGGCCAGCGCCCGACTGGCCTGACGGACATCCAGAATGGATGTCAGGCCCCTGCGGTATCGGCCGTTAACAATTTCCAGGCGCTGCCGGTAGGATTCAACGTTTTTATGTTTGACCTGAATCTGACGCTCAATGGATTCGATATTCAGATAAAGACTGACGGCTTCGGCAACCAGGGTTTGCACAACCGTGCGGCGGTTTTCTTCTGCAGACAGAAGTTTTGCCCTTGCCGATTCCGTGGCCCGGGACAGCCGGCCCCAGAGGTCAATTTCAAAGGATGCCGGAAGGGATAAGCTATAGGAATCGCTGATATTTGTTCCGGTGGTGCCGGTCAACGGGTTAAAGGCTGAATAGCTCTGACGGCCGGCTTCACCCTTTAAGTTTAAAACAGGATACCGGTCCGCCCGGGTCTGCTTGAAAACAGACTGCACTTCCAGCACCCGTGCGGCAGCGGTCTGAATATCCGGATTGTTTTGGATGACATTGACCACCACCTGATCAATTTCCGGATCATCAAAGCCCTGCCACCAGTTATCCGTTTCCTGAAATTCGATCAATTCGCGGTGCGGTGTGTTTAAAAATGCTTCCGGCGGGGAGATGGTCAAATCCGGGCGTTTAAAATCCGGCCCCATGGAGCAGGCAGCCAGCTGGAATACAGCCAGCAGGATGGAAATTTGCATCAGGCGCGGTTTCACTTTATTTCCTCCTATACAAAATAAGACAATGTATTTCTAACGTTTGTATTAAAGGTTTGCCTGAACGTCAACGGGTTTATCTCAAAGACATGGCATTGCACCCATCGCGTGGAACAGCAGACAAATTGTTTGCCGATGCAACGATGAGCCCCCATGAAAAGCAGTTTATGCAAACAGCCTGTGATGACAATTTTTAGCTGCAGGCATGACAAAAAATGGCAAATTCATTGTAAGGAATATTGAAACCGGCTTTGCCGGCCGGTATGCGTAAATAACTATTTTACCGGAACTGTTAGCCCATGGATATCCGCGCAGTGCAAAGAAATATCGAATGGAAAAAAACATGTTATGGAATATAACTTGCATAAATTTTTAAAAAAACCACTACAACCCAAGGCCTTTTTGCGTAAATATACGGAGACGAATGTTGCACCAGTCTCCGGAAATTGAAAAGAATTCATGTCAATACGGACAAAAATCGGCATAATTTTATTATGCGCTGTTATCTGTTTCTGTGCCGCGGAATACGCTGTTCAGCGGTTTGTCTTCCTCCCGGGTTTCTTCGCCCTTGAACATGATGAAGCGGTCAAGGACGCCAAGCGGGTAACAAAAGCCATCAATAATGAAATTAGACATTTAAGCACACTGGCGTGGGACTGGGCAGCCTGGGACGATACCTATGAGTTTGTAAAATCTCCTTCAGGAGAATACATTGAATCCAATCTGGTTTTGAGTACGTTTACGGGTAATCAATTGAATTTGATTTATATCTGTGATGGCAGCGGACGTGTCGTCTGGGGGAAAAAGTATGATTTGATCAAAGAAAAAGAAATTGAACTGGATCTGTTTCCCGGAGATGCTTTGCCCGCAACCCATCCCCTGCTTGCAGACAAAGAAGAAACAGATCAGCCGGTTAATGAGATTAAAGGAATATTGCTGACAAATGCCGGTCCGCTCATCGTGGCCGCCATCCCCATATTAAAAAGCAACATGAACGGACCGTCGCGCGGGACATTCATTATGGGACGATTTATGCGCCCCGATCTGGTGCGTCAGATTGCCGAACAAACCCAGGTGGATTTTTCGTTGATGCCGATGGATGCTTCAGCCCCCCGGCAGGAGTTGGAAGATAACCTGTCATCCCCTTTGGCTTATGCTGTCGAAGCGGTTGATGAAGATCTTTTAAAAGTTCGGTTTGTTTTGCCGGATATCACCGGAAAACCGGCCATTGCGTTAACCACCCAGTCTTACAGAAAAATTTCCAAAAAAGGCCATGAAACGGTTCAAATCGGTATTTTATCGATGCTGGTGGCCGGAATGGGCATATTGCTCCTTGTTTTATTAAGTCTTAAAAAAACCATTCTGCAGCCGATTTCAATGCTGAACCAACAGGTGCTCGCCATCAGAGAAACCGGAGATCTGTCAAAGAAAGTGACGCTTGACAGGAATGATGAAATCGGGATGCTGGCCAAAGCCTTTGATCGGATGGTTTCCAGGATCGAGCGGATTACCCGTGATAATATTGAGATCAACAAGCAGCTGCGCCGGGATAATGAAAAACGAAAGCAGGCCGAAGCGGCATTGGCGGAAAGTGAAAAGCGCTTCCGGGCACTGATTGAGCAGGCCGGGGATGCGGTTTTTTTATATGATACGGACGGTAATTTCAGGCTGGTCAATCCGGCGGCCTGCGAATGTCTCGGCTACGCCAAAAACCAATTGCTGGCTTTGTCCGTATATGATGTTGATCCGGATGCTGCCCGGCGGGCATACCCGTATTGTTTGTGGGAAAATATAAACGATAATCAACCGGTTGTGTTCGAAACGCGGCATCTGCGGAAAGACGACTCCTACGTTCCGGTAGAAATAAGCCTGACTGCCATAAAATACAGCGGGGAGCAATTCATCCTGGCCATTTCCCGGGATATTGCCCAACGGAAGCAGGCAGATGAAAAAATTCATCAAGCCCGGAAAATGGAGGCATTGACAACCTTAACCGCCGGCATTGCGCATAATTTTAACAATATTCTTACGGTGATCATCGGCTGTGCCGAGCTGTCTTCTGCCAGGCTGCCCAAAGATAATCCGGCGGCAAATCTCTTAAAAAAGATTGAAGATGCCGGCAGCCGGGCAAAAGAAATTGTCTGGCAGCTGATTCGGTTCAGTCAGCGGCAGGAGAACAATTTTAAACTTGTTCAGGTGGATTCTGTGATCGAAAAAGAGATCCGAAGCGCAGAATCCGTCACAGCCGGTAAAATAAAACTGATCAGTCAGTGGCAGCCGGATTCTTATCCCGTTATCGGAGATTCGGACCAGATAGGGGATTTGATTAAAAATCTGCTGGCAAATGCGGTGGAATCCATAAAAAAAGATTCGGGGGTTGTTGAAGTGCAGCTGGATAATATCGCTGATCCGTCTGCCGCCGGCATCGGCAATGCAAGTCTTAAAAAAGGAAAATATATTCGTTTGACCGTCCGGGACAATGGCCGGGGTATTGAACCATTCCACATGGAGCGGATATTTGACCCGTATTTTACAACAAAAGATTTCTCCAAGGGGGCCGGAATGGGCCTGGCGGTGGTGCGGGGTCTTGTGATCAATCATGGCGGCGCGATAACGGTTAACAGCAAGGTCGGAAAAGGCACTGAAATCATCATTTTTTTACCGGCAGCAGAATCTACCGGGTAAATATTTTTTTATTACCTAAAATTGTTATAAAAATAAAATTTTCAAAATTTGAAACGCTCAACTTAGGTATTATTTTCAATCAGACAGTAAACCAAAACAACCATCCCTCAGGGAGCCGGGGTAGCAGAGCTTATAGCCACATACACCTATAACCTTTTCGATTTTCCGCCCCGGTTCCCTTCTTTAATGACTTGATATTTTAACCGCTGACTGCTATAACACGCTAAATTCAATCTGTATTAAAGCTATTTTAATTTTTGAAACCGGTTTTTGCGTAATGTCAAAAATTCTTATCATTGGTATCGGCGGATTTATCGGTGCCATCCTGCGATATCTGGTTGGCGGGTATGTCCAGCAGTTGACCCGAAGTGTCGGATTTCCCTATGGAACACTTTTTGTAAATATTTTCGGATGCTTTATTATTGGCATGCTGTTTTATCTGTCCGATACCCACAGTGTTTTTTCTTCCCAGACCCGGTCCCTGATTTTTATCGGAATTCTCGGCAGTTTTACGACATTTTCCACTTTCGGCAATGAAACAATGAATCTGTTCAACAACAGTGAACACCTGCTGGCGTCGGTAAACATTGCCGCCCACCTTTTTCTTTGTCTGGGCGCCGTCTGGCTGGGCCGGGTCAGCGGATTCTTAATCTGGAGGTAATGACAAATGATTCCTGAACAAGGATGCCTGCTGCGCATTTTTATCGGTGAGAGGGATAAATACAAGGGCAAGCCCTTGTATGAATGGATTGTGGTCAAAGCCCGGGAACAGGAACTGGCCGGGGCAACCGTCCTCCGGGGTATGATGGGTTTCGGCGCCAACAGCCGGGTGATCCACACATTTAAAATCCAGCGGTTATCCGAAGATATGCCCATCGTGATCGAGCTTGTTGACACCCGGGAAAAACTGGAACAGTTTTTAGATTTGATTGACGACAAGATTGATGCCGGCCTGGTGACCCTGGAAAAAGCCGAGGTTCGATTTTATCGAAGCAATAAAAAATAACCCGCCATAAAAATAAATAAACACCCAAAAAAAATATTATCCAAATTTTTGCCTTTCCGCTCCATCCGCAATACCCGTCCTGATATAAAAAATATAATAAAATTAAATTGTTAAAACTTTAAAAAGTGTAATTCAGTCATGCGGCACTAGCTTTTGGCTAGTGAAATGCTTGGAATCTTTTCGAAATGCATATTTTTTTAATTGTGTCATAGTAGGACCATCAAAAAAGGGTTTTTAATTAACTGGTTTTTTTAAAGACGAATTCCAAGGAAAGGTGATGCAGATGTTTATGTTCAACGGTTCTTCAAAAGCTTTGGACCAGGTAAAAGTCATACCGGATAGCTGGGTGCTGCCGACCGGCATTGGAAAAATTGATGTTCCGATGGATACTCCGGCTGATGCGGCAGTCGAAACGGCTGAGTTCGGCTTTGCGGAACGGATGAAATTTATGAAAAAATACGGCAGTCATTGTATGTCCTTTTCCACCCTGCAGCCGGGCATGAAGTTTTTTGATGTTCCGGGCAAAGGATTTATTGCCTTTAAGACAAAATGGGGAAGCCATATGGTTCTTTCCGATCCGATATGCCATGAAGATGACCGGGAAGCAATTATCTCTGCATATCTTGAAAAATATCCCAATTCTGCTTTCATTCAGATTACCGAACCCATTGCCCGTCTGATTCATGAAAAATTCGGATTTTATGCCACGCAATTTGGAATTGAGTCCATTATCAATCTTGAAAAGTGGAGTTTGTCCGGCAAAAAGAAACAGGTATTGCGTACGTCAATCAACCAGGCAAAGAAAAAAGGGATTGTGATCCGTGAAAACCCGGAAGAGACAAGGCACCATGAACTTTCAAAAAAATGGATCGCCACCCGAAAGACAAAAAATCGGGAAATCAGTTTCCTGATTCGTCCCATGGTGATGGACCATGAAGAAGAAACACGGAAATTTTTTGCATATCAGGATGATGAACTCATTGGATTTGCCTTTTTTGACCCCATCTACAAAGACGGAGAAATTGTCAGTTATGTGCCGAATATTTCAAGATTCAGCCATAAATTCCGCCAGGGCATTTTTTATTCATTAATGACGCATGCAATTGAAACATTTAAAAGCGAAGGGTTCAAAGAAGTAAACCTTGGGCTTTCTGTTATGGTGCTTGGTGATGAATTTGAGGCATCTGAGTCCAAGCTGTTAAAAAGAATTGGACGCTTTATTTTTTATCATTTTAATTTTCTTTATAATTTTAAGGGCGTGGCTTTTACCAAATCAAGATTCAGGGGAAAAGCCAACCGGTTTTATTCTGCCCATAAATGTTATTTCCCGGCAGTAAAGCTACTCACACTGTTCAAAATATCAAATGTTATCTGAATAACTGGATATGACAAAATCATTTGGCAATACATCAATTTAACATCGACTCAATTATAATGGAATAAAGGTGGCGCAATGATATATTTTGTAACCGGCATCACAGGCACAGTCGTCCCGTTAATTGTTGAAGATTTAATGAAAAAAGATACAGACCCTGTTTTCTATTTTGCCCTTAGAAAGGACACCAAAGGCAATGGTATTCAGGCAAGATTTGATTCGGTGGTAAAGTCTCTGGATTTAGATCAATCCACAAAACGAAAACTGGTGAAAAATTCAAAAATAGTTGAAATTAATGTGGAAAAAGACAATCTGGGTATTGCTCCGGAAATGTATTCCGAGTTAATTAAAAATACGGAAAAAATTCTTCATGGTGCGGCGGATGTCCGTTTTGACCAGCCTTATGATAAGATTCGGATTTCGAATGTCGTTTTTTCAGAAAAAATTTATTCACTTTTTGATGAGATAAAAAAATTCAGAAAAACACACGGGAAAAAAGAAGCAACATTATATTACATTTCAACCGGCTATGCCTATGGGAAATATAAAAAGCCGATTCCCGAGGATTTTCCGGAATTTCATCCGGGAAAACCGGACAATACCTATGCCCAGACAAAAGCGGAGGCAAAGATTTTTATTCTCGATAAAATCAACCGGTTAAATGACCGGATTGTTTTGTTCGAGCCCACCATCATCGGCGGGGCTGCCAAAAACGGAAAAACCAGGACATATAACCTTCATTATGTCGTTTTTATGCTGGCATATCTTGGGAAATTGCCTTTTTTCACCGTTAACGATGTTATTACGGAAGATATCGTTCCGGTGGACTGGGTGGCAGCGGTTATTTCCGATATTATGGCCAAAGATGAATATCATCAGGGAGTTTTGAGACTGGCAAGCGGGCCGGAGGCCGTTCCGATTCGATTCATGTATGAAGCAGGTTATGATTATTACTTTAAAAATGATCCGGTTCCCGGGCACAAGATTACGAAAGCCAGGATTGTACCGAAATGGTTCTTGCTTTTTCTGCTTCAGTTTCAGAAGTCTGTTAATCGGACCCTGTATTTTTTTACCAGAAACAAACGTTTCCGAAAGCTGGTGAAAGGCATCAGCCTGATGGAAAGCTATCTTCCGTATATCGCCGGGTACAAGGTTTTTGAGAATGAAAAAAGCACGAAATTAATTGAAAAATATACGGATTGTGGAACAGCACCGTCCCTGCACGATATTTACAATGAAAAAGGCGAACTCGTTAAAAAAGGGTATTACAATAAAATTATGAAAGATACCCTGGAAACCGGCTGGGGCGGGCTCGTGGATTTTGAAAGGCTGGAAAAGAAAACTGCAGCTCCCTGCAAGGCACCTCAGGCCGCCTACAGTGCATCCAGAAAATAGGTTTTTTTGCTGATTTAAGCGCTTCTTTCGACGGTATTTAACGCTAAATAAAGAATATAAGAGCACTGCTCCGGTTTTGGCACCGGGCAGTGCTTTTTTTATCCGCTTGAGTCCTGAAGATGAATCTGATACCTGTTGGAATCTAATCATTGGAGTGGTCAGCCCAATACTAACAAAAACAGAGAATCAGATAGATATGTGCATTCAAGCCTTAAAAGCAAAAAATCCGGTCAAAGGCCTTTGGGGCAGCGGATGGCAGCTGACCGATTCAACCGATGAATCATCGCCTTCCGTTGAGCCGGTGGCATTTGGTTTTGAAGAACGGATGTCGTATATGCGAACCTACGGCAACCACTGCATGTCATTTTCCACCCTGCAGCCGGGCATGGAATTTTTTGACGTGCCGGGAAAAGGCTTTATCGCCCATCGTCCCATCTGGGGGGCGCAGCTGGTGCTGTCCGATCCGGTCTGTGATGAAAAAGACCGGGAGTTCATAGTCCGCGCCTTTCTTCAAAAATATCCCAACAGCGCCTTTATTCAGATAACAGAACCCGTGGCAGAGCTGATGACCCGGAAATTCGGGTGTTATGCCACCCAGTTTGGCATTGAAACCCGGATCGATCTGGAACAATGGACCCTTTCGGGCAAAAAAAAGCAGATTTTACGGACCGCGGTGAATCAGGCCAAAAAACAGAATGTGGTGATCCGTGAGTCCATGGAAGATGAAAAGTATCATGAGCTGTCGGATCGCTGGATGACCACGCGAAAAATCAAAAACCGGGAAGTCGGGTTTCTGATCCGTCCCATGGATATGACTTTGGATATGGAGTATCTGCAGGAAACCCGGAAGTTTTTTGCCCATATTGATGATGAACTGATCGGATTTATCTTTTTTGATCCGGTTTATCAGCATGGTGAAATCGTCAGCTATGTGCCGAATATCTCACGGTTCAGCCATGCCTTTCGCCAGGGCATTTTTTATGCGATTATGGTTCATGCCATGGAAAAGTTTAAAAAAGAGGGGCTAAAAGAGTTGAATCTCGGGCTTTCCATGCTGGTGCTGGATGATAGGGACCGGGAATTTGAGTCAAAAACCCTGAAAAACATTCAGCGCCTGGTCTACCGGTATGGAAATTGGATCTACAATTTCAAAGGGATTGAATTTACAAAATCCCGTTTCGGCGGGACGGAAAACAAGTTTTATTGTGCGCATACCCGGTATCTGCCGGTGGTGAAGCTGTTGTCGGTGCTCAAATTGTCCAATGTATTTTGATGACTTCGCAAAAAGCTCAATTTCTGCGTTGCGCTGCAACCTTCGTCACTCAACGTACATTCGTACGCATCGTTCCTCAGGTTTTGCGCGCCTTGAACTTGAACTTTTTTCTTTGCCATCCGAATTGTTGTTTTTTTTATTTATTTAAATATAAATACAATGTGTTAAGGTGTTGCCCATGATTTATTTTATTACCGGTGTGACCGGAACGGTGGTTCCGCTTATTGTTGAAGAACTGATGCGAAAAGATGATAATCCGCTGTTTTATTTTGCGATTCGGAAGGATGCCAAGGGAAACGGCATTCAACAGCGATTTGAATCCCTGGTGGAGACGCTGGATCTGGATGACGCGGAAAAGCAAAAGCTGTCGGCGCGTTCCACCCTGGTCCAAATTGATGTGGAAAAGGAAAAACTGGGCATTGAGCCGGGGCTTTACAATGAACTGGTGACCAAGGTCGAAAAAATACTGCATGGTGCTGCGGATGTGCGGTTTGATCAGCCCTATGATGAGATTAAAATATCCAATGTCGTATTCAGCCATAAAATCTATGATCTGTTTGATGAAATAAAAAACCATCGGAAAAAAACGGGTCAGTCGGATGCCACCTTATATTATATTTCCACCGGGTATGCATATGGCATTTACAAGAAAAAAATACCCGAAGATTTTCCGGATTTCAAACCGGGCAAGCCGGACAACACCTATGCCCGGACAAAAGCCGAGGCAAAAATTTTTATTCTTGATAAAATCAACAGGTTAAATGATCGAATAGTTCTGTTTGAGCCCACGATTATCGGCGGGTCGGCAAAGACCGGGAAAACCAAAACCTATAATCTTCATTATGTGGTGCTGATGCTGGGGTATCTGGGAAAGCTGCCGTTTTTCACCGCGGCCGACAACCAGCAGGATATTGTGCCGGTGGACTGGGTGGCGGATGTGATCTCGGATATCATGGCCAAAGATGAATTCCACCAGGGTGTCATTCGCCTGGCATGCGGACCGGATGCCGCTACTGTCGGCCATGTCCATGACGCAGGATATGAATATTTCACTGCCAATGACCCGATTCCCGGACATGAAATTCCAAAGATTGCTTTTGTTCCCCGCTGGGTTTTCTATTTTATGATCAATGCCCAGAAAACATTTAATCAGGCCATGTATAAAATGACCGGAAAAAAGAAATATCGCAAAATGGTGGTTGGCGTCCGGCTGTTGGAGGGGTATTTTCCGTATATTACCCGTTACAAAGTGTTTGAGAATGCAAAGAGCACACAACTTCTTGAAAGATATACTGATTGCCCGAAAGCGCCCATGCTTCAGAATATCAAAGATAAAAACGGGAACCTGGTTAAAAAAGGCTATATTGATAAAATTCTGGCCGATGCCCTGGAAACCGGCTGGGGCGGCCTGGTGGATTATGACCGGGTGGCAAAACAGGTAGCAGCCGGTAAACGGCCACGTTAAATCTTTATTTGCTCACCCAGTTTCTGCAAGTTTGAGTGCGGGAATTGAGAATGTCTGGAATGCTAAAATATGAATAAAGACCTGTATTTTTAGAAATTTTTCATACGAATGACCAGCTGAAGGCATTCCTTTTTTCTGATGCGGCTTATGCCGCATCAGACATTTAGGAAAACCCATTTATATTAGCAGATGATATTGTGTCGTTGAAAGTATGTTGAATATGAAAGACGGGACTACATTTTCTGTGCCAGAATTGAACAATAACGTTCATCAAAAAGAACCCTGAAATATTTTACTTTCTTTATTTCCATGCCCAGTTCACGCATGTTTTTTTGATAGTCATAAAATGGATGAAGTTCATTATTGGCCATTACCCAGAAAATGATATCCGCAATCCGCCAGTAAAGTATCTGAAAAAATTTAGCAATCATATTTCCTTTAGGATGAGCCCAGTCGCCGATTACAACGTAGCCTTCTTTTTTTGCAAGTTTTTTCAGGTGGCTTAGAACCTGTATCAGATTCTCTTCAGAGAATAAATTTAGGAAGAAGTTAGCAAACACCATGTCATATGTTGAAAATTCTTCAACATGGAGAATATTTTTATGGAGTTGTCTGATCGGGTGTCTGAATTCCTTTTTTTTTGCGATACCGTTGTTGAGTTTTTTAAGCATTGTGGCAGACAAGTCAACAACCGTGACTTCAGCTCCCAGTTCAGCGGCTGCTATCGCGTCAATGCCGTGACCGACGCCCGCAAACAATACCTTGCTGTCAGGCTTGATCATATCATGCATAGCGGTCTTGCATCTGTTAATTTGATTAAAGCTGTAGATCATGGAAAGAAAATCGTATATTTGTCCGATAATCAGGTACTTGTCTTTCATAGTCACTCCTGTGAAAAGAATTATAGTGGTGAAATAAATATTTGTTCTTTCAACTTAAAAAAATTCCTTATCTTGCCTTCGCTCATAACTCTTTTTTGTATCTTTTGATCTTCGATATATTTTTATAAGTTTTTATCAAATGAATAACCGTGGCTACATGCAGGTCCAAATTTAATAAACCTTCAAAAGAAATTTCATCTTTTAGTCCTTGCAGGAAAGCTTTATCTGGGGGCAGACCAGTTGTCTTCTGCTTTTTATTCTGTTATTTTTTTTGTGTCAATTTGGGGGAAGTGTTATCAGTTTCGGTAGGCGATTCCCGACTCAATTGTTCCCCATTGAGCAATCCGATCAACCGTTGTTAAGAAAGTATCTTTATTAATATTTAGATGTTTCTGCATAGTCAAAAATGTCTGGGGCATGATTGGAACAATCAGTCCGGCGATGACCCTTAAGCCTTCAAGCAGGTTAAAAATGAAGTCTGCCAAGCGTTCCTGATAGTTCTAAGGAAAAGAAGGAATAAGACAATGCTTTTCAAGACACAATGTATCTCAAAAATCGTTTTGTATGTCAATTTTTAACAGGCACTTCATCAGGGTGAAGGGCATATCTTTTTCATGAGTTAAGGATTTTCAACAGGTAGACTTTTCTCAGGCGGCTTTAAGTCTCTTTCTGTGGATGCTGCCTTTAAAAGCCTTTTTCTGTTTGATCATTGCCCCGGACCCATTTGTATGAACCACTTCCCTGCCTGAATAAGCTCTGATTTTGGTTTGTGTCTCAGTTCAGAGTCGGACAGAAATTGCCTTCTGGCAAATATCTGATACTGCTGACAGATACGAACCCTGAAACAGCGATGGATGATTATCGTTTGCGTTGGGAAATTGAAACCCTGTTAAAAAAAACACAAAAAAAATTAAATGAATGCATTTTAAAAAAATAGACGATATAAAAAGCTATTATTGGATTAAAAACCAGAAGTTTACAACAATTTAGTCAGGACCGACCCCAAATTCCCGCAAAGAGGTTGAAAGGAGTCATAAATGAAGACGCTCAATCAGATGATAATGCAGCGCTTTCAGGAGAGCCCCGAAAAAACCGCCTTCCTGGTCAAAACGGATGCACAATGGACGCCCGTTTCGTGGAAAACGGTCGATCAAAAAGTGGAAGCGATTGCCGCAGGCTTAATTGCGTTGGGTCTTCAATATGGGGATGCGGTTTCGATTCTGGGCAACACCCGGTTGGAATGGACCTTGTCCGATCTCGGCATCCTGCGGGCCGGCGGGACCAGTGTCGGGATCTATCAGACCCTTTCCGGCGAACAGTCCGCCTATATTTTAAAAGACTCGGCATCCAGAATCCTCATTGCCGAAAATCATGAACAGCTGGAAAAGCTGGCGCCCCACATGGATGCGCTTTCCGCGCTCGAACATATTATCATATGGGATTTGGCGGCTGAAGAAGCCGGATATCTCAGTCTGTCGCAAGTCATGGACGAAGGCAGGCGCGCGCTGGATAGCAACCCGGACAGGGTCGCGCAGGCGGAAGCCAATATAAGGGCCGAGGACACGGCCATTATCATCTATACATCCGGAACCACAGGGCCGCCGAAAGGTGCGTGTCTGACCCATGCAAACATCATGGCGCAACTGGACGCGATCCGTATTCTCGATGACGACCTCATCGGCGACAAAATGATGTTTTTTCTGCCCCTTTCCCATGTCGGCGAACGGATACCGGGTCAGTTCATGCGAATAAAAAAAGGGATTACAGCCGCTTACGTCAAAGACATAAACAAAATTCTGGATGACATCAAAGAAATCCGGCCCACGTTTTTCGGCAGCGTTCCGCGGATATTTGAAAAGGCCCATAACAAAATCATGACGGAAGTGGCCCATGCTTCTGCCGCCAAACGCAAGCTGTTTTACTGGGCGGAAAACGTCGGGCGGGAAGTGGGCGCAAAAAAAAGGGCGGGAGAACCCATAGAGACACTTCTTGCGCTGAAAAACGCTGTTGCCGACCGGCTCGTGTTTCGCAAAATCCGGAATATATTCGGCGGCCGGACCACCCATTTTATTTCTTCCTCGGCACCGATTGCGGAAGACATCCTGGAGTTCTTTCATGCCTGCGGCATGCTCGTCCTGGAAGGATACGGCCAGACGGAAGTGTCGTGCTTCTGCACCCTCTGCACCCCTGGCCATTATCGGTTCGGCTCCGTGGGAAAAGCGCTGCCGGGCGTGGAACTCAAATTGTCCCAAGACGACGAGATAATGGTCAAAGGCGATATTGTCTTCAAGGGGTACCACAATCAGCCGGAGCTGAATAAAAACACCCTAACGGCCGACGGATGGATTTACACCGGAGATATCGGGAAGATCGATGAAGACGGGTACCTGTGGATTACGGGACGGAAAAAAGAGATCATCATCACTTCCGGCGGCAAAAACGTCACCCCGTCGAATATCGAAAACCTGATCAAAAACGATCCGCTGGTGGAACACGTGCTGGTGCACGGCGACCGGCGCAATTTTCTCACCGCCCTGATATCGGTCGAGCCGGAAAGTCTCAGAAAATGGGCCGAATCGGTCGGTCTTGGCGACAAATCCCATGAAGAACTGGTCCGCGCGCAAAGGCTCCGGGACCGGATTCAAACCGCAGTCGACAAAGCAAACCGGCACCTGGCCAGGTTCGAGACCATCAAAAAATTCGCCATCCTCCCCGAACCCCTCGCCGTTGAAACCGGCGAACTCACCCCGACCATGAAAGTCCGGAAAAAAGTCGTTCAGGAGAAATACATGGACATTTTAAACAGTTTCTATGAGGGATAAACAATACCGGTCACCAGATAAGTCTGTTTTCTATTCAAACAACCGCAGAAACTCCCCATACCCTTCTTTCTCAAGGTCTTCTTTCGGAATAAATCTCATGGCCGCCGAATTCATGCAGTACCGCAATCCCGTGGGGGGCGGGCCGTCATCAAACACGTGTCCCAGGTGGGAATCCGCTTTCCGGCTCCGGACCTCCGTGCGTTTCATAAACAGGCTGTTATCGGCTTTTTCGATCACCGCATTCTCTGAAATCGGACGGGTAAAACTCGGCCATCCGGTGCCGGATTTAAATTTGTCCGCAGATGAAAAAAGCGGTTCCCCGGATACAATATCCACATAAATACCTTCTTGTTTATTGTCCCAGTATTCATTTTTAAACGCCGGCTCAGTTTTGTCTTTCCGGGCGACCGCATACTGCATGGGGGTCAGCCGTTCCTTGAGCACATCATCCGCCGGTCGCGAGTAATCATTGTTTTTTCCGGAGCGTTTGTTTTCCGGTACTTTTTCCCAGATTTTTTCCAGAAACTGATCCCGTCCGGACCCGTGCCGGTAATACTTGTAGCGAATGGGATTCTTTTTGTAATAATCCTGGTGATAGTCTTCCGCCGGATAAAATTTGTCATATGCGATGATTTCCGTGGCAATGGGATTGGCATATCGCCCGGACGCCCCGATTTCAGCTTTTGATTTTTCAGCTGTTTGCTTTTGCTCTTCGTTATGATAAAAGATGGCGGATCGGTATTGCGGGCCCCGGTCGACAAACGAACCGCCCGCATCTGTGGGATCAATCTGGCGCCAGAAGATATCCAGCAAGGTTTCATAGGAGATTTTGGCCGGATCATAGATAATCTGAATGGCTTCCAAATGGCCGGATTTGCCGGACGAAACCTGTTCATAGGTGGGGTTTTCCATCTGCCCGCCGGTGTAACCGGAAACAACGTCAAGCACGCCGTCCATTTTTTCAAACGGCGCTTCCATACACCAGAAGCATCCGCCGGCAAAGGTTGCGGTCTCGGCGTTTGTTACCGTGTCGGCGGTTATTTTTTCGCCATTGGCGGCACTGTCTTTGTTGTTGCATCCAAGTATACTCATGATCATAATTCCTGATATAATTAGTTTAATAGGTATTTTCATGATGATATTCCTTCTTAAAACCGTTATACCTAAGTTGAGCGTTTTAAATTTTGAAAAATTATTTTTATATTCAAATTAAGGATGTTGGTCTGTTTTTAGTCTCAAAATTCAAAACCCTTCGGGATTGCCGATCTTACCACATCTGCTGCGTCAAAGGCATTACCGCATAAACGACTATAGCGAAAACGCATTTTCCTTGCATATGCGGCAACCTCGACAATCGCTCAACTTAGGATGT
>JAABSL010000311.1 GCA_011390415.1 Desulfobacteraceae bacterium
GGTTTTTTTTGGCCTCTAAAGAACAGCCTTTTTGAATTCATCTGCCCCGATCCGCTCCATGAACCGGGAGGAGCGTTCTTTTTTCTTGGCATTGTCAACGAAAAAATTCAGGCAGGCGTCAATGGTTGTGATCACCGCTTCTTTGGAAATATCTTCGGCGATGACATCCCCGATGCGGGCTTTTTTACCGGAATTTCCGCCGAAAATCAGGGTCCATCCCTTTTTTTTGCCCACCAGGCCGATATCCCGGACAAAACTTTCCCCGCAGCAGAACTGGCAGCCGGAAACCCCGATCTTAAATTTGGCCGGCAGGGCTTTTTCCGCAAACACCTTTTCCAGCTCCATGCCCAGGCCCAGAGAATCCTGGACACCGAATGTGCAGACAGCGGTTCCCGGACATGCCTGAACATAATGCAGGCATAATTCCGTTGCCCGGCCCACGTCGATGTTTAAATCTTTCCATACCGCATTGACATCTTCTTTTTTGATGCCCACCAGCGCCAGCCGGTGGCCGGAGGTGATTTTGGTAATGGGAATATTGTATTTTTTTACGACATTTGTAATGTCTTCTAAGTTTTTTGCGCTTAACACCCCCACCGGGGTCCGGGGAACAATGGCATAGGTTTCCTTGTCTCTTTGTAAAATCGCACCTTTTAATTCTTCCGTCATTGCATTACTCCTTTTTGTTTTTTAGAATTCTATGGCGCCGGGTGTTCTGGGAAACGGTATCACATCCCGGATATTGGTGATTCCGGTCACCAGCATGACCAGCCGTTCAAACCCTAATCCGAATCCGCTGTGGGGAACACTGCCGTAACGCCGCGAATCAAGATACCACCAGAGCTCTTTTTTGGAGACACCGCATACATCCATCCGGGATTCCAGCACATCCAGCCGTTCTTCCCGCTGGCTGCCGCCGATGATTTCACCGATCCGGGGCACAATGACATCCATGGCGGCCACGGTTTTGTCATCATCATTGACCCGCATGTAAAACGGCTTGATGGTTTTGGGATAATCGTAGATAATCACCGGCTGTTTAAAATGCTCTTCCGCCAGAAACCGTTCGTGCTCGGTCTGCAGATCCGCCCCGAAAAACACCTCATAGGCGAATTTTTTGCCGCAGTTTTTCAACAAAGGGATTGCCTCTGTGTAGGGCAGCCGGATAAATTCTTTTGAAGTGATGTTTTCCAGGGTGGTGGTCAGATTCTTGTCCACAAATCTGGCAAACAGGTCCAGGTCTTGTGCACAGTTTTCCATGATATCGGTGACCAGAAATTTGATAAAGTCTTGTGCATAATCCATGTCTTCGGCCAGATCGCAGAACGCCATTTCCGGCTCCACCATCCAGAATTCCGCTGCATGGCGGCTTGTGTTGGAGTTTTCCGCCCGAAAAGTGGGCCCGAAGGTATAGATATCGCTCAACGCCAGGGCAAACATTTCCGCTTCCAGCTGTCCGGAAACGGTCAGGTAGGCCTGTCTTGCAAAAAAATCCGCTTCATAATCAATTTTTTGATTTTTTCCGGGCTTTTCGTCTTTCCGGGGCGGGTTGTCAAGGTCTAAGGCGGTCACCTGAAACAGTTCCCCGGCCCCTTCGCAGTCGGAACCGGTGATAATCGGCGTATGGATATAGGTAAATCCGCGCTCCTGAAAATACTGATGAATGGCATAGCTGAGCCTGGACCGGATGCGAAACGCGGCCCCGTATTTGTTGGTGCGGGGTCTTAGATGGCTGATGGTCCGCAAAAATTCATCCGTATGCCGTTTTTTCTGAAGCGGATAATCGTCGGGGGCCATGTTAATAATGATGACTTCCGTGGCATGAATTTCCCATTTCTGCCCTTTTCCCGGGGAGTCGTGCATGGTGCCCCGGACGCAGACCGACGATCCGGTGGAAAGCTTTTTGACCGAATCATAGTTGTCGAGCTGATCATCGGCAATCACCTGGATGTTGGCGAGGCAGGAACCGTCGTTTAGTTCGATAAAGGAAAAGGTTTTGGCATCCCGCCGGGTTCGGACCCATCCTTTGATGAGAACGGATGGCAGCGGTTGCTCAGACGATAAGAGGGCGTTGATTCGGTTGCGTTTCATATCTGTCTCTTTCAAAGGGTGTGGTCCGGTTTGGTTCGGAAAAAAACAAATGATACCATCGGATTCAACCACAGGCAACCCGGTATTTATACTTTTTTAAGGCGGGTATTTGCTTTAAATAATCTTGACAATGATTTTCTTTTTGATATAAACACTCTTTTTTATAATGTATAAGTTTGTTTTAGTTACATAAAGTGTTTTTATCCATTTTGTATGCATTCTTGACGGCAATAGAGATCTTTAGTGATGGAACTTCAAAAATATTTAACGGAAAATCGCCGGAAACTGGCGGATAAGTGGGTGGCCGCGGTCATCGAAACCTATCCCAAGGATTCGGTCAAGTTTTTTTTAAACACCAAAGATCCGTTTGCAAATCCCGTGGGCAATACGATTAAAAGAAGCATCGATCTTTTGTTTGCGGAGGTAATCAAGCAGAAAATGGATCCCGCGGCCGTTAACGAAGCCATGGATCCGATCATTCGGTTGCGGGCGGTTCAGGAATTTACGCCTTCCCGGGCAATTGCCTTTATTCTCACCGTTAAACATCTTTTAAGCGACGCACTGAAGAAACACCGCACCGATAAAGAGGTGGCCCTGTTTTTGGAAAATGTCGCGGCCAATACGGATGAATTAATTTTGATTGCGTTTGATATTTATGGTAAGTGCAGAGAAAAAATTTACCTGCTCAGAATCAACCAGTCGAAAGAGAGTTTAAAAAAGCTGTTGATCAAAAAGGATCTTCTGTGTGAGATACCGGACCCGAATTCCCAAATATCCGAATTAAAGGAATAAAATAGAGTCGGTTGGCACGTGTGTTTTTTCTGCGAAGCCATCAAAACTGTAAAAATACTGTGAACACGTAGGATGAGGTGATTTTCAATGAATGTAAATTATTTATATTCCCTCCTGGCAGTTGTTGTTCTTGGATTGGTTGCCTATGTGGGTGCTGGAGCAGCAGGACTTCAGGGTGTATTCGGCATTTTTCTCCCGTATCTGGCGGTGGTCATTTTTGTCGCCGGGTTTGTGTATCGGGTCATGGACTGGGCCAAATCCCCGGTTCCCTTCCGGATTCCCACCACCAGCGGTCAGCAGCAGTCTCTGGACTGGATTAAGCAGAACAAGCTGGATAACCCCAGCACCTTGCTGGGGGTTCTGGGCAGAATGTTTCTGGAGATTGTAACATTCCGCTCGCTGTTTAAAAATTCAAGGGTTGAACTGGTGGGCGACCGGATCTCATACAAATGGGTCGTCTGGCTGTGGCTGTTTGCCATTTTATTTCACTACTCCTTTCTGGCGGTAGTCGTTCGCCATCTCCGGTTTTTTCTGGAACCGGTACCGTTTTTTGTTCAGGCCATTGAGCAGATCGACGGCATCCTGCAGGTCGGTCTTCCGGGTGTTTTTATCTCCGGCGTCACCCTTCTGGCCGGTGCCGTTCTGCTGCTGCTCCGCCGAATCCTGCTGCCGAAACTGAATTATATATCAAAGGCTGCCGATTATTTTCCCCTGCTGCTGATCATCGGGATCGCATTAACCGGTATTATGATGCGGTATTTTACCAAGGTGGATGTGGTAAAGGTCAAGGAACTGACCATGGGGCTGACAACCTTTCACCTGGGGATACCGGAAGGCGGATTGAGCGCACTTTTTTATGTGCATCTGTTTTTTGTCTGCATTCTGATTGTCTATATTCCCTTCTCCAAACTGATGCATATGGCTGGTGTGTTTTTAAGCCCCACCCGCAATCTGGCAAATAACAGCCGCATGAAACGACATATTAATCCATGGAACCCCAAAGTCAAATTTCATACCTATGATGAGTATGAAGATGACTTCCGGGAAAAAATGATCGAGGCAGGTCTGCCTGTGGAAAAGGAGTAATTTATGGTAGATATCCTGAAACCTGAAGAGATGTTTAACAGCATCGATTACACGGTCCCTTCGGACCGGTGGGAAGATGTGCCGCCGGATTTTTCAGAAGGAACCTTTTGTTATCCCACAAAAAAGAAAAACCAGGACTATTTGGGGATTCCGTCAAAAGAAGAATGGTCCCCGGCGGACGAAGACTGGAAGCTGCCGGATAACTGGGAAGAAATTATTCATGAAGGATTTAAGGAACGTCTGGGAAAATATCGTTCGTTAAAAGTCTTTATGGACATCTGCGTCCGGTGCGGGGCCTGTGCGGACAAATGCCACTATTTCATCGGCACCGGTGATCCCAAAAACATGCCGGTGCTGCGGGCGGAGCTGCTCCGGTCCGTTTACCGCAAAGATTTCACCACTGCCGGGAAAATTCTGGGATCCATTGCCGGGGCGAGAAAAATAACCCCCCTGGTGATCAAGGAATGGTTCTCCTATTTTTATCAGTGTTCGGAATGCCGGCGATGCTCGGTCTATTGTCCCTATGGCATTGATACGGCGGAAATCACTATGATGGCACGAGAGCTGCTGTCGCTGCTGGGCCTGAATATCAACTGGATTCTGGAACCGGCGGCCAACTGCTTCAGGACCGGAAACCATCTGGGTATCCAGCCCCATGCCTTCAAGGAAATGATTGAATTTTTCTGCGACGACATTGAAGAGATTACCGGATTAAAACTCAATCCCTCGTTTAACCGGAAAGGCGCGGAGATTCTTTTTATCACCCCTTCCGGGGATGCCTTTGCCGATCCGGGCACCTACACCATGATGGGCTATTTGATGCTTTTTGAGCATATCGGCCTGGACTACACGCTCAGTACCTATGCTTCGGAAGGCGGCAACTTCGGTCTGTTCACCTCATCCGAGATGATGAAACGGTTAAACGGCAAAATGTATGCCGAAGCCAAACGGCTGGGGGTCAAATGGATCCTGGGCGGCGAGTGCGGCCATATGTGGCGGGTCATCAATCAGTACATGGAAACCATGAACGGACCGGCGGATTTTATGGAAATTCCCAAAAATCCCATTACCGGCACCGTGTTCAAAAATGCCGCATCCACTAAAATGGTTCATATTGCCGAATTTACCGCGGACCTGATCAAACACAACAAACTTAAGCTCGATCCGTCCCGAAACGATAAATTCAAGGTCACCTTCCACGATTCCTGCAACCCGTCACGGGGCATGGGGCTTTTGGATGAACCCCGGTATGTGTTGAATAAGGTATGTAATAATTTTTACGAAATGCCGGAAAACACCATCCGGGAACAAACCTTCTGCTGCGGAAGCGGGGCCGGTTTGAATACGGAAGAAATTATGGATTTGAGAATGCGCGGCGGGTTGCCGAGAGCCAATGCCGTAAAGCATGTGCATGAAAAGTACGGCGTGAATTTGCTGTCATGCATCTGCGCCATTGACCGGGCCGCACTGCCGCCGCTGATGGATTACTGGGTGCCCGAAGTCGGGGTGACCGGGATTCACGAACTTGTCGGCAATGCGCTGGTGATGGAAGGAGAGATCGAACGGACCACGGACCTCCGGTTTGAACCCCTGAATGAAGAGGAGGAGTAAGCTGATGAGTGACAAACCGAAAATCATCATCGGGCTGGTCGTCTTTTTTGCGCTGTTTACCTTTCCGTTCTGGTATAACCACGGCAAGGCAACATCGGCGCCGGAGCCGCTCCTGTCGGCCAAAGCCAAAGAAGCCAAGCAATGTGTCCGGGATGTGGAATATATGCGGACAGAGCATATGCAGCTGCTGGACGGATGGCGGGATCGAACGGTTCGTGATGCCCAGCGTGTTTATGAAATAAACGGCAAGGAATATGTGGCAAGTCTTTCCAACACATGCATGGAATGCCATGACAATAAAGCCGATTTCTGTGACAGGTGTCATGAATATACATCGGTAAATCCCTATTGCTGGGATTGCCATACATACCCAGAGGAGAAGAAGTGATGGAGAATAACAGAAGAAGCTTCTTGAAATTCGCCGGGGTATCCGTTCTGGGACTGGGATCCTTGTCCCTGCTGGATGGGCTGACATCAGATGACGTGATTGCGGCCTCCGGCCAGACTTCGGCAGCGGAAGCAACATATAAGCAGGCCGCTAACGCTCTGACCGCCCAGCGATGGGGAATGGCCATCGATACCCGGAAGCTCAATGACAGAATTTGCCGGAATATGGAAAAAGCCTGTCATCGGTTGCACAATGTGCCGGATCTTGAAAATAAAAAACATGAAATCAAATGGATCTGGGATACGGAATACAAGCACGCGTTTCCGGCCAAAACCGATCCGTTTCTGGCCGAGCGATTTGAACATCTTCCCATACCGGTGCTCTGCAATCACTGCGCCAACCCGCCGTGTGTTCAGGCATGTCCGACTCAGGCCACTTTTCAGCGGGAAGACGGCATCGTTTTAATGGACTTTCATCGGTGCATCGGCTGCCGTTTCTGCATGGCCGCCTGTCCCTACGGTTCCAGAAGCTTTAATTTCAGGGATCCCCGGGAAGCAATCAAGAATCAGAATACGGAATTCCCGACCCGGATGAAAGGGGTTGTGGAAAAATGTAATTTTTGTGCCGAACGTCTGGCAGTCGGAAAACAGCCGGCCTGCGTGGAAGCCTCGAAGGGTGCCCTGATCTTCGGCGATCTTGAAGATCCGCAGTCGGAAATTCGTCAGGTATTGAAAGAAAATTATGCGATTCGGCGTAAACAAAACCTGGGTACAAACCCATCGGTATATTACTTAGTATAAGGTAGGTGGTTATGCTAGAAAAAGCTTTAAAAGGAAGTAAGGCGTATTGGCTATGGCTGTTTGCGCTGCTCGTAATCATCGGGGTCGGGTTCGGTTTTTACTTAAAGCAGCTTGATTTCGGTCTGGGCATCACCGGGATGAACCGGGACGTGACCTGGGGGTTTTACATTGCCCAGTTTACCTTTCTGGTCGGAGTAGCCGCTTCTGCGGTAATGCTGGTCATCCCGTATTATCTTCACAATTACAAGGCCTTCGGGAAAATCACCATTATGGGTGAATTTCTGGCCATCGCCGCGGTAATTATGTGTATTCTTTTTATTATCGCCGACCTGGGCCAGCCCATGCGGCTTTTAAACGTACTGCTCTATCCCACCCCGCATTCCATGCTTTTCTGGGACATGATCGTGTTAAGCGGGTACCTGCTGATCAACCTGGTGGTGGGCTGGAATGTGCTGGACGCGGAGCGCAATTCCGTGCCGCCGGCAAAATGGCTGAAACCGCTGATATACTTATCCGTCCCCTGGGCCGTCAGCATTCATACGGTGACCGCATTTTTGTACTGCGGTCTGCCGGGCAGAGGGTTCTGGCTGACCGCCGTCCTGGCGCCGCGATTTCTGGCGTCCGCTTTTGCGGCCGGTCCGGCGTTTCTGATTTTATTGTGCCTTCTGGTCCGCCGGGTAACTAATTTTGATCCGGGCCGGGAACAGATTCAGACCCTGTCCAAAGTGGTTGTATACGGTTCCATTGCCAACATGTTTTTCTTTTTATGTGAAGTCTTTGTTGCCATGTACAGCCAGATACCGGAACATCTGGATCACCTGAAGTACCTGTTTTTTGGTCTGCACGGTCATGGGACCCTGGTGCCCTGGATGTGGACCGCCATGGCGCTGATTGTTGCGGGCATTGTCCTGCTGCTGATCCCGTCTGCCCGAAAAAATGAAGCCGTGCTGGCCGTGGCCTGCGCATTCACCTTTATCGGCATCTGGATTGACAAAGGAATGGGGATGGTGGCCGGCGGTTTTGTTCCCAATCCCCTGCACGAAGTAAATGAGTATTTCCCGACATTTCCGGAAGTTATGATTGCGGTGGCGGTTTACGGCACCGGTTTTCTGATTCTGACCATGCTTTACAAAGTGTTTGTCGGGGTCAAAGAAGAGCTGGCGGCATAAGTTTTTCTTAAATAGAATTTTAAAAAGGGACATTCGGCAAGAATGTCCCTTTTTTGATTTTTTGAAAGCAGGGAAATCGGCGGAAAAAGATGGTGCACCGGGTCTTTTAAAACAGGGAGTGTCAAAGTTCTTTTGGAAAGAGTTATATTTTTATTGACAAAACGGTAAAAAAAACTATAATTTTTGGATTTCTTAAAAGTTATATATAAAGTCTGTAAAATGGAGGAAATAAAATGTATGCTGTAGTTGCAGCTGGCGGAAAACAGTATAAGGTGGAAGCGGGTGATGTGTTGCGCATCGAAAAAGTCGACGGCAATGTCGGCGACCCCATGACCTTTGACAAGGTGTTGCTGGTGGCCGAAGGAGACGCATTAACCATCGGACAGCCCGTGGTTGAAAATGCAACCGTCAATGCCCGGATTGTGGAGCAGGACAAGGCAAAAAAAATTATTGTGTTTAAATACAAGCGCCGCAAACGATATCGCCGGACCCAGGGACATCGTCAGCCCTATACGGCAGTCAGAATCGAAAATATCAGCGCATAGATGGTGTCGTCAAAATTTATATATTAAGGAGTAATAACCATGGCACATAAAAAAGCCGGTGGTAGTTCAAAAAACGGCCGGGACAGCAACGCCCAGCGACGCGGCGTTAAAATATATGGCGGACAGACGGTCAGAGCGGGAAATATTCTCGTCCGTCAGGTCGGAACCAGAATCCATCCGGGCGAGAATGTTGGAATGGGTAAAGACTTCACTTTGTTTTCAAAGGTTGACGGAGTGGTTACCTATGAACGGCAGGGTCGTTCCCGGAAAAAAGTCAGTGTCTATTCTGCGTGAAATTTATTGATGAGGCGTCGATTGTTGTCAAAGCCGGTGACGGGGGCCGCGGCTGCGTAAGCTTCCGCCGGGAGAAATTTATCCCCAAAGGCGGCCCGGACGGCGGCGACGGCGGTAAAGGCGGTGATGTTATTATTCATACCACCTCCCGCAGAAGAACATTGTACCAGTTCCGTTACAATAAAATTTTTAAGGCCAAAAACGGCGGTTATGGACAGGGCGCCAGAAAATCCGGTAAAAAAGGCGATGACCTGGTCATCGAAGTTCCGCCCGGAACGCTGATTCTCGATGCCGACAGCGGAGACCTGATAAAAGACTGTGTTAACGACAATGAAACGTTTGTTGTCGCCAGAGGCGGGCTTGGTGGTCAAGGCAATCAGCGTTTTTCCACCTCCACCAACCGCACCCCCCGATACGCCCAGCCCGGGCTGCCCGGTGAAGCCTTTAATTTAAAGCTGGACTTAAAGCTTCTGGCCGATGTCGGCATTATCGGTTTCCCCAATGCCGGAAAATCCACCCTGATTTCCCGGATTTCATCCGCGCGGCCCAAGGTGGCGGATTACCCGTTCACCACCTTAACCCCCAATCTGGGGGTTGTTTCTCCGCCCTGGGGGGAACCGTTTGTGGTGGCCGATATTCCCGGTCTGATTGAAGGCGCGCACAAAGGCGCGGGCCTGGGAATCAAATTTTTAAGGCACATCGAGCGCAATCGTATCCTGCTGCATCTGGTGGATCTTACCGCCATTGATCCGGAAGATCCTTTAAAAACATATCATGCCATTAATACCGAACTGGCCGGATTTTCCGCCGCCCTGGCGGAAAAAAAGCAGATTGTGGTGTTAAATAAAACGGACATGCCGGAAGCAGAACCTGCCGCCGCCGCTTTTATTGCGGCTCTCGGTCCGGAAACCGTGTATAAAATTTCCGCCATCACCGGCAGCGGCGTGAAAGAACTGGTCAGCGCACTCAATAATATCATTAACAACCCCGAAACCCCTGAAAACGAAGAACCGGATAATGATTAACCGGCAGCCCTTTTTAAATCAGGCCAAACGGCTGGTGGTGAAAGTCGGCAGCAATGTTCTGACCGCCGAGCACGGGTTGAATCTGCCCGTGATTTATGAATTGTCCCGCCAGGTCAGCCGGTTGATGGGAAACGGACTGGAAGTGATCCTGGTCTCTTCCGGTGCCATGGCGTCGGGCCAGAAAAAGATCGGACTGGCCAAACGGCCGGAGGATATTCCCCGGCGGCAGGCCATGGCGGCAGTGGGCCAGCCCGGGCTGATACTCGAATATGAAAAAGCCCTTGCGGTTTATGATATCAAAGTGGCCCAGATCCTGCTGACCGGCGATGATCTGACCGCCAGCCGGGACCGGTATTTAAATGCCCGAAACACGTTAAATACCCTTTTGTCCTGGAAGATCGTCCCGATCATCAATGAAAATGATACCGTGGTGGTGGAAGAGATTAAATTCGGCGACAATGACAATTTGTCTGCCATGATCGCGCTGCTGATGAATGCGGATCTGTTGATTAATCTGACGGATATCGACGGGCTGTATACCGGTGATCCCCGAACCCATGCCGATGCAAAGCTGATTTCCGAAGTGGAAACCATCGACGAAAGTATTGAAAAAATTGCCGGCGACATTCCGGGAACCCTGGGGACCGGCGGGATGCTGAGCAAAGTCCGGGCCGCGGCAAAAGTGACTGCGGCCGGTATACCCATGATTATCACCAGCGGCCGGGAGCCGGATATTCTGGAAAAACTGTTTTCCGGAAAAAATATCGGCACTTTTTTTGTTCCGGCCAAAGAAAAACTCTCCAGCCGGAAATGCTGGATCGGATATAATATCAAACCCAAAGGGATTATCCGGATTGACAGCGGGGCGAAAAAAGCCATATTGAGCCGGGGCAAAAGCCTGCTGCCCGGCGGCATCATAGATGTGGAAGGTGATTTCGGTGTCGGGGATGCCGTGGAATTAAGTGATAAACACAATTTGCGGGTGGCGGTGGGACTGGTTAACTACACGTCATCAGATATCCGGAAAATCATGGGATGCAAAACAGACCAGATTGGCGCATGCCTGGGCGAAAAATTGTATGACGAAGTTATTCATCGGGATAATTTGACGGTTCTCAATGAATGTATGGTATAGTGTCGCGTCAACTCTGAAATGACGTATCTTGCTTGTTCTTTTTCCCGCCTGTCAACCATCCATCCGCCTGGAATTTTCTTTTTATACAAACTATCCGACAATTATAATTGATACCTGATTTTCAATAGGTTACATTAAACATAATCCATAATATGTTTACGACCATTAAAATTACCTATCGGTTAAAGAGGATTTTTTGAAAGGCATCGGTCTGTTCGGCGGGACGTTTAATCCGTTACACAACGGTCATCTCAAGGTGGCAGAAGATGTCCGGGCGCAGTTTCAAATGGAAAAAATATACTTTATTCCCTCTGCCCTGCCGCCGCATAAAAAGCGTGACAATCTGGCGGATGCCGGCGATCGATATCAAATGATTGAATTTGCCATCTCCGGGTACCCGAAATTTGACATCTCTGATGTGGAAATTCAACGCAAGGGGCTTTCTTACAGCATTGATACGGTCAGATATTTTAAGAAAAAATTTCCGTCAGCGACATGTTATCTGATTGTCGGAATGGATGCGTTTTTAGAAGTTGACACCTGGAAATCCTATGGGACCTTTTTTGATCTGATTCCGATTATTGTCATGACGCGGCCGGCGGAATCCGCAGTGTCGACCCTGAATCCCGCAGAAGAGCTGGAATCTTACATTCAGGCGCATGTGGATCAGCATTATGAATTTTCACCGCCAACATCGTGTTTTGTTCACCCGGAAAGACAGCCGGTGTTTTTGTGTCATGTGACGCCCATGGATATCTCATCTACCCGAATACGGAATTTAATTAAACAGGGAAAATCAATTACCACCATGGTTCCTGCGTCCGTTGAAAAATATATTTATAAAAAAGGACTCTATTTATGACCCACGAAGAACCGGTGCCGTTGATAAAAGAATTTATCAATGCCGCACTTGGCAGAAAAGCAAAGGATCTGGTGATCTTGGATGTCAGAGAGCTGACGTCGTTTACGGATTTATTCATGATCTGTTCCGGAAAATCTAACCGGCAGGTCATGGCCATTGCCGAACACATCAGAAGAGATATGAAAGAAAAGGGCATCGCTCCTCTCAGCGTGGAAGGCTTAAAAGACGGCCAGTGGGTTTTGCTGGATTACGGCCACCTGCTGGTGCATGTGTTTCTGGATCCGGTCCGGGAGTTTTATGATCTGGAAGGTTTCTGGTCCAATGCCCCGCGGATCGCCATTGAAGAATATGTGGATTTGTCTGAAATTACAGAAGAAAGCGGAGCGGCTGAATCGTGAAGACGTTAAACGGACCCTGCGTTTTGATGATCCTGGACGGATGGGGCATCCCCGGCCCAAATGACAACGGCAATGCCATTGCCAAAGCCAATACCCCCTTTCTGGACGGCATTTTAAAAAATTATCCCCACACCCGGTTGCAGTGTTCCGGAAAGGCCGTGGGGCTCCCGGACGGCATTATGGGAAATTCCGAAGTGGGGCATTTGAATATCGGTGCCGGACGGATTGTTTATCAGGCACTGCTGCGGATCGATATGGCCATAGAAGATCAATCCTTTTTTGACAATGCCGCATTCAATTCGGTGATGGCAGCCGTAAAGGAAAAAAAATCCGCCCTGCATCTCATGGGGCTGGTCTCTGACGCCGGCGTGCACAGCCAGCTGAACCATCTTTTTGCGCTTATCGATATGGCGGCACAACAGGGGGTTTCGGAAATTTATGTCCACGCCATTTTGGATGGCCGGGATACGCCGCCGGACAGCGGTGTGACCTATATAAAATCATTGCAGAATTATCTGGACTCCCGGAAAATCGGACAAATCGCCAGTATCTGCGGCCGGTATTATGCCATGGACCGGGATACCCGCTGGGACCGGACCGAAAAAGCGTATCATCTGTATACCCTCGGCCGCGGTGTTGAAGAACAGGACCCGGTGGCCGCAGTCGCCAATGCCTATGCGCGCGGTGAAACCGACGAATTTGTCAAGCCCGTGGTTAGAGTCGATGACAACGGCAGACCGGTGAAAACAGTGGCGGATGAAGACGGCATTATCTTTTTTAATTTCCGGCCGGACCGTGCCCGCCAGATCACCCGGGCGTTCACGGAACCCGGATTTGATAAATTTAAGAAGGAAAAACCCGTTGCGCTGAGCGGGTTTGTCTGCATGGCCCTCTATGATGAAACTTTTGACCTGCCGGTGGCGTTTGGCCCGGTGCATTTGAAAAAGGTCCTCGGCGAGGTGGTCAGTGAAAAGGGTCTGGCGCAGCTGCGGATCGCGGAAACGGAAAAATATGCCCATGTGACGTATTTTTTTAACGGCGGCGAGGAAACGCCGTTTCCCAATGAAGACCGTCATCTGGTGCCGTCCCCCCGGGAAGTGGCCACCTATGATCAAAAACCGGAAATGAGCGCTTTTGAAGTAGCGGAAAAAACCGTATCCTTTATCCGGGGCGACAAATACCGGATGATCGTATTGAACTTTGCCAACCTGGATATGGTGGGCCATACAGGGGTTATGGAAGCTGCTGTAAAGGCATGTGAAGCAGTAGACCGATGTGCGGAAAAAGTGGTGACAGCGGTTCTTGAAAAACAGGGAGCGGTGCTGGTGACAGCCGATCACGGCAATGCCGAAAAAATGAAGGATGACAACCTTCAGCCGTTTACGGCGCACACCTTAAATCCGGTGCCCCTGGCGCTGGTCTGTGAGGATCTGCAGACAATTCGGCTCCGGCAGGGCGTGCTGGGCGACATCGCCCCCACTGTTTTAGCGCTTCTGGACATTGAAAAACCGGTGGAGATGACCGGCACCTCATTAATTTTAAAGGAAGAATACGGGAACGGATAAAAATGGCGGAAGATGAAATAAGCCAGGATGTGATTGTGGATTATATTACCGGTAAAACAGTTCCCAATGTAGGAACCGAAGAAATCCGGCAGCGCGTTGAAAAATATCTTGTCGAGGAAAAGGGATATCAAAAGGAAGATATTTCCGTGAATGCGGATATTGAAATCGACATTGACGGCAGCCGGTATGCGTCTCAGCTGGACCTGGTGGTATCATTTGAACAAAATGGGTTTATGGTGATCAAGTGTGCTGCGGGATCCTTGGAATCCCGGGAGCGGGAGGTGATTTCCGCGGCCCGGATTTTTGCCTCCCGACCCTTGCCCCGCGCTGTGGTGTCGGACGGCAAAACAGCAGTTATATATGATACGGTTTCCGGAAAAAAAATCGGAGAAGAAATGGACTGCATTCCGTCTCCTTCGGAAGCGGCGGCAATTTTATCTGCGTTTCAGCCGCCTGAAACGCCGGATAAAAAAAAGCAAAGGGAAAGAATTGTTTTTCGATCCTATGACAGCATGAATGTCAATGTTTGTCGGAAACAATAAAAAGAACCTTTCAGAAGACATTTGTTTGTGGACAATATTGAAGTAAAAAAAATCGCCCTTGAATCCCTGGCAGCCATGAACACCGCTATTACCAGTGCACGGTTATACCCGTCGGGCAGTGCGTTGATCGTAAATTCCGTTCAGCGGCTGTATCTGCTCCTGGCATCTCTTTTCGAACAAGTGGAAGCCGTCTTTTACGCGGAATCAGAAAAAAATCTGCTCATTCAGGGGGATCCGCTTTCCGAAAAAGAACAAAAACGGCCTCAGGTGGTTTCCTTTGTCTCTCTGATGCTGGACCTTGGCATTCGCAGCCTCTCGATTCGAAAAGGAATTACGGAAAAAGAAGTCGCCGGGTTTATCCGGATAATGGCGAAAACCGGAGATGAGGTGAAAGAAGCAGGCGGTTTGGGCGTCTTGATCGAGGGGTTGAATGCCGCCGGCCATCTTAAAATCGATGAACAGGTGTATGTAAAAATGGATGAGGCCCGGCGTGAAGTCGCGGAGACGGCGATGAACGTCTTTGCTGATCTGTCCGAAGCGGATCTGCTGGCGGCATTAACCAGTGACGCTGACCCTATTTTTGCTGACCGGGCTTTTGATGAAAAGAATTTCATGGCGTTCGTAAATGATCTGAGCGAAGAAAAATTTGCCGCCCTGGCCCTG
>JAABSL010000312.1 GCA_011390415.1 Desulfobacteraceae bacterium
ATCAAAAAAAAATCCATTATCCGGCGTATCCGGATTTTGCCAAAACCATGGAACGCAGCGGGGTTATGTTTAATTTTCTGTATCCGGCGGGAAACTTTTCTGACCTGGCTGAAAAAGACAAATGGCGGGATTCCAACAATAATTCGATGGTGGTTCAGGTCCGATTTGGCAATCATTCGATTCTTTTTCCCGGAGATATACTGAAAGAAGCGGAAAGAGAACTCCTTGACCTGAGTCCGGATCCGGGTTCCACAATTCTGGTGGCACCCCATCACGGGAGCAGCACCTCCAGCGGGGACAGGCTTCTGAAACGGGTAGATCCGCAATCGGTGGTCGTTTCATGCGGCGCGCAAAACCGATTCGGATTTCCGTCTCCTGAGGTCCTGGCGCGGTATGTAAAAAACAGCATTCGCATTTTGCGGACAGACGTTAATGGTCAGGTCTCGATATCTACTGACGGACATGATCTGACCCTGTCACCATTGATCCCTTGACCCTTAGAGGCGCCCTCAATTAAGGTAGAACAAGGTGGGATACGGTGCACAAAGCACAAAAAAAAGCCTTGCCGATGTGTTAACATCATGGGGGGATGGCAAGGCTTTTAATGAAAAGCCGATAAAAAATAGCGGCTTTTTTTTAACTTAATAAATGAGTTATGCTTCGGCGTTCTCGGCCTTTTTTTCAGTCTTGGCGGCTTTTTTTTCCGGCTTCGCAGCCTTTTTTTTGTCTTCTTTCGGGGATTCGACCGGCTCGCCGGTCAATTCCACCATGGAAAGAGTGGCCGCGTCTCCCTTACGAACGCCGACCTTGATGAGTCGGGTGTATCCGCCGGCTTTGCTGCCAAAACGCGCAGGGGCGTCATTGAACAGTTTGTGCACTACATTTTTTTCCCGAATCACTGCCATTACCTGTCTTCTGGCATGCAGGTCGCCGCGTTTAGCCAGCGTAATCATCTGATCCGCCCAGCGTCGGAGTTCTTTTGCTTTGGGATCGGTGGTTGTAATGCGATCAAATTTAAAAAGCGATGTTACCATGTTGCGAAACATGGCGCTTCTATGACTGCTTGTTCTATTTAATTTAACTCCGCTCTTCCGGTGTCTCATAAAGCGTTATTCCCCTTGATCAGTATCATCATCGTCATCAGGCGGTTCAAAGGAATCAAGATTCATACCCAAAGATAAGCCCAGATCCGCCAACAGTTCTTTAATTTCATTTAATGATTTTCTGCCGAAATTCTTGGTTTTAAGCATTTCCGCTTCCGTACGTTCCACCAATTGATAAATCTTGGTAATATTGGCGTTGCGCAGGCAATTGGCGCTTCTGACAGAAAGTTCCAGCTCATCGACATCCAGATATAAGTTTTCATTGTGTCTCGGTTTGGAATCATCCGTATGTTTTTCTGTTAATTCCGGTTCGAGATCTTCATCAAAATTGATAAAAACATTCATCTGTTCTTTTAATATTTTGGCACCAAAAGCGACTGTGTCTTCCGGGGACACGGACCCGTCTGTCCAGACTTCCATGGTCAGTTTGTCGTAATCGGTTTTCTGGCCGATCCGCGCATTGCTGATGCGGTAGTTCACCTGTTTGACAGGGGAAAAAACGGCGTCAATGGCGATGGTGCCCACCGGTGCTTCAGGATCCTTATTGGCTTCCGCCAGGGAATAGCCCTTACCGGCCTTAACCGCCATTTCCACCCGGAACCTCGCATCGGCGGAAAGAGTGGCGATGTGCTGGCCCGGATTCATAACCGTAACTTTCCCGTCGCCGCTTACAATGTCCGCTGCTGTGACAATACCTTCACCGGCCGCATCAATTTCTATCATTTTCGGCTCAGAATCTTCCATTTTGACTCGGACATTTTTCAAATTCAGAATAATTTCTGAAATATCTTCCAAAACTCCAGGTATTGTCGAAAATTCATGCATCACGCCGTCGAATTTTGCTGATACGATGGCTGAGCCGCAAATTGAAGAAAGTATAATCCGTCGCAATGAATTACCGATGGTGATGCCAAAGCCGCGCTCCAGCGGTTCCCAGGAAAATTTCCCGTAAACGGGCGTCTGGCTGGCGATCTGAACCTTTTCAGGCTTGATGATTTCGCGCCAGTTCATATATGTAATTTCATTCAATGACATGTTATATCTCCAAATTTTTTATATGCCCGATATATTCGATGCGGATACAAGAAGCAAATTAATCTTCTAAGACTGATCGCCAGAGCACTTGTGGATGTGTAGCCGCAACAGACCGAATTATCTGGAATAAAGCTCTACGATCTGATTCTCTTGAATCGGCATTGTTATATCTTCACGAACCGGAACCGCTTTTACCATGCCTTTGAAATTATCCTTTTCAAGCTCAAGCCATTGGGGCATGCTTCTGCGCACGACCGCCTCAAGGGAATCGGTAATGATCTGCATCTTCCGGCTCTTTTCCCGGATTTCCACCACATCACCGGCTTTAACCTGATAGGAAGGGATATTGACTTTTTTTCCATTTACCAGAAAATGACCGTGCCGCGTCAGCTGCCGTGCCTGGGGTCTTGAATTGGCAAAACCCAGCCGGTATACGACATTATCGAGTCTTTGCTCGAGCGTTACCAGTAAGTTAATCCCGGTAATCCCTTTTTTGCGGTCCGCCCGAACAAAAGAAAGCTTGAATTGCTGTTCGGAAAGGCAATAGCTCCGTTTCACTTTCTGCTTTTCACGAAGCTGCAGTCCGTAGTCGGAAATCTTTCCGCCGCGGCGCTGTCCATGCTGTCCGGGTGGATAACTGCGGCGATCAAACGCGCACTTATCAGAATAACAGCGATCGCCTTTCAAATATAATTTTAAATTCTCCCGTCGGCACAACCGACAAACAGATCCTCTGTATCGTGACAAATTTTCCTCCCTAATTAACGATTGCTCGTAGCAGCTTTATAAATCTGGTTAAGTTTATCAAGTGATGTTAAAAATTTTATTCAACCGCATCTTCCGGCGGATTGAAAAAACCTAAACCCGGCGTCGTTTTTTGGGTTTACAGCCATTATGCGGAATCGGCGTGACATCTTTGATCATGGTAACGGTGAGCCCGGTGGCCTGCAGCGATTTTAAGGCAGATTCACGTCCGGGGCCGGGTCCTTTGACATAGACTTCCACATTTCGCAATCCATGTTCCATGGCCTTTTTTGCGGCATCCTGTGAAGCCAGCTGGGCTGCAAAAGGAGTACTTTTTCGGGATCCCTTGAATCCGTTCATGCCTGCGGTGGACCATGAAACAACGTTCCCGTTCGGATCCGTTATGGTCACAATGGTATTATTAAAAGTCGATTGAATATGAACAACACCATTCAGGATATTCTTTTTAACTTTTTTCTTTATTTTCGTTCTTTTCGCCATTGAATCAGCCTTTATGTATTATATTACTTTTTAGCGACTCCGCCTTTTTTCTTTACCGCCGTCCGCCGGGGGCCTTTCCGCGTCCGGGCATTGGTGCTCGTGCGCTGACCGCGTACCGGCAGTGACTTACGATGGCGAAGGCCCCGGTAACATCCCAAATCCATCAATCGCTTGATATTCATTGAAATGTCAGTTCGGAGTTCACCTTCAACCTTATACTTCTCATCAATGATTTTACGGATATCATTGACCTCGCCGTCAGACAGGTCATCCGTTTTCACATTTTCATCAATTTCCAGCTTAGCAAGTATAGTTTGAGATGTGGATAGCCCGACACCATAAATGTATGTTAAGCCAACAACTATACGTTTACCTTTCGGTAAATCAACGCCCGCAATTCTTGCCAATGTCTGCCTCCTTGTATGCTATCTAGCCTTGACGCTGTTTATGCCGTTTGTTAACGCATATGACACGTACAACGCCTTTTCGCTTAATGATTTTGCAATTCCGACATCTCTTTTTAACTGATGCACTAACTTTCATAACGCCACCTCAAACCCATTCACTATCAATCAGATTATCAGATCATATCTCCGAATCCAAACAAGCTGCTACTTGGATCGATATGTAATTCTGCCCCGGGTAAGATCATATGGGGACAATTCAACGGTAACCGTGTCCCCGGGTAAAATTTTGATAAAGTGCATTCGCATTTTACCCGATATATGAGCAAGCACCTGATGCTCATTCTCAAGGACCACTTTAAACATTGCATTGGGCAATGTCTCAAGCACCGTGCCCTGAACCTTAATCGGTTCTTCTTTTGCCATTTATGAACTCCCGCTTAAAAAAATAATACCGCAATAATTGAAACAAATAAACATCTACGTTGCTTGTGCCGACAAGCCTTTAAAAAAATGGTTTTATCGCTTGATTTTGCCGGTCTTTAAAAAGCCGTCATAGTTTCGGGTAATCAGGTGAGATTCCACCTGTCCGACCGTATCCATTGCCACCCCGACCACAATCAGCAGGGAGGTCCCGCCAAAATAAAACGGTACATTCAGTTTCGTCATCAATATGGACGGCAGCACGCAGACCAGTGAAATGTAAGTCGCACCGCCCAGCGTAATTCGGGTCAGAACCTTGTCAATGTAATCAGCGGTTCGTTTGCCCGGCCGGATACCCGGAATATAACCGCCGTATTTTTTCATGTTTTCCGCTACATCCGCCGGATTGAAAACAATGGCCGTATAGAAGTAGCAGAAGAAAAAGATAAAGGACACAAACATCAATTCGTAAATCAAGGCACCGGGTCTTAATGCGGATGAAATATACTGCATCACGGCCACATCTTCAAAAAAGCTCGCCAGGGTCGCTGGAAACATAATCAGCGATGAGGCAAAGATCGGTGGAATAACGCCGGATGTATTTAATTTTAACGGCAGATGGGTACTCTGGCCGCCGTACATTTTCCGTCCGACCACCCGCTTTGCGTATTGAACCGGAATTCGGCGCTGCCCCTGTTCCATGAAATTGATAAACGCGATGACCCCCACCATGAGAATCAGTAAAAGAACCGCCACGAAAATTCCCATTTCACCGGTGGACAACATACGGAACGAGTTCCCCATGGCCTGCGGCATCCGGGCGACGATACCGGCGAAAATGATCAGGGAAATACCATTACCGATGCCCCGTTCACTGATCTGCTCCCCCAGCCACATGATAAACGCCGTACCCGCTGTCAGGGTAATGACCGTCATAATCCTGAAAGCCCAGCCCGGATCCATTACAATAGTGGCTCCCCCGGGGGCGGTCATATTTTCCAGACCGACACTGATGCCGAAGCCCTGGATGATGCTTAAAACAATGGTACCATACCGGGTGTACTGGGTAATCTTTTTCTGCCCGGCCTCGCCTTCTTTCTTCAACCTTTCGAGATGCGGAAAAACAACCGTCAAAAGCTGTAAGATAATCGACGCGCTGATATAGGGCATGATCCCCAATGCAAAAACCGACAGTCTTTCCAAAGCCCCGCCGGAAAACATGTTAAAAATGCCGAAAAGCGTGTCCTGATACTGGGCAAAAAATCTTGCCAGCGCGTCCCCGTCAACACCCGGTGTCGGAATATGAACCCCTACCCGATAAATTGCCAGAAATGCCAGTGAAAACAGTATCCGTTTTTTCAGCTCAGGTATTTTAAAGATATTTTGAACACCAGACGTCGTGACCGCCATTAGGATAGAACCTCGACCTTCCCGCCTGCCGCTTCAATTTTATCGATTGCACTTTTACTTGCGGCATTGACTTTTACGGTTAACGGAAAATCAATTTCACCTTTACCCAGTAATTTGATCGCATCATACTGCCCTTTTACCATACCGGCAGAGGACAGTGTCTCTTTATCAACGATCGCGCCACTTTCGAATCTTTTTAAATCCACGATATTCACGATAACGACGTTGGTCTTGAATATATTTGCAAAGCCTCTTTTTGGAAGCCGCCGGTGAATCGGCATCTGGCCGCCTTCAAAACCGGGCCGAACCCCGCCGCCGGACCGGGCGCGATGCCCTTTGCTTCCTTTACCGGCGGTTTTACCCAAACCGGAGCCCACGCCACGACCTTTTCGCTTACGTGAAGACTTTGAACCTTCTGCTGGAGATAATTCGTTCAACCTCATGTCCTAAACCTCCACTTTGACGAGATGCGTTACTTTATTAACCATTCCACGAATAGAGGGGGTATCTTCAAGCTCAACGGTTTTATTCAGTTTTGTCAACCCCATCCCCCGTAAAACCATACGATGTTTTTCAGGTCGTCCGTTCATACTTTTGACCAGTGTAATTTTTATCAATCCAGGCATTTCAAGTACAGTCCTTATTATAATTGCTCAACATTTAATCCGCGTTTCGCGGCTGCTTTTTCCCGACTCTGCAGACCGGTCAGTCCTTTGATGGTGGCTTTCACCACATTATGCGGATTGTTGGAACCCATGCATTTGGTCAGGATATTTTCAACGCCGACTGCTTCGAGTACGGCACGAACCGCTCCACCGGCAATAACGCCGGTACCCTGGGCAGCGGGTTTTAAGAAAACACGTCCGGCCCCGAATTTTCCAATCACCTGATAAGGAATGGTACCATCAACCAACGGAACGGACACCATGTTTTTTTTGGCACTTTCAACCCCTTTACGAATGGCTTCGGGAACTTCATTTGCCTTGCCCAATCCATATCCCACACTGCCTTGACCATCCCCGACGACGACAACAGCGCTGAAGCTGAATCTTCTGCCGCCCTTGTGCACCTTCGCGACCCGGTTAATATGTACGACCTTATCTATAAAATTATCGTCTGCTTCTTTCCTGAACAAGGCAATGCCTCCTTATTTACTTTTAAAAATCCAGTCCTGCCTTACGGGCGCCTTCGGAAACCGCCTTTATGCGGCCATGATACAAAAAACCATTCCGGTCAAAAACCACCGATTTGATTCCCTTTTCTGTTGCGCGCTGGGCGATTAACTGACCAATATAAGTTGCTGCCGCGGTTTTATTCTCAAACTTCTGCTGCTCCCGGATCTCTTTTTCAGTCGTCGAGGCAGTCACGAGGGTGATACCTTTGGTATCATCAATAATCTGAGAATAAATATGTTTTGCACTACGGAATACCGACATTCTCGGTCGATCCTCAGTACCGGACATTTTTTTCCGAATTCTTTTTTTTCGTTTCAGCCTGAGGGCTTGTCGTCTGTTTGCGGAACCCATGATTCGTACCTTTAATTTTTTTATTCAGATAATAATTTATTTGGCTGTTTTACCGGCTTTACGCTGGATCTGCTCTTCGGCATATTTGACCCCTTTGCCCTTATAGGGTTCCGGCGGTCTTAAACTTCTGATGGTAGAAGCCGTATAACCGAGCAGATCTTTATCGATACCGGACAGTTTAATCACATTTTTTTCAATGTTTGCCGAAATTCCCTCCGGCAGCGGAAATTGGATCGGGTGAGAATACCCCAGATTCAACTCGATATTGTTGCCTTTTATTTCAGCCCGATAACCGATCCCGTTGATTTCGAGTGCGCGGTCAAATCCCTGGGAAACGCCGGTCACCATGTTGGCAACCAATGCCCGGGTCATGCCCCATAAAGAGCGGGTCTTTTTATCCATGTTTAATATAGTGACCGTCAGCGCATCCGCTTCGATGTTTAAATCGACATCCGGATGAATCGTCCGGGACAGCGTGCCCTTATCACCGGAAACCGTCAACACACGGTCCGTATAAGAAATCTTTATTTTATCCGATATTTTAATTGGTTTTTTGCCCACTCGAGACATGTCTTTCTCCTTAACTACCAGATTTCGCAGAGAACTTCGCCGCCGACATTCTGCTTTACCGCCTGTTTGTCGGTGATCAGTCCCTTGGATGTTGAAAGGACTGAAATACCCAGGCCGTTGAGAACCGTTTTGACATCGCTGCTGCCGACGTAAACGCGGCGACTGGGCTTACTGACCCGTTTGATGCCGTAAATAACATGACGGTCATCGCCCTCATATTTTAAATAGATTCTGAGTATTCCCTGCTTGTTGTCCTTAATGAACTTGAAGTTCTTTATAAAGCCCTCTTCTTTCAGCACGCCCGCAAGAGCGGTTTTAATTTGAGAACCGGGAATATCTACACTTTTATGTTTTGCTTTGCCGGCATTTCTAATGCGGGTCAGCATGTCCGCCAAGGGATCACTCATCGACATTGCATACTCCGTCAATCGCTATGATGGTTATTTGAAACAGTTTATTATCTGAAGAATATAAATTCTACCAGCTTGATTTTGTGACGCCGGGTAAAAGGCCTTCGGATGCCATATTGCGAAAACAAAGACGGCAAATACCGAATTTACGCATGTAAGCACGGGGCCGTCCGCAAATCGGGCATCGGTTGTATTCTCTGACCGAAAATTTCCCTTTTCGAGCCGCTTTAACCCTCAGTGATGTTTTTGCCAAAACAATCTCCTTTGATCATTAAATTAATTTCTGAAGGGCATACCCAACAATTTTAATAATTCTTTACCTTCTTCATCGGTTTTCGCTGTCGTTACAACAGTAATGTTCATGCCTTTGATGGTATCGATTTTATCGTAATCAACTTCCGGGAAGATTATCTGTTCTTTTACCCCCAGGGTATAATTACCGCGTCCATCAAACGCTTTACCGGATATGCCCCGGAAATCACGAACACGAGGAAGTGCAATGTTGACCAGTTTTTCATAAAAATCGTACATCCTGGACCGGCGCAGGGTAACCATGCATCCGATCGGCATCCCTTCCCGAAGCTTGAATGCGGCAATGGATTTCCGGGCCCGGGTAATCACCGGCGCCTGTCCGGTAATCAATTTCAACTCTTCTTTTGCCGAATCCAGCAACTTGATATTATGAATGGCTTCGCCAAGACCGATGTTTAATATGACTTTTTCAAGCCTGGGAACTTGCAGGATATTTTTATAGTCAAACGTCTCGATCAATTGGGAGACGATCTCTTTTTCATATAATTCTTTTAATGACATGGATATTCCTCCGGCATGCAATTCTATGCATCAATTATTTCATTACATTTTCTGCATACCCGTACTTTTTTGCCATCTTCAAGACGTCGCATCTTGATTCGCACAGGAGCAATACATTTGTTGCACATCAACATGACATTCGACCAGTGAATTCCTGCTTCACCTTCGACGATCCCCCCCTGCTTGTTTGAGGCACTGGGTCGGGTGTGACGTTTGACCATGTTGACATTCTCGACAATCAGTCGATCTTTTTTATCAAGAACATCAATAACTTTACCGATCTTGCCGTTATCCTTACCGGTAATCACCTTTACCTTATCATTTTTCTTGATACGGCATTTGTTCGTTTCCATAACCACTATCTCCTAATTCACCGGCAGTTATATAACTTCCGGAGCCAGTGAAATTATCTTCATAAAATGATGGGCACGCAGTTCTCTGGCCACGGGGCCGAAAATACGGGTTCCAACCGGTTCACGCTGGGCATTGATTAAAACCGCTGAGTTATCATCGAATCTGATAAATGTTCCGTCCGGTCTCCGGATCTCTTTTTTGGTCCGGACGACGACTGCTTTCAGGACTTCCCCTTTTTTGACTTTGGAGTTGGGGATGGCTTCTTTTACGGATACGACAATAACATCGCCCACGCTGGCATATCGTCGTTTCGATCCGCCAAGAACCTTGATGCAGTATACTTTTTTGGCGCCTGAATTATCCGCAACAGACAACCTTGTTTCCGCCTGAATCATTTTTCTATATCCTCTATATTATACCGCTTTTTCAATAATCTGGCTAACCCGCCACCGCTTCATCTTGCTGATCGGCTTTGATTCGGTAATCAGCACCCGATCGCCGATGCCACAGTCATTGCTTGCATCATGAGCCGCGAATTTTGCCCGACGCCTGATAAATTTCTTATAAATCGGATGAATGACGGTTCTTTCAACTCTTACGGTAACAGTTTTATCCATTTTATTGCTTAAAACCGTTCCGACCAGTTGTCTTTTCATACCTCTTGTATTTTTCATGTCAACAACCCGCCTACCCTATATCTCTTTGACGTTTAATTGTTTTTAACCGGGCAATATCACGCTTCACCTGTTTCATCCGGTTCGGATTTTCAAGCTGGCCGGCTTTATGCTGAAACCGAAGATTGAATAGCGTTTCCGACAAATCCAGCAGTTTGGCATCCAGGTCCTGATCACCCAGCTCTCTGATTTCCATGGCTTTCATTTACACACTGCTCCTTTCGATGAATTTTGTTTTAATGGGAAGCTTATGTGCAGCGAGCCGGAATGCTTCGAAAGCGAGTTCCCTGGAAACACCTTCCATTTCATAAAGGATCTTTCCGGGTTTGATAACGGCCACCCAGCCTTCCGGCGCCCCCTTACCTTTACCCATTCGAACTTCAGCAGGTTTCTTGGTCACCGGTTTGTCCGGAAAAATACGTATCCACATTTTCCCGCCCCTTTTTACCCGGCGGGTCATCGCAATACGTGCGGCTTCAATCTGTCGTGATGTAATATATCCGCATTCAGCAGCCTGCAGACCAAAGTCGCCGAAGTTTAACTTCGAGCCACGCTGGGCCTGTCCTTTCATCCGCCCGGTCTGTTGTTTCCTGAATTTAACTTTTTTGGGGCTCAGCATTTGAACTATCTCCTAATCTCTACTTGCCTTCACTCTGTAACTGATCGTCTTTAAGGATTTCACCCTTGAAAATGTAGACCTTTATTCCGATCGCTCCGTAAGTTGTCTTGGCACTGGTAACGCCGTAATCGATATCCGCACGAAGCGTGTGCAGCGGGACCCGCCCATCTTTGTACCATTCGGTGCGTGCCATTTCAGCACCACCCAGCCGGCCGGAACAGATGATTTTAATGCCCTGAGCACCAAAGCGCATGGCAGAAGACACACTCCGTTTCATGGCGCGACGGAAAGCGACCCTGCGAATCAACTGATTGGCAACATTTTCAGCCACCAGCTGCGCGTCAATTTCCGGTTTTCGAACCTCTTGAATGTCAACTAAAACTTCCTGAGTCAACATCTTTTCAAGTTTCTTTTTGAGTGCCTCGATTTCCGATCCTTTTTTCCCAATGATAATACCCGGACGGGCAGCGGAAATTTTCAGCTTGATCCGTTTTGAGGATCGTTCAATATCAATTCGAGAGATCCCGGCATGATACAATTCCTTCTTTAAAAACTTACGAATCTGGTGATCTTCAAAGACATACTTTGAGTAGTCTTTTCCTGCAAACCACCTGGAATTCCAAGTTTTTATAATTCCCAGCCTCATTCCTATCGGATTGACTTTCTGACCCAAGCTCTTTCCTCCTTATTTGCGACTACCCTTCAGCAACGATCACGGTAATATGGCTTGTACGCTTTAAAATTCGAGATCCCCGACCTCTGGCTCTCGCACGGAAACGTTTTAACGTCGGACCTTCATCGACGATTATATTTTTGATCACGAGGGAATCGACATCCAATTCCGCATTCTGATCTGCATTCGCAATCGCTGATCGCAAAATCTTCTCGACCATACCCGCAGACTTCTGCGGCATAAATTTCAGCGCATTCAGTCCTGCCTCGGCCGGTCTGCCTTTGATTGCATCCACAATCCGACGCACCTTTTGAGCGGATATACGCATATATTTAGCTGTTGCCTTGACCTCCATGCCGATATTCCTAACCTTTATAATGTTGAGTATTGATTACTTCGTTTTCTTCCCACCGGCGTGACCATAAAAAATGCGGGTCGGAGAAAATTCACCGAGTTTGTGACCCACCATGTTTTCTGTTACAAACACCGGCACAAACTTTTTCCCATTATGTACAGCCAGCGTCAGGCCAACCATTTCCGGAATAATCGTAGATCGCCTTGACCATGTTTTGATCACCTTGTTGCTGCGTGTTTCCTGAGCGATTTCTATTTTTTTGTATATTTTAGGATCTACATAAGGTCCCTTTTTTAATGATCGAGGCATAAACGCTCCTAAAAATGTGAATGATATCTTATTTTATAATGCTTTCAGATGAAGAGACACCTGTTGTTAATTATTTTTTCCGTCTCTTGACAATCAGCCGGTCACTGGGCTTACGCTTGCGTGTCCGGAACCCTTTGGTCGGTTTTCCCCAGGGGGTACAGGGATGACGACCACCCGAGGAACGGCCTTCACCGCCGCCCATGGGATGATCCACGGGATTCATTACCACGCCCCGGACGCTCGGGCGTCTGCCGATCATTCGGGAGCGGCCGGCTTTTCCCAGGGAAATATTTTCATGGTCTTTATTTCCGACCACGCCGATGGTGGCTTTGCATGTCTGCAAAACAAGCCGGACTTCTCCGGAGGGCAGTTTAATGGTGGCGTAACGACCTTCTTTTGCCATCAGCTGAGCATATCCGCCGGCACTTTTAACCAGCTGGCCGCCTTTTCCAATCTGAAGCTCGATATTATGAATGTGGGTACCCAAAGGGATATGACGCAAAGGCAGCGCGTTGCCGGGCTTGATTTCGGCATTTTCCCCGGACATGACCTGATCGCCCACCGCAAGCTTCACCGGCAAAAGAATATACCGCTTTTCACCGTCCGCATAGTTCAGCAGCGCGATTCTGGCGGACCGGTTCGGATCGTATTCAATGGCTGCGACCCGCGCGGGAATCCCGTCTTTGTTGCGCTTAAAATCAATGATCCGATAATACCGCTTATGGCCGCCGCCGCGATGCCGGCAGGTGATCCGGCCGTTCGCATTACGGCCGCCGGATTTTTTTAATATTTTTACCAGGCGTCGTTCAGGTGTTGTTTTCGTAATTTCCTCAAACGTGGGAAATTCCTGAAAACGGCGTCCCTGTGATGTTGGTTTTACCTTCTTAATTGCCATTTAAAAACTCCCAGCTAAACTCCGTCAAAAAAATTAATCCGATGTCCGGGCATCAAGGTCACGTGGGCTTTTTTCCAGTCTTTTCGCTTTCCGACAATCCGACCGCGCTGCTTGACTTTACCTTTTACATTTATGGTCTTAACCGATTTCACCTTGACATCGAAAATCTCTTCCACAGCCCTTTTAATTTCCACCCGGTTCGACCCAGGTGCAACTGAAAATGAGACCTGATTTAATAATTCTTTTTGAAGGTTGGATTTCTCCGTATCAATCGGTGCTTTGATTACCTGATACTTATTCATGCGGCCAGCCTCCCCTCTATGTTCTTGATTGAAGCCTCGAGCAGAACGAGATTTTTATGTTTCAGAATATCATACACATTAAGGCCTTCCACCCGCAATACTTTGACACCCGGAAT
The DNA here is from genome assembly GCA_011390415.1 of Desulfobacteraceae bacterium. Classification (GTDB taxonomy): domain Bacteria; phylum Desulfobacterota; class Desulfobacteria; order Desulfobacterales; family Desulfosalsimonadaceae; genus SURF-3. Next base: position 13,237 of record JAABSL010000312.1, read on the forward strand.
ATTTCTTGAAGAAAGTTCCAGTTCATCATTTTTGCCGTCAATAATAATCAGGGGGTTTTCAAGCTTTAACGTCTCAATAACGGAAACAACCGATTTCGTCTTTATCTCATCCAGAACAAATGCATCGAGTACAATCAGCATGTCTTCTTTTAATTTTGCGCTGAGCGCCATTTTAAGGGCCAGCCGCCGGATTTTTTTATGCACTTTGGGCTTATAGGATCTCGGATCCGGGCCAAAAACCACACCGCCGCCGCGCAGGGTGGGGCTTTTAATGTCGCCGCGGCGCGCACGCCCCGTCCCTTTCTGACGAAAAAGTTTGGCTGTGCTGCCTTTTACATCAGATCGTCGTTTGACTGATGCGGTTCCGCTGCGTCGGGCAGCCAGTTGCATGCAGACGACTTCATGCAGAACGCTTTTTTTCGGCTCTACATTAAATATGCTGTCAGGCATTTCAACTTCTGAAACTTTTTCACCTGTGATATTTTTAACTTCAATGACAGCCATGGTATCCTCTCATATAATTAAGCTATCTGCCGAAACAGCTACAGACGACTTACAATTAAAACTTAGACTTTTTTATTTCGATGGTCCCGCTGGGTGGTCCCGGTACCGCACCTTTTAAAAGAATCAGGTTCTCTTCCGGTCGGATGTCCACAATCTCAAGATTCCGGACCGTTTTGCGGGTGTTTCCATGCTGACCCGGCATTTTCTTGCCTTTTATAACTTTGGCCGGCCAGGCACTGTTACCGATGGAACCCGGTCGCCGGTAATTCCGGCTGCCGTGCGTTTTGGGACCGCGACTGAATCCATGACGCTTAATGGTTCCCGTAAAACCGCGTCCTTTGCAGGTCCCGGAAATTTCAATCTTATCACCGATTTTGAATATATCCAGGGTCACTTCCTGTCCCACCTGAAATTCATCCGGATTATCAATCCTGAACTCACGTAAAACAGTAAACTGATTTTCACCGCTTTTTGCATAATGCCCCTGCAGCGGTTTATTGACCCGGGATTTTTTCTTTTCCCCGAAGCCGAGCTGCAACGCATTATAGCCATCGTTAACCACGGTTTTAACCTGGGTCACCCGGCAGGGACCGGCTTCTACCACTGTTACCGGCAGATACTTCCCCTCGTGGGTGAACAATCCGGTCATACCCAATTTTTTTCCTAAAATCCCGTTACTCATGTCTGCCACCAAACTCTCTGTATATGCTACAATTTAATGTCCACATCAACACCCGGGGACAAATCAAGCTTCATTAACGCATCCACTGTCTGCTGGGTCGGGTCCTGAATATCCAATACGCGCTTATGCGTTCGAATTTCAAACTGTTCTCTGGATTTCTTATTGACATGCGGAGACCGCAGAACACAATATTTGTTTATCCGCGTCGGCAAGGGAATAGGTCCGACAATTTTTGCGCCGGTTTTTCGGGCGGTATCGACAATGTCCCTTGCGGATTGATCCAGCAGTTTATGATCATAGGCTCTCAGCCGGATTCTTATTTTAGTGCTTGTAATCATATCGGTATATACCTACCCTATTCTATAATTTCACTAACCACACCTGCACCGACTGTCCGGCCGCCTTCTCTGACCGCAAACCGCAATTCCTTTTC
>JAABSL010000313.1 GCA_011390415.1 Desulfobacteraceae bacterium
GATGGCCATCTCCTCGAGCCGTGCGGCGATATTGACGCAATCCCCGATCACCGTATAATCCATCCGGTTGGCGGACCCGATATTGCCGATAATGGCATTGCCGGTATTGATCCCGATACCGACCTCAAACAGCTCCTGGTTGGTGCGGAGTCTTTTTTTCATCATTTCCTCGGTGGCTTCCTGCATTTCAATGGCGGTTCGAATGGCATTTTCAGACGCATTCCCGGATGCGTCAACGAGTCCGAATACCGCAATCAGCTGGTCCCCGACAAACTTATCCAACAGCCCGTTGTTTTTAAAAATAATATCCACCATCACGCTGAAATACTGATTCAGCATCAGCACCACATCTTCTGCGGTCATGCCTTCCGCAATGGTGGTAAACGATCGGATATCCGCAAAAAGAACCGTTACCCGGCGACGTTCGGTATCCACCAGACCGCCGCCTTTCAAATCAATCAATTTTTCCACCAGATTATTGCCCACATAGCGGCTCAAGCGGTTTCTGAGGTCTTCTTCCTGCTTGGTTTTCTGATAGGACAATGCCAGGTCCCGGGAATACACCATCAATTGGGTGGCTTGTTCCTGGTTCTTGCGTTTCATTTTATCCAGCCGGCCAATAAGGGAATTAAAGTGGGTCGCAATTTCATTTAATTCCCGGTCCGCCTCAATCTGTATCGGCTCGCTTCGCTCGCCGCTTTCCGCCAGGCGGGTTTCTCTGCTCAAGGAAAATACCCTGTCCGCGGTTCTCCGGATCAGTGAATAACCGACAACGGTAGAAATCAATATGATAGGAATATATAGAATAATGGATTCAGATATCGATATATTCCCGGTCATGTATAAATAAAAGAGCAGCAGATAAGGAATGACGGCCATCAGCGCCAGGGCAGCCAGCATTTTTCCCCCGATGGTATTGTAATCCCGACGATACGCCTGCTTCATGTCAAATTCCCGGGGAAAAAAGAACGATCCATTCTTTCAAATTCAAACGGTTGATGAAATTTTACGGCAACCCCTGTTTTTACACCGGGCGCATCCGCATCCCGGGGCGCCATGGGATGAATACGAACAACCGAGGCTTCGGTTTTGATGCAGGCGCGAACATCCTGTGTGCCGGCTAAAAAAATATCCAGTTTCAAAAGCTGTCCCGGATAATATTTTTCAGGCATTTGTGAAATAAACAGGGCACCGCCGCCGGATACGTCATGAAGTTCGCTTCTTTCTTGATCCGTATGCCGATCGCTGTCTATTATCGAAACCATTACTTCAAATTCAAGAGGAAACCGATTAAAGGATCTTTTATAGGATGTTGGATCGTTTGCTTGCTGTTCCGGCGATCCCTGATCCGGCAACGGTTTTTGCCAGAACCCGAAAGACCGGTGAAAAAATTTTAAAAAGCGTTTAAAACTGAGTGTCATGTGATATACATCACCGTTTCAGGGCAAATTCCGTGCAGGGTTTTTTATACGCTTTTAAAACCCAAATCGGATAAACCGGAAAATTTGAAAGTGATCAAAAGTTTGAAGTGATCTAAAGTTATGGTTAATGCCTTCGGCGTTTTCAATTTTTATGTTAAAAATGATCGCGCGTTTCGCGCAGTCATGAACTTTAGGCACTTTAGTTCACTTTAGTCACTTCACACTTTCTGAATTTTTAAAATTATTTGCCAAAAAAACACAAAAATTAGAGATAAAAAACTAAGTCGGGCATTTTGTTTTAACTGATGCACACCCGCCGGACTTCGGCTATATCAGAAAGCCCGTCAAACACTTTTAAGATGCCATCCTGCATCAGAGTGGTCATCTCTTCTTCTTTGGCCTGAACAAATAATTCTTCGGCACTGGCCTGTTTCTTGATCATCCGCTTGATTGTCGGCGATCCGTTCATCAGCTCATGAATACCCACCCGGCCTTTATAGCCTGTTCCACTGCACTGATCACATCCCACCGGTGAAAAAAGTTTCAGGTCCGGCGAAAGTTGGATCCCGGTTTTTTTGAAATCCTCTTTTCCGTAGTCATTGACAATATCATCGAATTCTTCCTGGCTTGGCGTATATTCTTTCCGGCAATTCTTGCACAGGCGGCGCAGCAGGCGCTGAGCCAGTACAGCTAAAAACGCATCGGAAAAATTCAATGGGTTCAGTCCCATATCCAGAAGACGCGTCACTGTTTCCGGCGCACTGTTGGTATGCAGGGTAGAGAAAACCAGATGCCCGGTCAAAGAGGCTTCAACGCCGATAGAGGCCGTTTCAAAGTCCCGCATTTCACCCACCATAATCACATCCGGATCCGCCCGCAAAAACGCCCGCATGATTCTGGCGAAATCCAGGCCGATCTTGTTTTTCACTTCCACCTGACGCAATCCGAGCTGGGAGATTTCAACCGGATCTTCGGCGGTCCATATTTTTCGTTCCGGCGTGTTAATATGATGCAGGGCGGAATGAAGGGTGGTGGTTTTACCGGAACCCGTGGGGCCGACCACCAGAACCAGACCATAGGGTTTTGAGATGGCTTTTAATAACGCCTTCATATTCCGGTCGGTAAGGGCCAGGTCTTCAATCTTCATGGCGCCGCTGGTGGCAAGGATTCGCATTACCACATCTTCCTGGTTGTCGGCTGTGGGCAGAGTAGCCACCCGCAGTTCAAAAGGCGGAATCCCTTTTCGCTTGAATTTAATTTTGCCGTCCTGGGGCAGCCGTTTTTCCGCGATATCCAGGTTGGCCATAATTTTGATTCGGGATAAAATAGCCATGGCAAAAGAATTGGGGACTTCAAGAAAATCCTGACAAACCCCGTCAATCCGGAATCGGATTTTTGTGCGTTTGGCGATGGTCGACGGCTCGATGTGGATATCAGAGGCATCTTTACGATAAGCGGTGATTAATACCTGATCCACCAGCTGAACGACCTTTCCGGAGCCTTCATCAACCGTTTCAACATCTTCGTCTTCATCATCAACCTCTTCAAATGCGATTTCCGGCAGCTGGTCAAAACCATCATTCGGATCTCCCTTCCGGGCTTCAACTTTGGGCGCATTTTGCTGGGCAAAAAAATGATTGATAATGGCGACAATATCTTCTTTAATCCCCACGGAAAAAACAAACTTGTTGGTATTAAACAACGCTTTGGCATGATCGAGTTTGCTGAGATCTTTCGGGTCATCGATCAGTATCTCAATATGATCGATTTCCCAATGCAGGGGCACCCAGACATCCTGGATTAAAAAAGGTTTTTTTAAATTGCTGATCAGCTCATACGGAATCTCCATCTTCGGATCAAATTTTTTAAACGGACAATTATAGTAAGCAGACAGAGACTTTCCGATTTCTTCCTTGGGCGTTTTGAACTGTTCCATCAAAACAGTTTCAACGCTTTTTTTTACTTTTTTGGACAGCGCCAGTGCTTTCTGCAGCTGATCCGTATTTACAATTTTATGACGCAGCAGATAATCATACCTGGAGTCATACCGTTTGTCCGGCTGAACAGACGCTATTTTCTCCTGGATTCGGGGATAAACCGGATCAATTTTCTGAACGGTTTCATAGCTCTTGATCGCCAGTTCTTTATTGTGGCGTTTATCCAGTTCTGTACCCAGCATAAAATGAATGGAAGCCCGGGCCTTGTCATCCAGATTGTTTTCTTTTATTATCGCTTCCAGTTCCGAAACCACATCTGCCGGTTCGTTAACAACAAAGCTGCATTCCAGAAAATCTGCGAAAAAATCATCAATCAGATAATCCGTCTGAAATAATTTTTTATACTCTGCGGCCGCTTCCCGGTATAAACCCAGTTCCTTAAAGGCGGACGCACTGTCACAAATCTCAGGACCGCTCTCGCCGATTGAAAGCCCGGTTTTAATATGGGAGACTTCTTCGGACGAGAGATTGTAATGGGTATCACTGTCATGGACTTCGATCTCTTTGCCCAGTTCATCCATTTTTAATTTAATTTGCTGAACCAGCGCTTCATCCAGATCCGTTTCTACAGATAAAATCTCCTGGTATAATTCCAGGGCTTCATCATAGAGTCCGTGTTTTTCATAGGCTTCCGCGGATTTGATTTTAGCCTGATAATCTTCAGTTGTTTCTTGAACACTTTCCATGGTCGCACTCCTGACCAATTATTTGATTTGTGCAGCCGACTTCAAAAACCGGCTGATTTGAATATGTGCTGATATTAAGAAAAACATATGAAACCGTTATGCATATTTCATGGCGCAAGCGTTATACATAAACAGATGGTGTGGGGAAAACCAAGGGTATATTTTCAAACTGCTGTTAAAGCAGAAAAATTATTAAAAAATCTTTTTTCGTAAAAGCTTGCCGAACCGCTTGCTGGCAGGCTGAATCTTTGTCAGCTCGGGAAGCAGAATTTCACAATTCAGCCTTACCAGAGAAATCGGCCCATTATCGCCGATAATAACAATCAGAAATCCGATCTCACTTTTTTTAATGTAAAACCGTGCGTTGTCATAAATCAATTCCGCGTCTTTAATATTGCCCATTTCAATTGAAAACGGCTTCCAGTCAATCTGAGAAAGCTTTTCCTCTTCGCCCCTGAAATCAGAAGCAAACTTACTCATCATGACACCCCCCTCGTTCGAGACGACCATCAATCCGTGAACGCCGTCGATCCCCATCACATCTTTAAATATATCTTTCATAGCCTTATCCGCGCAGATCCTTCATAGTGATAATCATATATTTCGATTGATTCCTTTTCTATCCCAGCACACCCAGGATACGGTCCCATGGCGCATCCGATGAAATCGATATCGCTGTGGTCTCTTCTCCCGGAACAATCACAAACTGCTGCTCATTGTCCCGATTGACATATAAGGCATTTAATGCGCCGCAATTAAAGGCATTGCCTATATTTGAAGCCTGATCGATGAAGGCGTCCCAGCTCTGATCATGGTAGATATCGATGATTCCGTTCCGTTCACCGATCGAATTTTTAATTTTCGCGCGTATGGTATCAATCGGAGACAGGTTTTCCGGTTCCACCTCTTTTTTTGACGGGCGGACCTTTGCGGCAGTTTCTGGTTTTTTCGCCGGAATTTCCCGGCCCGGGGGCGTTGATTCGTCAAACGGCGAATCCAGAAGTATTTCGTTGGCGCCGTCTTCTTCTTCGGCTCGTTCCGCTTCTTCTTCGGCCAGCTCATCTTTCGCACGCATGGCATCGAGCAGAATGGCCTGAAGATCTCCGTCAATCAGTTTTTCCTGGAATACACAGTCATGCTCAATTGACAAAGACACATTGGACCAGGACAGGATGGCATAAGCCGCGTCTTTTCCCTGCTGGTCGCCGATTCGGGCATTCATCAATTCACCGTTGCGGAAAAAGAGCACACCGCCCCGGCCGCCTTTCTTGTCCACTACCCGCAGCGTGCTTGTCTGCTGCTCCATTTCAATGAGCTGCAAAAATGTTTCCAGTGTGACGTTGTGGAGACTGCCGCCTTCCGCTTTTTTATTTAACGTTTTTGTTATTTCGCCAAACAACTCAATGGCGGTAAACGGTTTCTTCAAATAACCGGCGGCCCCGCTCTGAATGACCACCTCTTTTGTTTTTGGCTTATCATAGGAAGTCATCATATAAACCGGAATATCCGGATATTTCTTTAAAATACCGGAAAGCAGTTCAAAACCGTCCATTCCCGGCATTCGTAAATCAGAAATAACAAACGACACATATGTCTTTTTGAGCAGATCCAGCGCCGCATTTCCGGATTCAGCCGTTAATACGTTAAATGACTCTGAAAACCCTTCGAGATCTTTCTGAATCAAGCGCAAAAATGCCTGGTCATCGTCAACGATTAATACATTGGGTTTCATTTCTTATTCCTTTTTTCCGGCCATGATGAGAGATGGAATCATTTTTTACTATGCTATACTTCTATATTAAAATCAATGATTTCATCGATATAGTTTTTCTGCCACGCTGCCAGGTGCTTTCTTAAAACCGCTGCCATGCCAAGGGACGAAGCCATATCTTTGACACATTCAACAATCGCGGCCACAAGCTCTTTGGCACTGGCATTCCCGTTAAAGGACACCTTGCCGTTTGAATACCGAAATTCGGCAGCAAAAGGATCCAGAAAATCATATTGATCCACTTTTTCCACAAATTGTTTGTTCAAAAGAGTTTCAAAGTCCGCCTTGATCCGCTTGTTGCCCCGAACCATATTTTCCGATAATACCAGCAGGTCCTGGAGCATGCGCAGGACTTGCCGGGAATCCTGCCTGGGTCTCAGCTTCGGCTTTGGTTGTGTCGGGACTGGCCTGGGGGCTGCAACAACCGGCTGCGCCGGTTTAACTTCCGGTTTGGCAGCCAATGTGGAAATCTTTGACAGTTGAATTTTTTTAACATTAAAAATTCCGCCGACGTCCCGGCATCTTTTTATCAAATCATCCCGATACCCCACCGATCGATCCAGGTCACCTTCCCCCTGCGCAGAAGCGCCGCCGATCACTTCACCATTGTAAATAAACAACAGCCCGCCGCCGGAATTCTGATTTAATTTCACATCAATATAACCGGTGAGCTTTTCATTTTCCATTTTTTTGATCAGGGACTCAAGATCCGTAAATTCCGAACTTAAATCACTGTATAATTGTTCTGCATTTGAAAGATTGGCCCAATAGTAAACCCTTTCAGGCAAAATATAATACACGGTAACAGAATAATTATTCTTAGATGCGGTTTGGTTAATTTTAGTTAATGCGGCACCGCCCTTTAATTCTTCTTTTTTATCTTTATAATACCCATTGAGCAGGTTATCTTCATCAAAAAAAACAACGCCTTCCCCTACCCGGGATTTAAAATAAACTCCGCCGGTCCCCAATGCGCCCTGATAGTGTTCCACTAATTTGTCAATTTTGAGATAATAACTGTTCAGATCCTGAATAGCCGGTTTTTCTCGCGGTATGATAATCATTACTTCTCCCGATAAAAAATTCTTTCAGAGAAATCTTTTGATTTACGATTCACATATAACAAAACAAGCAATGTGCCTTTACTTCACACATTGCTTGTTTGCTACGATATATAAAAACATTTAAAAAAATTTACCGTCTTCGGCGTAACCGCTCGATCGAAAACCGGAGGCTGTCCTGCATTCGTGAAATTGCATCGGCGAGGTTGCCGATTTCGTCTTTTGAATGCACATCAATTTCTGCTTCAAGATCGCCGACGCTGATCCGATCAGCGGCTTCCGTCAGATACTGAATATTTCGGGTTAAGCGGTACCCATAAACGATAATGATTAAACCGATCAAAACAATCGCACCGATCAGAATCGCAAAGTTGATATTTCGGGTATCCGTGGCCAGTTTTTGCGCTCTTTCCTTAAGCGATTCTGTTTTGTTTGTAAATTCATCAATATAGGCAGTACTCATCAACAGAAACGGGGAACCTTCGATCCGAATCGGGGAAATCGCCATATATTTTTCCCTTATTTTTCCATCCGGATCTTTCCATCGATAAAACCCTTCAGACTCTTTCATTCCCTGAGAGCCGGTCAGAACCTCAAAAAAGTGATCAAAATAAGGCCCCAGCGCTTTTCTGATCATGTCGATATCATCAATACCGATAATATTCGGATTCGGATGCGCCCATATTGTCCAGTTCTGACCTCTGTCCGGTTCCGGCTGCTGAATAACACAGGTATAACCGGTCTCTCCGACACTTTGTACAGCAATGCCGCTGAAATCCGGATCGTAGAAAAAATCCTCTCTTTCAAGTTCCGGATTGTTGCGCAAATAAATTTCCACCTGCAGTGCCACATCCCTTGCCTTTTGCATCAATTTTTCTTTACCTTCCTGCAAAACAAGGTTGGTACTGTCTTCTGTAATCTCGTTTGCCAGCTTGTTCAGCTGCTGTTGCGAAATATATCCGGAAATCGCCATGAGAAAAATGGGAAGAACAAGAAAAAGGACCATCATTTTTCCTCTTAACCCCAGCCAGCCACTTGTGCGGGTCTCTGTGGCGCCGGCACTCATTCTTTCCGGACGTGAAATTGGCTCTTCCTCTTCTTCGATTTCTTCTGCCCGCGCAAATGACGGCATGCCGCTATCATCGGCGGCTGTAAAATCATCGGCAGGTTCGTCCGCTGCATCAATCAATTTTGAGATCTGAGTTACATGCCCGCATTCACCGCATCGGACCCTGACGGATTTTCCTTTATACTGATCTAATTTATCAGGGTCGATATGATAAACCTTGCCGCACTCTTCACAAATAACCGTCATATCTTCTCCTCCTTAATTTAATTGGCAGCATTGATAATCATGTGGTTCTTCAATAATATTGCTATTATATTAATTTACGCTTTGATTTCCCGAAGTTTTCGCACCATGGCCTGCTGGAAGGCGACTTTTCTTTCTTCCCTGAGAATTTGACGGGCCAGCAAATCCACCAGTTCGGCGGCACGGTGGGAAGGGAATTTTGACGGACGTTCTCCCATTTCACTCACCTCATCCTCAATGACCACATCCGCAATCGGCCCCATGGCCCGGGACAATTCTGCGGACAAATAATGAAAAAACGACTTATCAAGTTTTGGGACTGCTTCTTTTGCAGTTTCACAAAGATGAAGTTTGTACAATCGATTTAAAACCGACTTTAACTGTTTTAAATTCATATTCAACGACTGGGCGACCTGACCAAGATTTTTCGTCCCGTCAAGTTCCATTAACACCTGCAGCATTTCGCTATCCAGAGAAACCTCTCCCAAGTCGGCACGAACGGTCCGCTTAAGAACCAGTTTGGACATATCACCTGCGAAAACATTCATTATTCAGCCTCCGAAAAATCATTAGAAAACCTGCGAATTATTCACCTCACGAAACGCTAAAAAAATGCGCGTGTTCTTTGACTTAGCGATCATGCACCAAGATTTTTGATTATCTGCCGCATGGTATGGAATTCGGCCTTGATCTCTTTCTTTATCTGTTCCACGATATAATCAATTGCTTCTTTGGATTCAAGGGACATCGACGTCATGCCTGCCGTTGGCGTTACTTTGACATCTGCGCTTGCAATCGCTTCCGCCGGTTCACCGGTCCCTTCCCGGAGGAGCACCCGCTGCTTGAAATCCTTAAATTTTTTGACTTCAGCGGAAAGCAACTGCTTCTTCTGCCGTTGATTCATTTTCGGGGACATCAGAACTTTTTCAAAATTCTTGTATACGGAAGCGACAAATTTAATGGAATCCGGATGGGCGCGGGCTTTCTTGGCTTTGATATACTTTCCGATGGATTCATGAAGTTTCAGAAAAAGCGACAAAATCTGATCATCTTTATATCTCTGTTTCAACCGTTGGGTTTCAGCCAGAAAATCCACCATTGTTTCATCGGTGATCTCCCAGTCAATGGAAAAAACCAGGGCCTTTAAATTCCGAATCGGAGAATCCGCGTCCAAATCTTCACCCAGACTGTCCGCACTGCGCCGGTCTGGTTTTCCTGCCTTACTTTTCGAATCGTCAGCAACACGAACTGCCTGAGAAGCATCTGTTGACGCCGGCATATCTTCGGATTCATCATCACCAAACAATTCATCTAATCGGCTTGAGACCTCAGCGCCGAGGCTTCCATCGTCATCCTTCGTAGTCAAAGCGTTGCCCTCCTATTCGAGTTTCTTTCTCAATGATCCGACAGTTAAAGCAATAATCTTTTTCATCGTTGCCGCGACATTATCTCCCTTAACAGCACTGGCTGCAAAACTCGGGGCTTTTAACCGGCTGTTCAGGTCCCGCTGGAGCGTGTCGGTGGAAAGGATCGGGATGCCTTCTTCTTCCAGGTCCCGTTTATTATATTGCAGTACCAGCGGAATATTGAAGATACTTTTATTAAATGTTTCCAGGTTTTCTTTAAGGTTCTGGAGCGAGCGGATATTCATTTCGCGTCTTAAATCCATCGAATCGGCGACAAAGACCAGGCCGTCCACGCCCCTTAAAACCAGTCGTCTTGTGGCATTATATTTTACCTGACCGGGTACGGTATAAAGCTGGACCTTAATGCTGTGGCCTTTAATTTCGCCGATATCAAACGGCAGAAAATCAAAAAACAGTGTCCGGTCGCCATATGTTTTTACCGTCACCATCTCGTTTTGAATGCGCTTTTTGAATTTTTTATTTATATATTCAAGATTTGTTGTTTTACCCCCTCGGCCTGGACCATAGTAGACTATTTTTACCTGGACCTCCTTCTTTTTCGGATTGATTAATGCCAAATCACCAACCTCCAGCACTCATAGGTTAAAATTCTGCCGACTATATTAATAAATCCGGCAATAAACAACAACTGATACAAATAAAAATAAAGATTAGATCAGAACCTGAATTCTTTTAATCGCTTCGGCAACCTTTAAACGCAAGAAACCCAGAGAGACATTTTTATTAAAAATCGTCAGCAGCAGCAAATCTTCGACCACTTTACTGAAATGGATGCTTTCTTCTTCGCCTTTATGAAACAGAAGAGAAAATTCCTGCTCACCGATAATGTTGGCCATCGCGCTCACCGCCCCGTAATTCCCGGCCGCAAGCGCAGCCAAAGAATAAACGTCATGACTGGAATCGCCGTTTTCAAGATTGACGATTACATTACCGGCCAGATCCATCAGAATGACGCTTTGCACCCCTAAATCAATGAGCTCTTCCTGAAGAATATTCTCTATTGACTCAATCTGCTGCTTATCAAATTCGATTGTAAAATCCATCTGTTATTTACTCCTTCAAAAATCTTATAATTACGCCCCATCGATATCGAATCAAAAAAGACCGGATTGAACCGAAAATCGCTATTGTATGAGATAAACATTTTAACCCATAGCGTAATACTTCAATATAATCAAATAAAAACTATATATTTCTAAAATAATGATCGACCAGCGCTTCAGCCAGTCCCGTATAATCTTTCATGTTCAATTCTTTCATTCGGTTTTTCAATGTTTCCGGAACTTTTTCAAGGCCATCGACAAACTGACTGATATCCGCCAGGGTGATACGCCGTCCCCGGGTCAGGTTTTTTAACTTTTCATAAGGATTGTCTTCTTTATAAATGCGCATGGCCGTCTGAATGGCTTCCGCCAGCAATTCGGGATTGGCTTCAAGATCTTTTTCAAGGACTTCGATATTGATTTCTATTTTATTTAACCCTTTTATCGTGCTCTGGAGGCCAATTACCATATATCCCCAGACCGCACCCAGATTTCGAAGCACCGTGCTGTCGGTAAGGTCCCGCTGAAACCTTGAATTCAGGAGTTTTACAGCCAGATGATCCATCATGGAAATGGCCATGCCCATATTTCCTTCACTGTTTTCAAAGTCAATGGGATTGACTTTATGGGGCATGGTAGAAGATCCCACCTCACCGGCAACGGTTTTCTGCTTCAAATATCCCAAAGAAATGTATCCCCACATATCCCGGTCCAGATCGATAATGGTGGATGCAATTCGAATCAGGTTATGCAGGATGTCTGCGATATAATTGTTCGGATTGATCTGAGTGGTATATAAAATCGGGGTCAGGCCGAGATACTGGGAAATGAATTTTTCACTGGCCGCAATCCAGTCAATATCCGGAAAAACAAACTGATGCGCATTAAAATTACCGCTCGCCCCGTTCATTTTGGCATGAACATAGAGCAGCTTGAGATTGGTCAGCTCAACCCGCAACCGCCAGGCATAATTAACAAATTCCTTTCCCGCCGTGGTCGGCGTGGCCGGCTGGCCGTGGGTCCGGGACATCATGGGAATCGACTTATATTCTTTTGCATAGGATTCAATTTTTTCAATCACCCGGCCGATATCGTCCACTATCTTTGCCCGTCCTTCTTTCAGCATTAACGCATACGCCGTATTATTAATATCGTCGGAGGTGCAGGCAAAATGCACCCATTCCTTAAGATGCGACAGTCCCAGGTCCGACAGCTGCTGTTTGATATAGTATTCAACGGCCTTTACGTCATGGTTGGTCTCTTTTTCAATTGCCTTTACCGTATGCGCAGCGGCCACATTAAAATCAGCAGCAATGGAATCCATTTTCCGGATATCCGCTTCGGCAACGGTTTCAAAAGCCAGTTCCTGAAATAAAAACTTCAACCATTGAATTTCAACAAATACGCGATGACGAATTAATCCGTATTCCGAAAATATGTCATTTAACTCTTTTGTATACCGTTGGTAGCGACCGTCAAAAACTGAAATTGCCTGTATATTATCCATTTTATATCCTTATCGGTTGTTAACTGAAAATCTCTTATTTTATAAAATTACTTCCACGCCAAAGATATTCGGCAAACGATCATCCCTGGGGGCCTTTTTTACCCGGATCCCCGAAATAGGCGGTGGGCTGGGTTTCTTTGATATAGTGGCGGATACCGCCGACGATACCCTCACATAAGGCAGCCTGATATTTTTTGTCCTTTAAGCGCTCGCATTCTGTTTTATTGCTGATAAAAGAAGTTTCAATCAGAACCGCCGGCATCTGGGCGCCCATCAGTACATAAAAAGGCGCCCGTTTCACTCCTTTATTGTTAATGCGGTTATATTTTTTTTCCATATTGCTGCACAGCTCTTTTTGCACATACGTGGCCAGACGGCTGGATTCGTTGATCTTGGCATTCTGGAGCAGATCATTGAGTATGGTCTGAAGCTCACTGATATTTTTTTTCGATGTGGCATTTTCCCGGGCCGCCACGCTGATGGATTCATCGTCTGTGGTCAGATTCAAAAAATAAGTTTCGATGCCGAATGCCCGTTGATTTCTTGACGCATTGGCATGGATGGAAATAAACAAATCCGCTTGTTTTGTGTTTGCAATCGCTGTCCGTTCCTCAAGGGTCAGGTATTGATCCCCTTCGCGGGTAAGAAAAACCTCACACCCCAGTTCCTGCCTGATTATTTCCGCCAGGTATTTTGCGATCTCAAGATTTATATACTTTTCATGCACGCCTTTCAGATACCCGGGAGCGCCGTAATCCTTGCCGCCATGGCCAGGATCAATGACGATCCGGTTGACGCCCAAAGCCAGCTGCCGGGCAATGGATGTGGCATGCGGGCTGTCCTGATCTGTCTGAGGCACTGTTTTTTTGGCTGTCGCTTCTCCCCGGACATCAATAACAATTCTGAAGGGATTGGGCAGTGAAAAGATATTATAATCTTCAAAAGAATTGATATCGATCACCACCCGAACCGTATCCGAAGTATACTGGCCGGCCCGCACCGCCTTGAGCAGACTGTTGTTAATGGGAATTGTTTTTTTGGCACAATCCAGGCGGCTGTTTTTCAGATCAATATAAAGGCGCTGATGGGATTTATCAATGGCCGGGTCTTTGTTCAACAGATTATTTTGAAATGACGTGGCCTGGTCGGCATCAATAACCACTCGCGTATATTCAGGATTTGACCAGTAACGAATGTCGGTCACTTTGGAAAAATCCCCATTGGCCGCTTTTGGGAGGGGCTCTTTTTCACAATCCTGGGTTTTGCCAACCACAACCGGTGCCGCTTTTTCGGGGCTGTTGTCTAAAATGAGGGACTTAATGTCTTTTTGCAGCCGGTTTTCCGCTTTTTCGCAATAGGCGCTGTTCGGGAAATGGTTGATAATTTTCTCGAAAATCTCTTCTGATTTCTGCTTATCTTCCGCCTTAAAGGAATGGGCGTACAATTTTTCATAAAGACTTGCGGCATTATACAATGCTGCCGCGGCCCAGGCACCTGAGGGGTCCTTTGCATAGACGGCTTCAAATTTTTGAATCGGTTCCATCCAGTAGCTGCGGAATTTCTGACGGTCCGGATGAGACAGCAGCTCCGTGTAGCTGGCTTCAGCCGCAAAAAAATCCTTTTTCACCGATTCAATGTCAGCGGCACCGTGATGGGTTTGCGGCATATTTTTTACCGCTGCCTGGGCTCTTTGCCGGTAGGCACTGGCGGGAAAATCTGCGATGATCTGCCGGTATAGTTTTTCAGCTTCCTGCCGGTCTTCCGGTTTATATGAATGACTGTAAAGTGCTTCGTAAAGACTGGCCATGTTAAACAAGGCCGCTGCTGCCCAGATTCCCGACGGATCCTGCTGATAGACCGCTTCAAATTTTCCAATACATGAAAACCAGTAACTGCGGTATTTCTGATTATTGGCGCTGTTCTGAAGTTCACGATGGCAAGCTTCCGCCTGGAAAAAAAGAGTCTTTGCCGTGGACCCGGATGACGCGCAGGACCAGAACACAGAAACCGAACAACAGATCAATATGGTAATCAATGTCTTGTTTTTTAACATAAATAATAACAGTTGCCGGATATCTCGAACCGGGCATGGAACATATGATTAAAACTCTTTGTCATGATCAGCCATCCGATATTTTTTGTATACCCGGCGCAACGGATTGGCCGCACGCTTTTTCTTTGAGCATGCTTAAATAATTGAGTGCATCAAGGGGCGTCATGGAAGCAATATCAATTTTTTGCAGCTTTTCCATAATCATGCTTTCCGGGGTCTGAAACAGGTTCAGCTGGACCTGTCCGCTGGCCGGCACTCTCTTGTCCGTCCGCCCGCCGGCTTTGGCGCCCAGCACATGGCCGTTATTTTCAATATTGGAGAGCACCTTTTTTGCCCGTTTGACGATCTTTTCAGGAATTCCCGCCAGACGGGCCACCTGTATCCCATAACTGCGATTGGTGCCGCCTTCAAGAATTTTGTGCAGGAAAATAATTTCATCATTCCATTCCCTGACCGCAATGTTGAAATTTTTTACCCGTGCCTTGACCTTTACCAGATCGGTCAGTTCATGATAATGGGTGGCAAAAAGTGTTTTAACGCCGGCCCCGCGCAAGTCATGCAGAAACTCCGCCACGGCCCAGGCGATACTCAGCCCGTCGAACGTACTTGTCCCCCTGCCGATTTCATCCATCACCACCAGGCTGTCCGGTGATGAATTGTTGATGATGTTGGCGGTTTCTTCCATTTCCACCATAAATGTGCTCTGCCCCTGGGACAGATTATCCAGCGCGCCGACCCGGGTGAAAATTCTGTCGGTAATTGAAACCGTGGCATAGCTCGCCGGCACAAACGCACCGGCCTGCGCCATGAGCACAATCAGCGCAACCTGACGCAAAACCGTTGACTTGCCGGCCATATTGGGCCCGGTAATGATTAAAACCTGGTGATCCCGGTTATCCATATGTATGGTATTGGGCACATAGCGTTCGCCGGCGAGCAGTTTTTCAACCACCGGATGCCGGCCGTCTTCAATATGAATCACCCCGTCGACATTTATTTCCGGACGAACATAATCATTTAAATCGGCAACTTCCGCATAGGTCAACAGGCAATCCAGATGGGCGATGAACTGGGCGGCATTCATGAGTGCCGGATTGTTCTCCACCACATGCGCCCTTATTTCGCAAAACAGTTCATATTCCAGGGCTGAGCGTTTTTCTTCCGCACCCAGCACCGTGGTTTCAAATTTTTTTAAATCATCGGTTATGAATCTTTCCGCATTCACCAGGGTCTGTTTCCGGACATAATGCGGGGGCACGGATTTATAGCCGGATTTTGAGACTTCGATATAATAGCCGAACACCTTGTTATACCGAACCTTTAATGATCCGATGCCGGTGGCTTCCCGCTCTTTTGCTTCCAGTTCCGCCAGCCAGCCTTTCCCGTCCCGGGAAATGTTGATCAGTTCATCCAGTTCCGGGTTATACCCTTTTTTGATCATTCCGCCTTCATTGACCGTTGGCGGCGGGGCATCGGCAATGGCTGATTCAATCAGCTCCGCGGTTTTTGCCAATGCAGCATAAACGGATTCATCCCATTGAAATAAATCCTCCTGCAGGTGCTTTAATTCAAGAATAATTTCCGGTAAAACAAGAATGGATTGTTTGAGCGCCAGAAGATCCCGGGCATTTGAATAACCCATGGAAATTCTGCCGGCCAGCCTTTCCATGTCAGCCACTGATTTTAAATGTTTCCGAATGGCTTTGCGAACGGCGATATTGTCCTTAATTTCTTCAACCGCCGCCAGGCGGGCATTGATTCGGGTGATGTCCACCAGCGGATACCGGAGCCATTTTTTGAGCAACCGCCCCCCCATGGCCGTTACGGTGGCATCCATCACACTGAGCAGCGTGCCGGCGCGGGCGCCGGATTTTAAACTTTTAAAAAGCTCCAGATTATTGAAACTGACCTCATCAATTAACAAATACTGATCCAGCACATAGGTTTCCAGGCCGGTAAGATGCCGGATCTCCTGCTTTTGGGCGTCCTGGACATAAAAAATCAGGGCGCCGGCGGCGCAAACCCCGGCCGCCAGTTTTTCGCATCCAAACCCCTCCAGGCTCCGGGTGTTGAACTGTTCGAGCAGGCGGTTTCGGGCGTCGCGATGCGCAAACACCCGATCCGGAAGAAAGGACACCGACGTCTGGGAAAAAGAGGTTAAAAAAGAAGCGAAAAAAGCGTCATTTTTTGCAGATTCCGCCAGAATAATTTCATTGGGTGAGATTTTACGGGCTTCTTCGATAATTGATTCGGGATTGTTGGTTTCAGCCACCCGAAAAGTTCCGGTGGATAAATCCAGGCAGGACAGTCCGAAAAAATCTTTGTGCCGGGCCATGGCCAAAACAAAATTATTTGTTTTCTCGTCTAAAAGCGCGTCATTGATGACCATGCCGGGGGTCACCACCCGGACCACGTCCCGTTTGACCAGCCCCTTTGCCTTTGACGCATCTTCCGTCTGTTCGCAGATGGCGACTTTATACCCCTTGTCGATCAACCGGGAGATATAGCCTTCTGCCGCTTTTACCGGGACACCGCACATGGGAACGGCGTCATCGTCTTTCTTGTTTCTGGCGGTTAAGGTAATTTCGAGTTCCCGGGCGGCTGTTTTGGCATCCTCAAGAAACATTTCATAAAAATCCCCCATCCGGTAGAAGAGTATAAAATCCGTATACTGCTCCTTGATGGCCAGATACTGCTTCATCATAGGGGTGAGTTTGGGCTGCGTCATGGACAAACTTTTTTGGGACCGGAAAAATTCTGTTGAAAAATTAAGCGGTTGAGGATTCAGCCGATTTGGCCGGGTGCGCGTCAGCCACCGGTCCGGTCTCTGAATCAGCTGCCTGCGGCGAACTCATAGCGGCTTCCAGTTCCGAAATCTTAATTCCGGCATGGGCCAGCTCTTCATTTAATTTTTTTATGGTTTTGCGCGCGGCAAATCTTTCGGAAAGGCTGTGAAAATAGGAGATAAGAAGCCCCGCCAGAAAAAATATCAAAAAATAGAGTACAATTTGCAGTTCCGGGGACTGATACGAACCGACAACATAATTAATTCCGACACTTTTTTTCTCCAGAAAAAAAGCCTGGTTCTGCCAGAAAACGATCCCCATCAGACCCACTAAAATCAGCCAAAAAGCAAGTTTAACCTTTTTCATTTCAATTTCTCCATCTTCTGGTTGACGGTACAAAATTATTTTCCCGCAGCGCAATCGGGACGGCTATTTTTTTTCAACATCGGGCAATGATTTGATGATGCGGCAAATTGCCCAAAGCGGCATTGTAATTTGGCATATTGACTTTTTTAACGCAAAAACTCAACCGTTTTCTATAATAAAAATACCTGCGGCTTTTCAAACATAAGCGGCATCGTGTATTACAGCGGGACCATTTCTGCGTCTCCCCAGATGCCGACCTTCTCTCCGGCAATGACCACAATTGCCGACACGCCCTTGATCCGTTTCCCGAAATCGATGGCCGGCTGGATTTTCTTTGCCGACGAGACCTGATTGCAGATGGCCGTGGCGGCGGCATCAGCCACCGCACAGGACTCGGACACCACACACACCGCGTCCGCTTTTCCGGTACTGAAAGAATGTCCGATGGTCGCCGATGAGGTACAGACCCCGAGGGAAGTTCCCGTGGAATCGAGGCGGATGCCAAAACGCAGGCTCAATGGCGATTTACCGGCAAAGATGGAATAAGTCACCGGCCGGTTGAGCTTTATAAAAATATCCCCGCCGTTTTCCACCATAATTTCATCGGAATATTTCAGAAGTTCAGTGCCCACCGATTCCGACACCGCACCGGCCACCGCGGCCATCGGCCCGACACCGGCGAGCTTGCCGGCTTGTATCATTTCCCTGACAATCAAGGGGGCCGGGCCGTCAACTGCCCATGGGGCAAGGGTTTTTAAAAAACCGGGATACGCCCGGATATAGGATTCGATATATCCCCTGACTTTAAAGACATGCTCTCTGGCCTGGCTTTCCAGCACCCGGTTTGCGCAAATCCATAAATCCGTTTCCTGGACCGATACGCCAAAGGCCTTAAGGCCTTCGATTTTCATCACATCACGGTATGCTCTTTTCTCATACATAGGATCTAAAGATTAATGGGTTTGGGCCGCATAGCTTCAGGGGCCTGTCTTAAAAAATACTGGTCCGTCATGCCGGCAATAAAATCCCTGACATGTTCCTCCGGGCTGTGGATTGCCATATATTTATCCGACATGCCTTCAAGGAAGTTTTTAAAAACCGGCGAATCGGATTTTTGCGTTCTGATATCTTCTAAAAACCGCTCAAACAGGAACGTGTAAAGGGTTTCGATATTTTTCAATTCCCCTTTGATTCGCTGATTCATGTATATTCGTTCATAATTGAATTGTTTCAATTGTTTTAATGCCGCCGAGACTTCCGGGCTGAACGAAATATACGGTTTTTCATAACTGTTTAAAATGATATCCGTAACCAGAGAGTAAACAATTTTGCCGTTGGTATCCCCCAGGCAGCCGACACTTTCCCGGGGCAGGTCGCAACGCCGGATAAGGCCCAGCCGGATAGCGTCTTCAATATCCCTGCCGATATAGCTGACCGTATCTGAAAATCGCACCACACACCCTTCCATGGTCATGGGAATCAGACGCACGGGGTTACCGGATTTCTTTTGTTCGATTTCCGCTTCATGGTCTGAAAAATTTTTCCCGGCAGCCGGCGCCACCCGCTGGTTGTGGATTTCGCCGTCGTGGCACAAGATGCCGTCGATGGTCTGGAGGCACAAATTCCAGCCGCGGCCTTTGCGCTCCACTTTGTCCAGAAATTGCACGCTCTGCACGTTGTGGTGAAAGCGGCCGATATTCAATGAATTGCAGAGCGCTGACAACATTCTTTCCCCGTCATGACCAAACGGCGGATGTCCCACATCATGGCCGATGGCAATGGCTTCAATCAGGTCTTCATTTAATCCGAGAAACCGGCCGATGGTTCTGGCCACTTTGGAAACCAGCTGAACATGGAGCATCCGGTGAGTGATATGATCATTTTTGACCAGGTAAAAAACCTGGGTTTTATCGATATACCGGGTATAGGCCATGGAATTGATGATGCGGTCCACATCTACTGAAAAATTCTGCCGGTAATCAGTGGCCAGCCGTTTTTCCGGCAACCTTCGCATTCCGCCAATGCTCTTTGTGGCATAACCGGCGAGCAGATCCGTCTCCCGGTGATCCAGAACTCCCCTTAATTTTTCCAGGGAGTCTTTGCTATATTTCGCCATTGCGGATCATTGCCTCCATCATTTGATAATAATCCAGACCGGCCTGCTTAAAACCGGCCTTGCCGTATTTCATGTTGGCTTCCAGAACATAAAACTGATTCTGGTGTTCACAAATATCGATGCCCACATCATTCCACCCGCAGCCTTTTGCCGTATCCAGGGCAAGGGCCAGCGCTTTTTCAGGAATATCATCAAACGTAATCTTAGCCCCGTGTTCCACATTGCTTCTGAATTCCCCCGGTGCATTTATCCGCCAATATGCATGGACAATGCGATGACCAATAATAACCACCCGGAGATCTCTGTCAATCGGCAGGTATTGCTGAATATAGGCAACTTTTGTCAGGTTGCAGTATTGCTCAAGTGCTTCCTGATTGCAGATTAAAAACACCCCGCGGCCCAAAGCGGACCCCCGGGGGATTTTTGCGATAAACGGAAAACTGAAATAAGATAAGATCTTTTCCCGTTTAGTTCTGGCATAAAAGGTCCGGGTGGCCGGATGGGGAATTTTCCGCAGTTTAAATAATGCGGTCTGCTTGATTTTATCCTGGGCAAACCGGTAGGTATGCACACTGGGAAATATTTTTTTTCCCATGGCAGCAAACATGTCCGCGTAAAATGATGACGGATAATAAATCCTGTCGGAATTGCTGATCAGGGATTTTTCTTCGGTGGTGTAATCTGAAAAATTCGGGTGAACCCCCAGCGTGATAACATTGCGGCAGGGCTTCAGCCGGGCTTCCAGTGCAATGACCGTTGGAGGCTTCATTTAATCCATCGGCGTGATTTCAAACATGTCCGGCCGCAGGTCAATATCCACCCATTGCCGGTCAACGGTAAAACAAAATCCCTGGTTTTCCGCATTCTCAATTTCGACGAAAAAAGGAACAGACTTTCCGTCAACCGTTCTGATATCATTTAACGTGGCCTGATATATTTTATCTCCCCACTTGAATATTTCCACCTTTTCAATCACAGACCCCTTAAAAAATATTTTTTCCACCACCCCCAGCCAGGTTTTTTTGAAAATCAGCACACACCGGTCGTTTTTCCCGGCCTGCTCTCCGGCCGTTTCCCCGCATTGCTCGAAAGAGATCGCATCATGTTCATAAACCGGAATACCGCCGGCCAGCAAGTCGATCACCTCGCTGGCTCTGATCGAAACGCCGGTAACCGGCTCCAGGTTTGGATCCGTACTTTTTTTCCGGTATATCTGTTCATCCATATGGGAGAAAAAAAGGTAGTGGTTCCCGTCAAAAATAAATTTTGCCACCGGCTGGCCGGGAAGCCCTAAAAATTCGATACGAAGCCGGCCATCCGCCGTCCCCAGCCAGGCTGCCCGGGATGTCCGTGACAGGCCGCGATCCCGGATCCGGATCCGGCCAATCCCTTTAAACGATTGCACGGCCGCGTTTTTCTGTTCAATGAGTGACAGCAGACGATCGACCCGGGGCGGGGCGCCTTGAAACGAAAAATCAGCGTCTTTTCCGACGATACTATAACAGGCCGGCAGCCAGGTAAGGGCCAAAAAAAAAGCAACCCAGGCGGTAACTCTCATCCGGCTTAATATCCCTCGGGCTGAAGAAATTCAATTTTTTCCCGCAGTTTTTCCTGATCTTCTTCCCTGTCTTCTTTTTCAAGTGCCTGCTTATAATATTCAAGGGCTTTTTCGGGATTATCCATCCGGTGATACACATCACCCAAATGCTCAAGAACCACAGGATCATCCGGAATCAATTCTACTGCCCGCTGAAGCTGCAGCAAGGCTTCCTCCAGAAGCCCCTTTTTAAAATAAACCCATCCCAGGCTGTCGATGATGTAGCCGTTATCCGGTTTCTGTTCCAATGCCTTTTTAATCATGGCTTCGGCTTCATCCAGTTTTATGCCTTTGTCCGCATAGGTATACCCCAGATAATTCAATGCATCCGCATGCTCCGGATTCAGCTCAAGCACTGCTTTCATCTGTTCGACCGCCAGATCGGTTTTATCCTGCCGGTCATAAATAACACCGAGCTCAAACAACAGGTCGGCATTTTCCGGATCAATCAAAAGCCCTTCTTTGATCAGTTCAACCGCTTCTTCGATCATTTCCTTTTCTTTATAAAAAGAACTCAAATAAGGGATCAATGAAAGCTTTTCCGAATCCGCAACTTGGGTCATGCCATCTTCCAGCACCGCGATACCCGAATCAAAGTCATTATTATTATAATAAATAATGGCCATGTGGATCAGCGCATTTTCATAAAACCGGGTATCCGGCCGGATCTTTTTAAAATTTTCAAGGGCCAGTTCCGTATTTTCTTTTTCATAATGAACAATCGCTGTTGCATAAGCGATCTCGGAACTTTCCGGCGCACCCGCCGACATGCCCTTTAAAACAATAATCGCATCATCGACGCGTTTCTGAAGAATCAGATATTGCAATACCGTGCCGATAACATTGGGATCATTTATACTTCGCCTGCCCAGATCCTTTAAAATGGATTTTGATTTTTCTTTGTCTTTTTTATTGTACAACAATCCCAGTTCAATGGCGGAAATGATATTGTCCGGATTCCGCTCAAGGATATCCTGGTACATTTCTATTATTTTTTTGTCCTGGCCGGTTAACCGATAGAGCTTAATAAGTTCCAGACGGGCCTCATCCAGAGACGGTGAAAGTTCCAGCGCCTTGTAAAACGATTCTTCGGCCTTGTCGTAATCTCCTCTCACCCCGTAAATCTCTCCGGTATAATAATGCCCCACATAATTATCCGGAAAGAGCCCGAGCATTTTTTCAAAAATACGAAACGCGTTGTCCATATCGCCTTCTGAAAAATACATTTTCCCCAGGATCTGATAAACACTTTTGCGTTCCGGATCTATTTCAAGAACCTTTTCATAAATCGGTTTAACGTCTGCCGCTTTATCTATAGTTCGCCGGATGGTGGCGGACATCAGCAGGGCGTCCACCGAATCCGGCTGCTGTTCAAGAATCATTTCCACAACGGCCAGGGCATTTTCATTTTCTTTCTTGTGAAGATACAAGACGGCCAGCTCTTTTTTTAGATATACTGATTCCGGATCATTCTCGATGGCCATTTTTAAGAGATCAATCGCTGATTCCAGATCTCCGCGGCCTTTTGAAAGTTCTGATTCCATAAACAGATAATAGCTGTCGTCCGGCCCCGAGATCTCCTGATCCGCCGGCGATTTTATTCTCATTTCGGCCTCATAAAAATCAACTGAAGGACCTTTGGATTGAACTTTTTGAAGTCCGCACCCGCCCAGAAAAAACACACAAAAGATTAAAACAGCGAACGTACCTATCAATTTATTCATTTTTTTGTTCCGATTTGCGCGATGAAAATTTTTATTTCTGCCTGAGTTAAGCCCGGGTCTATTCATATAAGTCAAAATCAGGGATCTCGTCTTTGAAGAATGTCTTCATTTTTTTTATTATATTTTTTTCCAGCTGGCGCACCCGCTCTCTTGATATATTGTATTTATCACCAATATCCTGAAGGGTTAACGGCGTGTCCGTAAATATCCGTTTATCAAATATTTCAAGCTCCCGCTCTGCCAGTTGTTTCCGAAAGGTCGCCACATTTTCCTGTAAAAGGGTTTCAATTTCTTTTTTGGCGACCTGGCTCTCAACAGAGACCGCTTCCGAACTCAGAAACTCCCCTCTTTCCGTATCCGAATCTTCTTTCAGCGGGGCGTCCAGCGAAACATCCCAACCGTCAAGCCGCTGGTCCATCTCCATCACCTCTTTTTCAGAAACCCCCAACCGGTCGGACAACAGCTGGGTGTGGGGAACAAAACCCTCGTCAATGAGTTTTTGTTTTTCCTTTTTCAGCTTGAAAAAAAGCTTCCGCTGCCCCTGGGTGGTTCCGATTTTGACCAGCCGCCAGTTGTCCATTATAAATTTCAGGATATAGGCTTTTATCCAGAAGGAAGCATAATAAGAAAACTTCACATTTTTATACGGATCAAATTTCTGGACCGCCTGCATCAGCCCGATATTGCCTTCCTGAATAAGATCCAGAAGGTTCTGCATCCACACCCGCTGAAACTCTAAGGCGATCTTCACCACCAGCCTTAAATTAGACGTCGCCATAATAAACGCTGCGTCCGAGTCACCTTCTTCAGTAATTCTTCTGCCCAGTTCTATTTCCTCTTCCCGGGTAAGAAGCCGGTATTGATTAATTTCAGCCAGATACCGCTGAAGCGGGTCATATTCAACAAGACTTTTATCCGCGCCGGTTCTTGCACCCGATTTTTGCTGAGCCGCTAAATTATTAATTTCCGGATTTTTTTCCTTCTTTTCACCCGTGTCTTTTTTCTTGTTTTTCGGGTTTTTCTTTGGCGAATTTTCGACTTTCGGGTCTTTGGCAACCGTTTTCTTATTTTTTTTCTTTGTATCACTCATTATGATATCAACCATTAAATTTTAATATTTCAAATTATTATGGGCAGACAAATGATTTTTAAAAATCCTGCATGTCACCGCAAATTGCAATTTTTAAATATATCCTTTTAAATTATTACTGAATTTATATTACAATGGGTATAAGGATAAATTACAAGAAGCAATTATTAAATTTACAATTCAAAACTCATATTTTTCAATCACATTTAAGTCATATTTCCATGGGCCGATAATGTAATTTTTATATTATATTAGATATGGACAAAAAAAACAAACCATGTTAGTTACTTTTTTTTATAAAAATGCGCCTGTAGCTCAGCTGGATAGAGCAACGGACTTCTAATCCGTAGGTCAGGGGTTCGAATCCCTTCAGGCGTGCCATAATATCAAAGGCTTGTGAAAAACCATCACAAGCCTTTTTTATTTTTACGGGCGTTGGGCCAACATTGTACCAATTTGAATTTTTCAATGCGGTGGCAGCGCGGCCGCCCATTCAGCAATATAACTGACGGGCATTAAGTTGAAGCGGTCCCGGTTCTGCCAGAATTTTCCCTGTTACAAAAAAAGCGATTTGTCGATTGATTTTTCATAGGCCGCTGCTTTGGTGATTTTACCCTCCAGATGCAAACCCGTTGCATATATTTTCAAACTTTGCGCAATCGCTGGTAGTATTTGACAAAATCGCCGGCTTCTTTTATTAAAATGACAATCCTGCAACACGAAAAATGCCACAAAACAAACGATTTCTTTATTATAGGTTCATTCTTTTGGGTTGCATACTTCAAGACTGATACTTCAGCATTAACACTTTTGTTTTCATATTTTACGGAGGGAACCACATGGCTTACAATAACATAATTTTTGAAATCACCGATCAGATTGCCACCATCACCATTAACCGCCCCAAAGCATTAAATGCACTCAACACGGAAGTTTTAAATGAATTGCTTCACGCGGTTGAGTCGGTGGCCGCTGATGAAGAGATCCGGGTTCTGATTCTCACGGGCAGCGGTGAGAAAGCGTTTGTTGCCGGAGCAGACATAGCGGAACTGGCCGAGCTGAACAGTCTTGGCGCCAAATTTTTTGCCGTTACCGGTCACAAGACCATGGATGCGATTGGGTCCCTCGCGATTCCCGTGATTGCGGCGGTTAACGGTTTTGCCCTGGGCGGCGGGCTGGAACTGGCGCTTTCGTGTGATTTTATGTATGCATCTGAAAATGCCAAATTCGGGCTTCCGGAAATCACGCTGGGCATTATCCCCGGCTTCGGGGGCACCCAGCGCCTTTCGCGCATCATAGGGAAAAACCGGGCCAAAGAAATGATTTTTACCGGCAAAATGATTTCCGCACAAGAAGCCGCGCAAATGGGATTTGTTAATCAGGTGGTGCCGGCGGAAACACTCATGGAAACGGTCAGAAAAACCGCTTCGGCCATGGCATCCAAAGGAAAGTTTTCCTTAAATCAGGCCAAGCAGACAATCAATCAGGGGCTGGATGTGGATCTGCAGACCGGTTGCCGCATGGAAATTGATGCATTTGCTTTGTGCCTTTCCAGTGAAGACGCCGCCGAAGGCACCCGGGCGTTTCTGGAAAAACGCAAACCGGCTTTTAAAGGGAAATTAAAAGGCTAAACTTTTCACTTGACTTATTTCATTGTAACAATTTAATTGTATTGTAAATTATAATATAATTAAAATTAATTCAAACCGGCTGAATCCGATTAATGAAAAGTTTTGATCCCAAAAAACGCCTCATGGTAATTTTTTACTTTTTTAAATAGTCTTCCCATGGGGCGTCAGTAAACCAGATACTGAACTTCACTTACCGCTATGGGGAGACGGATAATGCACCCCTGTGGCAAATATTCAAAAAGGCTGTGGGGCTTATCACCTACAGCCTTTTTTTTTAAACCCGGGTTGAGCGTTTCAAATTTTGAAATAATTATTTTTATATCTAATATTCAACATGTTGTTCAAAGGAAAAATGTGATGGAAGGAGGCAAGGATGATTTTCAATATTGAATACGAGACAATGCCCAGAGAAGCGCTCGAATCCATTCAGCTCAAGCGGCTCCAGGCGGTTCTTTCCCATGTATACGCAACCGTCCCTTTTTATAAAAAAAAGCTCGATGACGCCGGCATTCTGCCCGGAGACATCAGAACACTGAAAGATCTGCAACGCATCCCCTTTACCACGAAACAGGATTTAAGGGACAATTATCCGTTTGGCATGTTTGCCGTGCCCATGGAAAACGTGGTTCGTATTCATGCTTCCTCCGGGACCACCGGCCAGCCAACGGTGGTCGGCTATACGGCACGGGATATTGATACCTGGGCCGAACTGATGGCCCGGGCGCTTTCTTCCGCCGGCGCCACCCGCGGCGATATTATCCATAATGCATACGGATACGGCCTTTTTACCGGCGGCCTGGGTGTGCATTACGGCGCGGAAAAACTCGGGGCCTCCGTCATTCCGGTCTCCGGCGGCAATACCAAGCGCCAGGCCATTATCATGAGAGACTTCAAGCCCACCATTTTAACCGCCACCCCGTCTTACACCCTTCATCTGGCGGAAGCCGCGGAAGAAATGGGTATTTCATTCAAGGATCTGCATTTCAAGGCCGGTATTTTCGGCGCGGAACCCTGGTCCGAGGATATGCGGGAAGAAATCGAACAAAAACTGAATATGGATGCCTTAGACATCTACGGCCTCAGTGAAGTGATGGGCCCCGGCGTTTCCATTGAATGCCGGGAAGCCAAAAAAGGACTCCATATTTTCGAAGATCATTTCATTCCTGAAATCATTCATCCGGAAACCGGAGAAGTTCTGCCCTACGGGGAGGTCGGGGAACTGGTATTCACCACCATCACCAAGGAAGCCTTTCCCATCATTCGCTACCGGACAAGAGATATCACCAAATTAAATCCCGAGCCGTGTATTTGCGGCCGGACCCATGTCCGTATGGACAAGGTCAGCGGCCGTTCCGACGACATGCTGATCATCCGGGGGGTCAATGTCTTCCCGTCCCAGATTGAAAGTGTGCTCATGCAGATTGATGGGGTGGAACCCCATTACCAGCTTGTTGTCGACCGAATAGACAACCTTGACACATTAACCGTACGTGTGGAAGTCGGAGAACAGTTGTTTTCCGATGAAGTCAAAAAGTTGCAGGCCCTTGAGAGTAAAATATCAAAAGATATCAAGGAAACATTCGGGATTTCCGCAAAAGTTCAACTTGCCGAGCCGAAATCCATAGCTCGCAGTGAAGGCAAGGCCACCCGGGTAATTGATAATCGTAAGATTTAATAATTGTTTTGGTAAAGGAGGACGTCCATGCAAGCCGAACAGATATCCATATTTATTGAAAACAAAGCAGGCCGCTTATCCGATGTCACCGGCATACTGGCCCAGGCGAAGATTAATATCCGGGCCCTGGCCGTGGCCGATACGTCCGATTTCGGTGTATTGCGGTTGATTGTCAACGACAATGCAAAAGCGGAAGAAGCCCTTAAAAATTCAGGATTTACCGTCCGGAAAACACGGGTGGTTGCCGTAAAAGTAGACGACAACCCCGGCGGGCTCCACAATATTCTCAATATCCTTAAAAACGCCGGAATCAATGTGGAGTATATGTATGCATTCATCCAGCAGAGCGGGGATAAGGCCATCATGATTTTCAGGTTTGACCAGACGGAAGAGGCGATAAACGTATTAATGGATAAGGGGGTCACCGTCATTGACGGGAAAACACTCAGCACCCTTTAAAAATAAGGGATGCGGACACCATTGTTTAAGTATTTAAGAACAGGGGCAGCGTAACTTCTGCATGGATTAATTTTTTTAATCAAGGGATGCGGGAAAAACCAATATACTTGGACTGCGCAGGATTTTGATTCGTATTCAAGGCGCATCAAAGGGAGCATATCAGGATATATGACCTTTGATGCAACAAAGAATACGGGTCAACGGACAAGCAAGGCGGGTATATTCGTTTTTTCCGCATCCCGAAACACAAAATGGGAGGAAAATTATGTTTTTCGTCAACAAGTACCGTTCAATGATGATCACTTTATCCATCGTGGCAATCGTATGCCTGATGATAACGTCGCCGGGCATCGCCGCATCTGACAAAAAACCATATAAAATCGGCGGCATTTTTGCCGTCACCGGGCCGGCCTCCTTTTTGGGTGACCCTGAAAAAAAATCCATGGAAATGGTCATTGAGCAGATCAATGCCGACGGCGGCATTGACGGGCACATGCTGGAAGCCGTGATTTACGACACGGAAGGCGATCCATCCAAGGCGGTCATGAGCGTCAACAAACTCATCAACAAAGACAACGTCATCGCCATCGTCGGGCCCAGCACCACCCCCGCCACCCTGGCCGTGATGCCCATTGTTCAGAGATCACAAATTCCGTTTATCAGCTGTGCGGCGGGAAATAAAATCGTGGAACCCATCACCCCCTGGGTTTTTAAAACCGCCCAGAGCGATATTCAGGCGGTTGCCACCATTTATAAAACCTTACAATCAAAAAACATTAAAAAAATCAGTATTATCTCCGTTAACAATGCCTTTGGTGAAAGCGGCAAGGAACAGCTGCTGGCCCAGGCGCCGGATTTCGGCTTAACCATCGCCAAATCCGAAACTTTCGGCGCCAAAGATACGGACATGACCGCCCAGCTAACCAAAATCCGTCAGGATAATCCCGAGGCAATTGTCTGCTGGGGCACCAACCCCGGGCCTGCCGTTGTGGCCAAAAATTTACAGCAACTGGGCCTGGACATTCCCCTTTACCAGAGCCATGGCGTGGCATCTCCCAAGTTCATTGAACTGGCCGGAGCTGCTGCCGAAGGCATTATGCTGCCCACCGGAAAAATCCTGGTCGCCGATCTGCTGCCGGACAGCGACCCTCAAAAGGCGGTCCTGCTGGACTATATCAATGATTATGAAAAAAAATACGACGCCTCGGTATCCGGTTTTGGCGGATATGCATTTGACGGGGTCAAAATTCTGGCAGGCGCACTGAAAAACAGTGACGGCGATAAGGAAAAGATTCGAAAAGCAATTGAAAATACAAAAAACTATGTAGGCATCAGCGGCATTTTCAACTTCAGCCCGACCGATCATAACGGCCTGAGTCCGGAAGCATTTGTCATGGTCAGAATAGCCGACGGGACGTGGGAATTGATGGAGTAAATCAGACAAAATATTTTTGACATATGGTTATCCACTTAAACATAAAATTGGCTGTCATTGCGAGGAGTGAGGAACGAACGACGAAGCAATCTCTCGGTTTTCCAGGGGATTGCTTCAGTCGTTCCTCCTTCGCAATGACAGTAAAATATGAGATCACTACCTTTGACTAGCTTAACTTGAGCAAGGCGGATAACCAATTTTTGACATTAAACCGGCCATGGAATCCATTCCATGGCCGGGACTACAGGCAACGGATTCTATCATGCAAGAGATGCTCCAGTATTTGTTTTCCGGAATTACCAACGGCGCCATTTATGCCGTCATTGCCATCGGTTTTTCCATGCTCTACAACTCAACCGATCTCATCAATTTTGCACACGGTGAATTTGTTATGCTGGGCGCGCTCTGCATGGTTACTTTTTTCGGCACCCTGCATTTGCCTATCGTTTTGGCAATCCTCTTAGCCATCGCCAGCGTCGCGGTGGCCGGTCTGGTTTTTGAACGCCTGGCCATCCGATCGGTCAAAAATCCCGAACCGATTGTATTAATTATCATTACCGTCGGCGCCTCCATTTTTTTACGGGGCATCGGAATGATTCTCTGGGGCAAAGACGCCCACACCATCGCTTCTTTTTCATCCCACCCGCCATTGGATATCGCCGGCGCCAAATTGCTGTCCCAGAGCATCTGGATCATTGTCATTTTGTTATTGACCGCTGTGGGCCTCCAACTGTTTTACAAAAAGACATTAACCGGAAAAGCCATGGAAGCCAACGCCATCAGCAAACGGGCCGCCTGGATTGTCGGGATTCCGTCCAAACTGATGATCATGCTGGCATTCGGCTTAAGTACCGCCATGGGGGGATTGGCCGGCGTCATTATCGCCCCGATTACCATGAGCAGTTATGATATGGGAACCATGCTCGGGTTGAAAGGATTCTGTGCCGCCATGCTCGGCGGTCTCGGCAGCCTCTGGGGGGCGCTGATCGGCGGATTTCTTCTCGGTATACTGGAAGCCATGGGGGTTGGTTTTGTGTCCTCCGGATTAAAAGACGCCACCGCGTTTCTGCTTCTTTTATTCATACTGTATGTCAAACCCGGGGGCATTATCAGTTCCGCGAGTGTAAAACGGTTCTAAGGAAGAATTAAACCTACGATGAACAACCACCAGACCCGAAACAGAATCTGCTATACGGTTTTTTTACTGATAATCCTATTGGTGGGTTATTTTTTAGAAAACCTTTATTATATTCAAGTGCTTACCTTTATCGGCATCAACACGCTGCTGGCGCTTGCACTGAACATGCTGATGGGGTATGCCGGCCAGATTTCTCTCGGGCATGCGGCTTTTTACGGCATTGGCGCTTACGGTACGGCCATATTAACCGTCCATTACGGTTTTTCTCCCTGGCTGGCACTGCCGGCCGCCATTTTATCGGCCATGATCGTGGCGTATATCGTCGGCATCCCCACTCTGAAGCTGTCCGGCTATTACCTGGGTATGGGAACGCTCGGTTTCGGGATGATCGTCAATATTCTTTTCCGGGAATGGAGCAGTGTCACCGGCGGGGCTTCCGGTTTTATCGGCATCCCCGCCCTGGAACTGGGTCCGATATCATTTGCTTCCGGCCGGAATTATTTTTTTCTGGTCTGGGGATTTGTGCTCATCGGCTTTATCGCGTGCCAGCGGATTATCGACTCCCGGATCGGCCGGGCGCTAAGAGCCATTCATGATGGGGAAAATGCGGCCGCCGCCGTCGGAGTGGACACCCGTCAATTGAAACTGCAGATTTTTGTGCTCAGTGCGGCCATCAGTGCGCTGGCGGGATTTTTATATGCCCACCTGGTCTATTTTATCAGCCCGGGCTCATTTAGTTTTATCGCCTCTATCCGGATGGTCACCAT
Source organism: Desulfobacteraceae bacterium (assembly GCA_011390415.1). Lineage (GTDB taxonomy): Bacteria > Desulfobacterota > Desulfobacteria > Desulfobacterales > Desulfosalsimonadaceae > SURF-3. Next base: position 31,063 of record JAABSL010000313.1, read on the forward strand.
GGTGGTCATCGGAGGCATGGCCAGCATTTGGGGGGCGTTGCTCGGGGCATCTCTGCTGACGCTGCTGCCGGAATGGCTGCATGCGTTTTCCGAATTTGAAATGGTCGTCTATGGGCTGATTCTCATGGTTGTGATGATTTTTTTACCCCGGGGTTTAACCCGGGGGCTTTTGGATATTTATGAACGGACCCGCAAAAAAAATGAGCACTGAACTTCCCCTGCTTAAAATCGAAACCGTTGACAAGGCCTTTGGCGGCATCCAGGCCCTGAGTGATATCACGTTTGCGCTCAATCCCGGCTCCATCACCGGCCTGATCGGCCCCAACGGCGCCGGCAAGACCACCTTGTTCAACCTGATCTCCGGTGTTTTTCCGGCGGATAAAGGAGAAATCATATTCAACGGTGCCGGCATCGAAAACATAAAATCGCATCAGCTGGTGGAACTCGGTATTGCCCGAACTTTTCAAAATGTGGAATTGTTTGAAAGCATGACCGTGCTGGAAAATATTCTGGTGGGTCAGCATACCCGGACCCGATGCGGCATATGGGGCAGTATTCTGCGGTTTCCCGGGGTCATTGCCGAAGAAAAAAAGGCCCGTGAATTTGCCCTGGAACTGCTGGATTTTGTCGGTCTGAAAGGGCACGCGGACAAAACGAGCGGGGACCTGCCCTTCGGCTGGCAGCGCCTGCTGGAAATTGCCCGGGCCCTGGCATCGCGCCCCAAACTGCTGCTGCTGGATGAGCCGGCCGCCGGTTTAAACATCGTCGAAACCATGCAGCTGGGAGATCTGATCCGTAAAATCCGCAACCAGGGAATCACCGTCCTTCTGGTGGAACACGACATGAGTCTGACAATGGAAATCTCCGACTGGATTGTGGTCCTGGATCAGGGAAAAAAGATTGCCCAGGGCAGTCCGCGAACCGTTCAGGCAGATGAAGCGGTAATTGCCGCTTACCTGGGGACAGCAGGGAAGAAGGAATAGAAAATGCTGCGTATCAAAAACCTGAAATGTTTTTACGGACGGATAATGGCCGTCAAGGGGGTCAGTCTTTCAGTCAAAAAAAGCCAGATCATCACATTAATCGGCGCCAACGGTTCCGGTAAAAGCACGCTGCTCGAATCCATCTGCGGGCTGCTGCCGGACTGGAAAGGCGAAATCACGTTTGAAGGGGTTTCCCTCAAAGGCTTTGACCCGCCGGCGGTTGTCAAGCAGGGCATCAGCCTGGTGCCGGAAGGGCGTCTGGTCTTTCCGCCCATCAGCGTGCTGGACAATCTTAAACTCGGTGCCTACACCATGTATCGGAAACGTCAGCATGCCGCAGTGAATCAGACCCTGGAAAAAATTCTGGATCTGTTCCCGATTCTAAAACAACGGGCAAAGCAGCCGGCCGGCACCCTTTCCGGCGGAGAGCAGCAGATGCTTGCCATTGGCCGCGGGCTGATGTCTCACCCCAAACTACTCCTTCTGGATGAGCCTTCTATGGGACTGGCACCGCTGATTGTGGAAAAAATTTTTCAAATCCTGGAAACATTGAGAAACGACGGAATTACCATTCTTCTTGTGGAGCAAAATGCCCAGGCCGCTCTCCAGATAGCCGATTTCGGCTATGTTTTTGAAACCGGAAACGTGGTGCTCCAGGGACCGGCATCGGAGCTGCTGGAAGACCAGGAAGTCAAAAGAGCCTACTTAGGCAAAGATTATGGAGAATTCTATGACGACAAATACTGATTTCACCCGCACGAGCAGTGAAGAAAAAAATCAGCTTCAGCTGGAGCGTCTGCAAAGTACGTTAAACCGGGCGTATCGCAATGTCCCCTTTCATAAGAAACGCTTCAAGGAAATGGGCATCGACCTGTCCCGGATTGAATCACTTTCAGATATTGCCAAGCTCCCGTTTATGAAGCGTCAGGACATCAGTGAGAACTATCCGTATAATCTCTTTGCCGTTCCGCTCCGCGATATTATCAGAATTCATACCGCTCCCGGCACCACCCGGAACCCGACGGTTTCCGGATACACACCCCAGGATCTGTCCAACTGGCAGGCAATGCTGGCAAGAGCCCTTGAGGCGTGCAACGTCACTGCCCATGATATTCTTCAAATCACCTTAAATCCGGGACTGGCGAATTGGGGCAGAGATTATAAGCATGGCGCGGAATCATTAGAAGCCAGTGTAATTCCGCACACCCCCATGTCCATTGAAAAAAGACTGATGGTGCTCAGGGACTACAAAACGTCCGTGCTCGTCAGCACCCCGTCCGCAGCACTTCAACTGGCAGACTATGTTCGCAAAAATGAAATAAACACCAATACATTTGAATTAAAGACACTGATTCTTGCCGGGGAAGCCATTGATGAAAATGACAGACAGTTGCTGGAGAAAGAACTGCATGTCAGGGTGTGGACCCATTACGGGCTCAGTGAAGTGCCGGGTCCGGCCATTGCTTTTGAATGCGACGCCCATGAAGGCCTGCACATCAACGAAGATCATTTTCTGCCGGAAATCATAGACCCGGCAACCGGCAGAGTTCTGCCGAATGGACAAACCGGCGAACTTGTCTTAACGACCCTGACCACCCGGGCATTTCCGCTGATTCGGTTCAGAACCGGCGATCAGGCACGGATTATTGAAAACAGCTGTCCCTGCGGCCGGACATTTGGGCGCATTGACTGGCGGGGAGACAGAACAGATGACTTGATCAATATTGACGGGGTGAAGGTTCACAGAAAACAGATTCAGTTTTCAATTCAAACGCTGCTGAATCTCCCATCCGATGCTTCAAAATTTTACATCAAAAAACGGGATGGGAAAAAATATATTGAAGTCTGGATACCGGTCAATGACGCCATCTTTTCCGATGAAATAAAAGATCTGGAAGCCTTAATTCTCCGGGCGGAAAATAATCTTTTGGAAAATATCGGTATCCCGGTGGCCATCCGCCTGAAAGAAAAAAATACGATTTAACCGCAGATGGCTATTTCCCGACCGTTTCAAATGACTCAATTATAATATCGAGTTCTTCTTCCGGGGGCATTTCCGGTTTCTGATTCGGCGACTGGGTGTAGAAATAGGCAAACTCTTTAAAACTGAATGGTTTTTCTTCACCTGCCGCGATATAGCCGATAATGTCTTTTTGATCAAAACTGGAATCTTCGGCCAACCCGGACCCAATGGTCTTGACAACATCTTTCTGCTCCGAGCTCACAATATCCTCATTCTGTGAATAAGAAAACCACCTTTGAGGTGTCCATACCTCGATGCAGGATTTACACACCCCGGTGACGACGGCGCGCTTGACATCCACTTCACCAGTGTTTTTAATCATACCTGTTGCATCAATAGACCACCCGTTATCGCTGAACTGGGTCAAGTGATATGTTTTTTGTGTCACCTCAAGCTTGCCCTCTTTTTTCTTTTCACAGGAAACACACCAGATAAGACATATCAGAAGGCTGCAAGCCAGTATCGTGATTCGGACATTATTTTTCATCTATTTAATTCCCATCTTAATTTTATCCATCCACCGTCTCAAAAGATTCCACTACGATTTCAAGTTCTTCCGGCAATTCGGGCGCTTCCTGTCCGGCCTGCAACAGCAGGTCTGCGATTTCTTCAAAGCTGAATGATTCTTCATTTCCAACAGATATGTAACTGATGACATCCTTTTGATGGGGCATTTTTTCAATTTCCGGTGTAATGACCCACTGGCCGACAATCCATAAATCACTGCATGAACGGCAATAACCGGTGACCACTACCTTTTTGACATCCACTTCACCGACATTTCGGACCTTGCCCCTGCCGTCAATGGTATATGAATTTTCTTTATCCTTTCGTAAAACAAATTCCGGTTCAGTGATGACCACCTTGCCCTGTTTTTTCTTTTCACAGGAAACCATGCAAATGCTCAGAACCAATGCCAAAATGAATATCGTATACCGCTGGAATGCCTGCATTGCCCGCCCCCTTTTTATTATCGTGTAAAAACATATTATTAAAAAAGCCGGGACAATAGCGTGAAAAAAAACTATTCGTCCACGGTTTCAAAGGATTCAATAACCACTTCGAGTTTTTCCGGCAGGTCCTGAGGGCCCTGACCGCTTTGTGTAAAATAAAAAGCGACTTCCCTGAAACTGAATGCTTCTTCGTCTCCGGCCGGCAGATAACTGATCACATCTTTTTGTTCCGTCGTCTTTGGCACATTATTGATATACCATACTCCGGCGGTTAAAACTTCTCCGCAGGAGCGGCAGTAACCGGTAACAACCACCTTTTTGACGTCTACTTCACCGACGTTTCGGATCTTGCCCCGCGCATCAATCACCCAATTATATTCAGCGTCCTGGCGGATACTGAATTCCTGTTCGGAGACAATTACCTTTCCCTCTTTTTTTTCGGCACATGCGGTAAAACAAAGGCATGCAGCCAACAAAAAACAAAATGCCGCGAAACGATTAAAAAAAAACATACACCTGCTCCTCCTGAAAAAATCCCTGTTAATACGTCGTCTACAGATAAGGGCCTCAATATAACAGAAAAAAATTAAAAAGCCAATTTTGAATTTTATCCCATTGATCAGGAGTGATGTCTTTTTTTTGTTAAAATTATTTTAAGATAATAATATTTTATAAAAAATTATTCGACCGTTTCAAATGATGCCACAACCACTTCCATTTTTTCCGGTATGGTTTCCGGTTTTTCCGGAACCGTATTGTAAATAAAAGCCACTCCCCTGAAACTGAAGTCCTCTTCCGCGTCAACTGAAAGGTAGCTGATGGTGTCTTTCTGGTCCGGTGTCTTTTCATACTCCGACACAAACCAGTTTCCGGGATTAATCAATTCACCACAGGAACGGCAGTATCCGGTAACTACTAAATTCTTAACATCTACCTCCCCTACATTTTTTACCTTGCCCCTGGCGTCGATAACATATGCATTTTCAGAATCCTGACGGACAATGAATTCACTTTCCGTAACAATGACCCGGCCTTCTTTTTTTTCACTACATGAAAGCACACAGAAACAGGCGACCATCAAAAAACATACTATGATTACAAACTGTTGACGAGATACCATCGCTTCCTCCCTATTCATTTAGTAAACTAATAATATGCACCGGACCCGAAAAAACTGCAACCGCTTATTTTCATGACAAATTAATATAATTCTATAAAATACGAATATTGAATAAGTGTCAATAGAAATCTATCCGCACCCTACCTACAGAATATCCGGAAACGGTAATTTATGCGAATGCCCATCACAAGGCACCTAAAAAACCATTGCAATTTTTAACAGCTGAAAACAAAGAATATTTTCACATAAAAATATATTTTCCCTTGCGTAACTTTTTTTACTATTATAAATTACGGTTGTATAAAAAAATATTCGTTATTTAAGCATTCCTTGCGATATTCTTCTAAAAAGGGGGAGGCAATGAAAAAAATTGTCGCTGGTGTTATCTTTCTTGTTTGTTTCCTGATTGCTGTTTCACCCGGTTTTTGCCAGACAAAAAATCTCGTCACCAATGGCGGCTTTGAGACAAAAAAGGATGACAATCTGCCCGAAGGATGGAAGACAAAGACTTACCGGGGAACGTCTGCTGTTTTTGCATTTAATGATACGGAAAAACACGGCGGAGAATATTCATACATGATACAGATCGACCCGCCCGGGGGCAGTGTTCTTTTATATCCTGAAAATAATTTCACAAATATTGAACCCGGAAAGAAATATCAGTTCAGCGCCTGGATAAAAGCAAAAGGCATGGGCTACAGCCCCAATTTTATTGCACCGGCCATACGGATTAACTATAAGCCCAAAAGGCTTTCACCGGTCCCCACGATCGATCTCATGCTGGAAATGAAAGGGGAAGGCGATTGGAAAAATCTGACCTTGACGACCATTGCCCCCCCCAATGCCGAAGAGATTACTGTTGATTTTCTGCTGACCAAGGGAACCGTCTGGATCGATGACATAGAAATCACCGAAGTTGAGTAATCCGGCCCGATACCTTCGCGGGCATTTCTTACATCTTGTATGAACAAAAATAGCGCTTTCTCAACGCAGGAGCTTTTCTTTTAAAAGCGCCTGCGTTTCTTTTTTCACGCCCGCTTTGATTGCCAGGTATTCGGCGGCGGATCCGTAATTGCGCCGCAGGTGATCGATGAGTGCATGAATACAATCCAGAGGAGCGGTAAGATACGGAACCAGTTTTTCGGGATCAACACCATAGGAGGCGATCACCTCCAAAAACTTCGGCAGCACTACGGCAATATATTTGTTGGATAACTGGTGATCCTGCACGACGGTTTCTTCATCAACGCCCAGCATCAGGAGAATCAAGGCTGCACAGGTTCCGGTCCTGTCTTTGCCGCCGGTACAGTGAAAAAGCAACGCCGTGTCTTTTGCATCAGCAATGGAATTAATCACCTCGCCCCACACGTCTCCGGCATTTTCAATATTTTGAATGTAGCCGTTCACCATAAAATCAGGGGTCATCCACTCATCATCCCCCTGCTTCAAGCGATTCATGGCTTCAACAAAATCGAACTTGCCGTGAGCCACGGGCAAATTGACATGGACAATGGAGTTGTCTTCGGGCAGGTTATCCGGGGCTTCGCTTACTTCGGCCGGTGTCCGGAAATCAAACACCCGGCCAATGCCGATATGGCGGATCACCTGATGGTCTTTTTCCGTCAGCCGGGACAAACCGTCAGACCTGAAGACTTTTCCCCACTTGACCTCGCGGCCGTCGATGGTTTTGTAGCCGCCGATGTCCCGAAAGTTTACAGCCCCCTCCAACTGAACCAGCCGTTCCCCACTCATTTTCTGTCTCCCATTAGAATTGATTCCCTTTTACTTTTAGCACCACAGGCAATTGGATTAAAAGCCTGTTTTATGATTGGAATCCGTTTATAAATAGTACGTGCTAATATATCGGGAAGAAAATTTTCGGGCAAGCATAAAACAAAACCGTGTTGTCATGCGTATGCATCGAAAACCAGAAGACAACACCGTCTTTTTGATAAACTTATTGGGGTGCCATCGTCATTGAAAAGTTAAAAATAATCAGTTAATATGTAGTTCTGGCGGAGCGATTTTCACGCTTTTCTGCTTTCAAAAATTAAACCACCGGAGACACCATCATGCCCCATACCGAAACCGCACCTGTTTTTCATTACCCTGAAAAAATACTGCAGCAGCTCATCCGTTTCGACACCACCAATCCGCCAGGCAAAGAGAAAGCCTGTATTCACTATATCGCCGACCTTTTGAAACAGCACGGCATTGAATCAACCTTAATCGCAAAAGATCCTGATCGCCCCAATTTGATTGCCCGGTTCAAAGGGCGCAATAATGCACCGCCGCTGCTCGTGTACGGACACGCGGATGTAGTCAATACGGACAACCAGGCATGGCGGCATCCGCCGTTTGAAGGAAAAATAGCAGACGGATATGTCTGGGGACGCGGGGCCCTGGATATGAAGGGAATGCTTGCCATGGCCATTGCCGCGATTTTAAGGGCAAACGCCGAAAATTTAAAACCGGAAGGCGACATTGTTTTTGCCGTGCTCAGCGACGAAGAAGCCGGCGGGAATTTCGGGGCCCGGTTTCTGGTTGAAAATCACCCGGAACAGTTTTCCGGCATCCGGTATGCCATCGGCGAATTCGGTGCCTGCGCCATTTACGTGGGCCGGCAGAAATTCTATCCCATCCAGGTATCGGAAAAACAGGTCTGCTGGATAGAGGCAAAAATCAAAGGCCCGGGGGGTCATGGCTCATTTCCGTTGAAAAACAGCGCCATGGCCAAAACCGGCCGGTTTATCCACAGGATCAGCACATCAAATCTGCCGCCGCACATCACCCCTGTTCCCCGCAGCATGATTCAAACCATTGCATCCGCCCTGCAGCTGCCGGCAGGGTTCATGCTGCGGCAGCTGCTCAATCCGCTGCTGACGAAAACCATGTTAAAGCTTCTCGGCGCCCGGGGAGACAAATTCAAACCCATGCTTTACAACACCATTAACCCCACCGTCATCAACGGCGGCAGTAAAATCAATGTCATCCCCTCGGAAATAACGCTTCAGCTTGATTGCCGCCTTTTGCCGGGATTTACGCCAGACAACCTGATCGCGGAACTCCGGGCGGCCACCGGAATGGATGCCGACATCCGCATCATCAGTGACATCCCGGTTCCAGCCCAACCGGACCTGGGAATGTTCGGTCTTCTCGCCGACATTCTGCAAGAAGCGGATCCGGAGGGTATTCCCGTGCAAATGCTGCTCCCCGGTGCAACGGACGGACGATTTTTTTCACGCTTAAACATCCAGACCTACGGGTTTACGCCCATGAATCTGCCGCCGGAATTTGATTTTTTCTCCACCATTCACGCCGCAGATGAACGGGTGCCTGTGGACGCTGTCCGTTTTGGCGCCGATACGATCTTCCGGCTGTTTCAGCAATACAGACAGATCTGAGGCGTTTTGAATTACATTTTTTTATATTAAGTTTCAGAGCCCGAACAATGAATCCTTCGCATTCAAATATAGTGAACTGGCTCCCGCTGGCACCGGACAAAATAGCCAGCATCCGAACCATATTTTCAGACCTGTTTCCCGTGTCTGAAAATGGCGATCTGGCAGAACAGATTTCCGATTACTGGATCACGACGCTCAAAAATACCTGGGTGCAGAAACCGGACGCCATCCGGCAAAAAGACCTGGCATACCGACCCGATGATCCCCTCTCCCGTATTCACCAGAAAACAGTGGTCATCGCCTATGCGGACAGTATTTTTGCAAAGGGTGAAAAAACACTAAAGACCCTGGATCAATTTCTGAACCGCTATTTTCCCGCAATCGGCGGGTTGCACATTTTACCCGCCTGCCAGGTGGATCGGACCCGATTCAATGACGGCTATTTTTCTCAGATTCTCAGAAATAAAATTGATCCTGTATTCGGCACCAATCAGCTGTTTTCCGATATGGCGGAAAAATATTTTTCCATGACGGATTTTGTGTTAAATCATGTGGATATCGCAAACCCCCGGTTCCAGTCCTATTTAAACGGTGATGACGTCAGCGGGGACTGTTTTTTCATTTTTTCAGAAACAGAATATCAAAAACGCAACGCAGACAAAGACTTTGACGCTATTTTCCGGCCCCGGCCGTTTCCGCTGTTCACAATTTTCCGGCGGGTGCCCGCAGACAGGCGGTTTGCGGAGATGGATGCTGCCGGCCGGGTGCTGGCAATGAATCAATGCCTGGCTCCGGGCCGGCTGCCGGAAGCGGTCCTTGCCCTGTTGTCGATTTTTAAAAAAATCCAGAACGACCAGATGCTGCTGGAAACCGATTATATTCATATTTCTGATTTTATAAAATATCTGAAGCTACACACGGCCGCATCTCCCGATGACGTGTTTACCCTTTCAGAAACCCAGGAGACCGGTCATCCGCCGTATATTTTCAAAAAATCCATCCGGACAAAAGCCGACCTGCTGGCAACCCTGGGGTATGATGCGGAAACCGCCCGAAAATATGCCGCTGTATTTGAAGAAAATGATGCCGTCATTTTTGGCGATGAAATCCGGGCATTGACCACTTTCAGCCACGTTCAGGTGGATTTGAACACCTCCACTTTTGAAGGCCTAAAAATGCTTTGCGATGATTTTACCTGGTACCTGTCACAGGACCTGAACATGCTTCGCCTGGATGCGGCCAACTATGCATTTAAGCGCTGGAAAACCACCTGCTTCGGGCTGCCCGAAGTCAAACGCCTGATGGAGATCCTGTATCTGTCCATGGATTGTGTGTCCCCGAGGATTGTGGCCAACCTGGAAGTCAACGATCAACTGAGCGCAATTCTGAACCAGATGGCGGACCGGGAGACCCCGCCGCCGATGATGTATGATTTTCACCTACCGTGCCTGCTGCCGGTGATTTTCAACACAAAAGACACGAACATCGCCGCACGCATTTTTGACATGATCCGCCAATATGATATTTCAGAACAAAGTCTCCGTTTCAGTGTGGCAGATACCCATGACGGCAAGTCCGTGCGCGGCAGCCTGGATCTTTTAACCCCTTTTGAACGGCAGAACCTTGCGCAAATTGTTGAAACCAACGGCGGCAGAATTAAAACCCGAACGGTGATTCACGGTACGGAACCCTATGAGCTGTGCACTTCCACAAGAGACGCGTTACTCAAAATTGATGATCCGACGCTGGAAGCAGACCGGTTTCTGGCCTTTTACACCATGGCGTTTGCCCTGATGGGAAGGCATGTCAAATCCATCTATTTTAATGATCTGATGGGGCTTGTCAATGATTACGACCGGATGGCCAAAACCGGTGAACTCAGGGATATCAAACGGACAAAATCAGATTATGGATGGCTCCGAAAACAGCTCGACGATCCGGACACCGTTTTTTCAAAAATCGCCAGCGGCATTAACCACCTGATTGCTGTTGTTGATGCCGATCCCGCCCTTTGCTTCCGCGGCAGTGAAGCGGAAATGATTTCAGCCGGCAATCCCGCGGTGGCGTGCATCTTCAACCATTATGAGCGGGATTTTACCCTGACGATCATCAACACCTCTGATAAGAAAACATCCGGGCAGATTGATTTATCCGGCCTAAAGGGCATTGTGCCGACGCAAGTAAACGACCAGTTCAGCGGGCAATCCATTGAGACAATAAAACAAAAATTGCAAATTACATTAAAGCCGTTTGGACGTTTATGGCTCAAAGAAGGTCGGCTCACGCCACAAACAACGGCACATGCGCAAACCGATTGACGTCGAACAATCCCCTGTCCGTGATCTTTAATTCCGGGATAACCGGGAGTGCCAGAAAAGAAAGCATCATAAACGGGTCCGGGAGGACACTTCCGAAGGTGCGGGCCGCTTGGGTCAGGGCATCCATTTGACACCTTATGGTTTCCATGGGTTGATCGGACATCAGGCCGGCAATGGGAAGCGGCAGTTCGGCGGATACCTTTCCGTCACATGCGGCCGTCAGACCGCCGCTGCGCTCTATGATGCGGACGACGGCTATTTTCATGTCATGATCGTTGGTGCCGACGACAATAATATTGTGGGAATCATGGGCCACACTGCCGGCTATGGCCCCTTTTTGAAGTCCGAAACCGGAAACAAATCCTTTGCCGATATTGCCGGTGCCCTTATGCCGTTCGATGACGGCAATTTTCAAAATATCCCGGGAAATATCGGCAACCGCCAGATTGCCGGTCCTCTTGACCGGTTTCACCTGCTGACGGGTCATGATCTGTCCCGGTACCAATTCAATAACCCGGATATTCTCTCCTTCCGCTTTGATCGTAAAATCAATGGAACCGGCGTTGACATTCATGGTTGAGGGGCAGTTCAGTGTTTTGCCAAAATCCAGATCCGGGCTCAGCTGTCCGCCTTCAGCCACCCGGATGCCCGCGGTGTAGACTTCTTCTGCCACCGGCTTGTTGAGATCGGGAAACACCACCATATCGGCTTTCCGGCCCGGGGCGATGGCCCCTAAATGAGACAGCCCGAAATAGCAGGCCGGGTTCACGGTTCCGATCTGAATAGCAGTCACCGGATCAAGTCCCGACTGAATCGCTTTTCGGATATTAAAGTCAATATGGCCTTCTTTGCAGATATCATCCGGGTGCCGGTCATCGGTGCACCACATGATCCTGTGGGCCGTCTTTTCAGTGATGACGGGCAGCAGCGCATCCAGATTTTTAGCGCCCGTACCTTCCCGGATCATGATATGCATGCCGGCCCGCAGTTTTTCCATGGCTTCTTCGGCGGAAACGCATTCGTGATCGCTTGAAATTCCGGCCGCAATATAAGCATTTAAGTCCTGGCCGGTCAGTCCCGGGCAATGGCCGTCCACCGGTTTATGGCGGGTTCGGGCATCTTTGATTTTTTGCATGACGGATTCATCCCTGAAAATAACGCCGGGAAAATTCATCATTTCCGCCAGGGCAACAATCCGTTCGCGGGCCAGGTAAGGCCTGATGGTTTCCGGTCCCAGGACGGCACCCGCGGTTTCCATCAGAGTGGCCGGCACACAGGACGGGAGGGTAAAAAATATGTTGACCGGCAGATTCTCACCCGCCGCCAGCATATAATCGATCCCGGCAGTCCCCATCACATTGGCAATCTCAT
>JAABSL010000314.1 GCA_011390415.1 Desulfobacteraceae bacterium
CATCACCGTGGCCGGGCTGGTAACCGTGGGGTCTGTCACCACATTGATGCATGCCGGTTTTCCCGATTCCATGGCCCGTTTCAGGGCCGGAATAATTTGATCGTCTTCCGTAACCAGTTCACCGTACCCCCCTAAGCCTTCCACCATTTTTTCATAGTGCCGCATCCCCAGTTCCGCGCAGGTGCACCGGTCTTTTCCGATACTCATGCCCTGAGAATGCTTGATCATTCCCCAGGCGCAGTCATTATTGACCACGCAGATAATGGGAATATCGTGCCGCACCGCGGTATCGAATTCCATGCTGTTGAACCCGAAAGATCCGTCCCCGTTGAGCACAATCACGGGCTTATCCGGGTGGGACAGTTTGCCGGCCATGGCAAAGGGAATGCCCGTGCCCAGGCATCCCAAGAGCGCTCCGGCCGGCACCAGGACACCTGCCGGGTTTGACGACGCAAAACCGGCCAGGCCGTAATAACTGGTGTCCCCGCCGTCGGCCACATAATAGGCGTCTTCTCCGAATGTCGCCATAATCTGCGCCACCAGCCGGTTGGGATGGATGGGATCAGACGGATTGTTCCGCTGTTCAAGTTCGGTGATCATAAACGCCTTATACGCATTTCTCAGTTTCGTAATCCACTGGCCATGATCTTTTTTTTCAACCAGGGGCAGGAGCTGATTGAACACATATCCGCAGTCGCCCACCAGCCCGACTTCCGATGTCCGGTTTCGGTCGATTTCCGATTCCTCAATATCAATACGGATGACTTTGGCGTCCGGAAACAGTTTGGTGGCCTGCATGACCCAGTTAAACCGGACCCCTGCGGCAACAATAACATCCGCCTGGGGCGCGCCGGTCATAACTCCGGTAAATCCGCCGTCATTAATGGACTGCGGATGACTGTCCGGCAATGCGCCCCGGCCGTTATTCAACAGGGCAAAGGGAAAACCGGTTTTTTCGATAAACGATTTCAGAGCCTCCGGGCTGCCGCTCATCCGGACCCCGCTGCCGCCGATAAACAGGGGCCGCTGGGCGCTGTTGATTATCCGGGCGGCTTCCGCAAGTTCCGATTCATCCGGGTGGGTGGCGGATTTATGCCGCCGCCGCCGCGGCAGGGTGACGTCCTTCTCATCTGCGGCGGCAAACAGAATATCCGGGGGCAGTTCCAGAAACACCGGCCCGGGGCGTCCCATGGTGGCCTGGCGAAACGCGATGGACAGATATTCCGGAATCCGTTTGATATCGTAGCAGGTAGCACTCCACTTGGTAACGGGTTTGACCATATCAATCTGGTTCATTTCCTGAAGCGCACCGGTCAGATCATCCCGCAGGGGATGGCGTCCGCACAGCACCACCAGGGGCGCGTTGTCCAGATACGCATTGGCAATGCCGGTCAAGGCATTGGTAAATCCCGGTCCGGCGGTGACCAGACAAACCCCGGGTTCATTGTTATAAATCGACCAGGCATGGGCCATCATGGCGGCCGCCTGTTCGTGGCGCACATCAATGGTGCGGATCCTGTATTCTGTAAACCCGTCTAAAATATTTTCAATGTGCCCGCCGGAAATGGTAAATACCGTGCTGACATTTTCAACTTCTTTCATGTATTTTGCCGCCAGATGACCGCCGTATATATCTGCCATGGATTCCTCCTTTTTTGGTTTACATCACCATCTTGATTCCGTCTTCAAACCACTGGGCATAGACGCTCATGCCCAGCACCTTTAATTTGCCCTCAGCCGCGGCATTAAATGACGCATCTTTCTTTTTGCTCGTCATTACGGAAAATCCCGTATTCGCATCCTTCCAGACCAGGGCCGCATCAAAATGCTTATGGTCCCCGGGCGCAGAAGTCAGCTTGCCCTTGTCAAAAATAAACAGCCGGGCCCGCTCGCCGTCTTCGGTTTTAATCAGAATTTTTGCGCTGATCTTGCTGATATATTTTTTAAATGGCTTGTTGGTCACCGAAGCGACTTTTAAAATATTATACAGCGCAAACAGCAGAACTGAAAATCTCATCAACCCCCTCCTTTAAAATTTGATGACTGTCTTCATTGCCCCATGTTTCTGCTTTTCCAGGTTCACTTCAATCATCTGTTCATAATCCTCTATGCCAAATTGATGGGTCACCAGATCGTCGGTCCGGATTTTCCCGTTTTTCATCAGGTCCATGGCAATCTCAAACACATGCTGCCTTTTACCGTTAAAGTCTGCGTCACCATAGGCATAAACACCTTTTATGGTTTGCAGTTTCAGCCACAGCGGGGTCAGATCCAGCTTCACATCCCCGCCGATACCCACCACGCTCAGGGTTCCCATGGCTTTCATCAGCCGCATGCCCATATTCAGGGTGGTGCTGATGCCCACCGTATCATATACCCGGTGAAAACCGCCCATGGGAATTTCCGCGCCGATCATGGGCTTATAAATTTTGGCGCCGGTAATCCGGGCGGTTTCCGCAAACACGTTTTTTATGGAAATCACCGCTTCCGCACCGGCCTGCATTGCCAGGTCCGCGGCAAATGCGGAAGGTTCAATCACCGAAATACCGCATTTTGGTGACAGCACCCGAATCGAACGGATCACCAGATTGCCGATCACCCCGCCGCCGATCACCAGAACTTTTTCCACCGGTTCCGGCATGTTGTCAAACACGGTCTGCAGGGCAACGGCCAGGGGTTCCGTCATGACCGCGGACTCAAGACTCAGGTTTTCCGGTATTTTATAAAGCTGGGATCTATGGGCAGACAGAAATGGCGCAAACCCGCCGCCGGCGCCGCTGTTAATGCCCAGAAACATGCCCGGCGGAAGACTTCCTTCGGCAAAATTTTCACAATTGCCGGAACGTCCGGCAGCACAGGGGGTGCAAACCGGATCAATGTTTCGGGCCGCGCATGTCAGGCCCGGATTGACGGCCACCCGGTCGCCTTTTTGAAATCCGGTGACACCGGTACCGGTTTCTATGATTTCCCCCACCATCTCATGGCCGATGATACAGGGAAAAGAGGTAAACGGGGAGGCGGAAGGCGAATCGTGCAGCATGATCAGGTTCAGGTCGGACCCGCAGAAACCGCACATCAGGGTTTTTATCTTTACCCACGCCGAAGTGAAAAGTTCAGGTTCCGGCACATCAGCAAGGCTCACGGTTTTTACC
This sequence comes from Desulfobacteraceae bacterium, assembly GCA_011390415.1. GTDB lineage: Bacteria > Desulfobacterota > Desulfobacteria > Desulfobacterales > Desulfosalsimonadaceae > SURF-3. The sequence continues at coordinate 3,153 of JAABSL010000314.1, forward strand.
GGCCCCTTGTAAAATACTTTTTTGCCGAAAACCGTGCGCAGGGTTTTGGCGGCGGCAAACTTGGGGACATTGACATTGAACTGCAACGCTTTCATCGCCCCTCCTGATGAAAATGGAAGTTATTGCCGGAAACACTGTTACCGTTCCAACTTATATGAATAAAAGTTCATATTGTCAATAAAATTTATTATTATATTAATTCAAATATTTAATTATTTAAAATGAATAATGTATCGTTTTATTTGCCATTGACACATTCCGTTGGTTTCTTTATAATTTGGCTTAATTAGAAATCAGGTATTTATGGAGGCAGCAAAGGAACATTCATGACAGCATTACGAACCCCCAAACAACAGCGCAGTATTCAGACCAGAAAACGGATCATGGATGCGGCGTTTCACCTGTACGCAAAAAAAGGCATTCACGGCACCAACTCAAAAGAGATCGTCGAAAAAGCCGGGGTCGCCATCGGCAGTTTTTATTCATATTTTAAAAACAAGAAAACCCTGCTTCTGGAAATGCTGGAAGATTATCTGGACCGCCATTATCTGGCCATCTGGAAACCGGTTGAAGATATTACAATCAATGAGATGGGGCGCGATGACATCAAAGTGCTGATTGAAAGCGTGTTTGCGGCCTATGATATTTCACCGGAATTTCACCGGCAAACCCATGCCCTGCGCTATTCCGACCCGGACATCAACCGGGTGTATGAACGGGAGCGAAACCGGGAAGTGACACAGATCCGATCTTTGCTGGAAAGCAATAAAAGCCGGATGCGGGTGACGGACCCGGAGGCTGCGGCCGTTGTCATCCACAACGCGGTGGAAAACGTTGCCCATACCGCCACATTCATCGGATCACAAATCGAAAAACAGCGACTGATCGACCAACTGTCGGACATGATTTTTATCTTTCTGCTGCACGGAAGCCGGAGTGCCTAATTGCGATTTACCGTTAGGTCTCCATTCGGCCCCTTCAGTGCGATCCGGGTTTTGGGGATTGAAAAACGGCGGATCTCTTCGTCTTTTTCATCCAGCTGGATCAGTCCGTAATTTTCAGCTTGTTCATCCGTGCGGCGTTCTATGATAAACTTATAAGTCAGATCGGATGTAATATCTGAAATATAAACGGCCGGGCCTCTTTGTTCAAGCTCAATGCAAAGCCGGTCGACGGCATACGCTTTATCCAGTTTACTGCGTTTCATTTCAATCTGAATGGCATGCGTCAATTCGGAATAGGAAATGCCGGAATGATTTTGAATAGATTTTAAAATCGCCCGGGACAGCTCCCTGGGCGCTTTTCTAAATGTCACCGCCTGAAGACACGCAGGCCCGGAAACCTCATCCGTCTTTCTTTTCAGAGAAAAAATATGTTTCAGAGAACCGGCAACCGATTCATTTTTATATACAGTTTCAATATCTTTAGCAGCTGCCTCAGACAGGCCTTTAAAGGTAACCACAAAACGTATCGCATCATCCTTCTCGCCGACCAGCGGCAGGCTGACGGCCCCGGGTTGCTCCCGGCTGTCCCAGGCGGTATCCTCTATAATCCAGCCGATCGACCTCTGCTTTTTTTCAACCCTTTTATCAACACGCCACTGCCGTTTTGTGATGGAACGAATAGAGAGCACGACAAAAGCATCCTCCAGCAACTTGACAAGCTCTGCGGCGGACCTGTCTTCCGGCCACGCCTTTGCAACATCTTCAAGCACTTCCCGGATAAAAAAAACATCGGGTATATGTTTAATTTCTTTCTTCGTTTCGCGGTCAATCACACACTGAACGTTGAGCTTGATATCCTTACTCTGAAAATTTTTCAAAGGCAGACGAAATTCCATACCAAAGGGATTTTCGGCAATAACCAGCATGTCATCACCCAGTAATTCGGGATTCTGCCGCAGCGTTACGCCGTAGGATCGCATTCCCTCTATTTTAAAAAGTCGGTTGAGAATATCATAGACCAGGCCGTTGTTGCCGATCTCCTGATTTTTGTCGATGATGCCGGTCAACAAATCCATGAAAAGGGAATGGGACATATTGGATTCAATGGGCAGGTCCAGCCGGTCGGTATCATTGTTCAGACCTGCGAGTTCAAAGAGCTGGCAGTATTCGCCGGTTAATTTGAAAACCACGGCCACAGGATGCTGAAAAAACGGTATGAGGCCCGCCGGATACACCCTCATTTTATGACGATGCCTGACCAGTGCCCTGTTGACTTCGGCCACCGCCTTTCGCCAATCCGATTTCTGCCGGGCAAACGCCGCCAGCGCATTAAAAAGCATCCCCCGGACCGGCTCAATCTGATCCGCTTCCGACAATACGTTGCCGCGGGCAAACAACTTCATTACAAACGGGTTGGTTACCGGCCGGATGTCCAGTTCCGTCAGCATAGATGCGCTATCTCTCCTGGCTCTGCCTCGTCAAATTTATCATGGGTATTGGTTTGCATAATGCATCATTACGCGCCGAATTTCAATCTTTGTATTTAATAGGGACAGTCGCAAAAAAACGCCATATCGTCACGGGAAAATTCCATCTCAACGGTGTAGTTGTATTTTAACCGGAGAATTTAATATGACAGGCGCATCAACTCAAGGGGAATTTTGATTGTCACCGGATAAATGGAAAGCTTATTTTTGATACAAAATAAATTTTTGAACACCGCACCGCGAACTTGAATTTTTGAAAAAATCAGATAAAATTAACGCATAATATTTGCAGTTCCTCTTAAGGACCCCATCAACCCTTAACATTATGATATTATGGACAAATTCCTCCATATCCCCGTACATCCCCTCAAAACCCGCGCCAGGGTATTGCTTTCCAGTGTCTTTGGCCCCTATGCCCAGGACGATGAATACGGCAGCCGGAAAATCAATCCCATGGAGCTTTACCAGAATCAGGTCACGCGTGTTCAGGGCAGTTTTTCCCTTCGCATGTTTCACCGGACATTCGGCCTGAGCATGATCCAGGCCAATATCGATGCCCCGTGCACGGTTCTGGATTTTCCGTCCCTGGACCGCTTTGTCGAAGAAATTCAAGATAATACATACGACATCATCGGAATCGGGGCCATTGCCATCAATACGGCAAAGGTCGAAAAAATGTGTGAACTCATCCGTCAGTTTCAGCCCGAAGCCACCATTGTCATTGGCGGCCATATTGCCAACAAGGAGGATCTGCCGGAAATCGTTGATGCGGATCACATTGTCAAAGGAGAAGGCATCTCCTGGTTCCGAACATTTCTGGGACAGGACGCGACCGCGCCCATAAACCATCCGCCCCTCTATTCCGGGTTCGGATTCCGGGTCGTCGGCCATACCCTTGCCGATAATCCCGGCGACACGGCCGCGGTTTTAATTCCGACGGTGGGCTGCCCCATGGGATGTAATTTCTGCGCCACGTCTTCATTTTTCGGGGGCAAAGGGCATTTTATCCATTTTTACGAAACCGGGTCCGAACTTTTTGATGTCATGTGTGCGCTTGAAAAAAAGCTGAAAGTGCACTCCTTTTTTATTCTGGATGAAAACTTTCTGTTTCACCGGAAAAGAGCGCTCAGCCTGCTGGAATTAATGAAAAAACACAACAAAACGTGGGGACTGTCCGTTTTCAGTTCCGCCAATGTCCTGTTGACCTATACCATGGAACAGCTCATCGGGCTGGGGATCGGATGGGTATGGATGGGCCTTGAAGGCCGGGAAAGCAAATACCGGAAACTCCGCAGAATTGATACAAAGGAACTGGTGCAGGAACTTCAGGCAAACGGTATCCGGGTTTTAGGATCATCGATTATCGGCATGGAGGAACACACCCCTGAAAACATCGAAGAAGCCATCGATTATGCAGTCAGTCACGACACGGTATTTCATCAGTTTATGCTCTATACCGCTGTGGCCGGCACCCCGTTGTATCATCAGCTCAAAGCGGAAGGAAACCTTTTTTCCGAATCGGAATTTCCCATTGCCGATGCCCACGGCCAATTCCGCTTTAACTTCAGGCATCCCCATATCACCGGCGGCCAGGAGGAACGTTATATCCTGGATGCGTTTAACAAAGATTTTGAAACTAACGGCCCCAGCCTGGCCCGGCTGATCCGGGTGCTGCTGACCGGGTGGCAAAAATATAAAGATCATCCGGACCCGTGTATTCGGAACCGTTTCGAATGGGAGACCCGGCCATTAAAAACCACCTATGCCGGTGCGGTCTGGGCCATGAAAAAATGGTTTAATGCCAATACGGACGTGGGAAGAAAAATCGACATCCTTCTGGCAGATATCTGCCATGAATTCGGCTGGAAAACCAAAATTCTGGCTCCGGTGATCGGAACCTATATCTATCACCAAATAAAAAAAGAAGAAGACCGGCTGGCACGCGGATGGACCTATGAACCCGCCACCTTTTATGAGACAAACAACGCCGCCCGCACCTCATGGAAACCGGATTTTAAAACAACCCGGTCCCAAGTGCCGGAATACCAATGGGTGCCGCCCCGCGATAGCTGAAGGATCAGACACATATCACCGTCGATTTTTCTTCTTCGACGCTTTGGCCTGTTTCCGTTTCTTTTTTTTGTGTTTCTTTTTATCTTTTTGCACTTTATCAAAGACTTGTTTTGAATCGCCGGAAAACAGACCATCGCCAAAATCTGCGGCCGGAATGGTTTTGGGTTCGTGATCAAAACAATACCACCCGGACATGCGGGCATGAATATCGTCCAGGCTGTCCTTTTTCAGATCCGTTTTCAGCTTTTCAAGGCATTTATCCTTGCCAAGAGAGAGGGCTTTTTCAAAATCACCAAATTCAACCATGCCGGGAAAGATCAATTCATCATCATAGGCCTGTTTGATCACTTCCATGCTCTCTTCCGGATACAGGTCAAGAATAATCATGGCCAGCAATCCCCAGAAATCGGATATCTCGTCGGCTTCCGTCCCGGTAAACAACGTATTGAAAAACCCAAGGGCATTTTCCCGTGAAATATAGCCTTCAAGCACGGCATAGGCCAGGGCCTGACACGCGGACAGCCGGCAGAAATCATCCGCTTTTCTGTTTAAAATAAAGGGCTTGATGTTTTCAACGGAGCCGTTGCAGGTGTTCAGTAAAATCACCGGCAGGGCGGCAGTGCAGATATCACCGAACAATTGGTCCGGTACGTCATCGGAAAGGCTGAAAATGTCAATGATAACCTGGTGGGCCCTGGGTTCCTTAAAATGCCCCAGCAGCATGACCGCATAGATATGATCATACAGGCTGTCGTCTTCAACATATCGTTGCGGGTCCGCCATCAAATTTTCGAGAATCGAGATCAGATGTGGGATGATTTGGTCCTTCAATCCAATGGCGGCGTCAATTTCTTCCCGCTTGTATGTGTGATCAAAAATTTTGAACGAAGCGAGTATTTCGGGAACCGTGAAGTCTTCGGCGGTTTTACCTATTTTCCTGTCAAGTTGAACAATAAATACTTCAGGTGCTTTGGCGTCAAAAAAATTATCAAACGGCGTCACCCTATAGGGAATCCCGGATAGTTGCTCAAATCGTTTCAACGCCTCGGGTTCCATGGCGTACTCACCACATGAACATCCATAATCATCTGAAATATCATTTAATGTGATTGTATCGATTCTGTAATCATTTGGATGAAACATTGCATCTTCAAGGAATTTCTTTAACGATTCCGGAGAATCCGCGATATAGCAGGCATTTTCCAGGTATTCGTAGCTATCATCATACAGCGCCATTGCACTGTATCCGACTACTGGATTGTCATTCGCGTTCATTTAAATGTCCTTTTTTCATAATAAAATCACTTTTCATACCGCCCCAGCGTCGCGTCCCGAATCTTTGCCGGGTCAAACACCACGTCAAAACACCATTTGCCGAATCCGCCGTGCTCCTTCACCGCCTGAATTTAGGTTCGCAGAATTTGGTGGTAAACCAGGTCCGCATAAAACCGGTGGATTCAATGGGAAATTCCTGATCAAAGCAGGGCGAAAGTGTTTCCATATTCTGCAACTTTACAAACCGGCTCACATGCCCCACGATCAGATCCATGTTCATGACAACCAGTATGCGCCGGCGCACCGGTTCCTGGTGCCAGAGGCTGGGAATATTGAGTTTTTCGCCGATTAAAAACGCTTCCACCAGCCGGATCAGCTGCACCGCCAGGTATTGTCTGTCGCCGGAAAAGGTTTCTTCATTCTGAAGATACAGTTTGCGGGCCGCCCTGAATATCAATCGCTGCAACGGGAATTCACCGGCGGCTTTTTCAAGGTCAATGGCGCTCACCTGATCCAGATTGGCATACCCGGCCAGAGCCGGGGCGATTTCCGCAAAAATGGGGGTCTGGGACGGATCAATAGTCAAGGGTTTGACCTGATCCCAGTCAATGGTCAGGGTGGGTTTTAAAACCGTTTCAATACGCAGCAGATTCGGCCCGGATTTCCTCATAATCTTTTTTTTCAAGACCGGCTTTTCCGGCTTTTTTCAGCGTATTCATCATCTTGATGTTGCCGATGGAAAACCCGTCGGCCGGGATCTGCGCAAGTATCATTTCTCTGAGATCAGTATCGGAAAAATTCATGGACGGTTTCCTGTTTTAAATTTCATAAGAAGAGGCAAAAAAATATAGCGAAAATAAAACATTATCGCTATCTTATTATCTTAAAATTTATCAACATCTTTCAGGTGATACTGCTCTCTTTCCCGGGCATCAATCGATTCCTTTTCCCGCCGGGATATTAATTGAAGACGGATATCCGAATACATAATATTTAGTTGAGCCGCCCAGATCGTCATGATGACCTCAAATCGGTTATCCACCGTCCATAAAAAAGAGTCGCTTAAAATATTGTTCATATCATGGATCGATGGATTTCCATACTTTGCAGACAACATTGTCTTGATTTCTTGGGTATAAGGCGATTTCCGTTTAATATCCACGGAATGCAGGCTGATATTAATTTTTTCAAGCAATTTGCTTGTTGGTGTAAAAAACAAAGTCACCGTGCCGGGTTTTCCCATCAAATTGTCCCTGTAATAGAATTCCGTGGCAGTTGCGATGTAATCTTCCGATATTCTGGGATTAAAATGTTTGTTTATTGATATCAGGCCCTTTTTGTGCAGGGGAATATCATTTCTCCGGGCAGTATTCATTACTTCTTCAATGGTCATGCCGGAATGCCAGATATCAAAAGTAAATCCAGGTTTTTGTGCATTTTGGCCGGAATTATGTTCCCTGACAATTCTGGCCACGTCATCTTTGGGATAACCGACGCCGCAGCCATCCACAAAGCATTTAATCATTTCAGTTTCTTGTTCTATTTTGCGGCACTTTATCTGTCGCCCTGATTTTAGAATAATGGTATCTGCGTTAACATCACCGCAAATCAGCATAGCGACTAAAGCCGTCATCATAATATTCAACAAAATAAAACGTCGCATTTTCATTCCGCCTCTTTTCTGTGCCTGTTCTTCGGAAAAACATGCCCTCCCGAAACTCTTTTCCTTAATATTTACCTTTTCAATCATTTCCCGAACACCAGCAGGTCAATAGCGTGGGTCAGCTCATAATCCGGCAACTCGTTAAAAACATGTGAGAAATTCCTTGTACTACAGAATGGAACAGACAGGAAGATTTTTTAACAGTGTCAATCAGGATGATTTTCCGAATATCCCTGCCGCTTGCCAAAAAAAAGAATGTCTGGTTATCCACTTCCCTCAATTATCTGCTTTCTCTGGATTCCGGGTCACGGTCGCTTCGCTGCCTTGCCCGGAATGACTGGCTTAAGGACAACAAACAGTTTCACTTTATTCCCAACTATCGAACTGGATAAGCAAAAAAGAATATCTTTAATGATTTGAGTTTCTATGGTAATTATAAATAATACAAATTTGGGTTTCGATATGTCCGCCGGAATTCTGTATAATCATAAATTCTGAGGTGATCATATGAAAAAGAATGATCTCATTGATAAAATAAGACATGCTGTTCATGAAGTAGAACCTGATGCAGAAATAATTCTTTACGGTTCCCGTTCCCGGGGAGATGCCCGCCTGGAATCAGACTGGGATTTACTTATTTTGGTTGACGGCCCTATAAGTGATAAGCGCACAGACAAAATCAGGCATAGCCTCTATGAAATAGAGTGGGAATCCGGAAACGTTATTTCATCAATCGTGCGAAGCCACGAAGATTGGAACAGCAACCTTTATCAGGCCATGCCCTTTTATCAACGGGTTCAGCAGGAAGGAACGCGGCTTTGACGGAATCAAGTATTGATCTGGTGCGATACCGCATGGCACGTGCAAACGAGACTTTGGAAGATGCTCGTATCCTTGCTGAAGCAGGAAGATGGAATGCATGCGTGAACCGCCTCTATTACGCTTGCTTCTATGCAATATCGGCTTTGCTTGTTCATCATGGTCTATCATCATCCAAGCATACTGGCGTGCGCGCTCTCTTCAATCAACAATATGTGAAGACGGAAAAGATTCCCAAGGCTTTGGCACGAATCTACAATGATCTTTTTGAGCGGCGTCAGGAAGGTGACTATATCGACTTCGTCAATTTTCAAGAACATCAGGTTCTTCCATGGATTTCAAATGCAGAAAAACTCATCCGACAAATAGCGAATTTGGTTGATCAGGATCTAAGATAAGACCATTTTCATGCTTACCAAAAAGCTTTTTAAACTCGCCGGATTTCTCAATTAGTCAATATCACCTTTTCAATCATTTCCCGAACACCAGCAAATCAATGGCATAGGTCAGTTCATTAAACACCCGGTCCTGATCGTCCATCTGGGACGCAGAAGTGATGGCGTCTATCTCATGATACTGATATTTCCAGTCCGGATCTCCGGCGGTATAGAGCAGCACCACATTGTCGCAGTCTTCGGTTTTTTCCAGAAAGGATTCTAAGGAAAAATTAAACAAAGACCAGGCCCGGACCGAATCCATGACAAGGATGGCGTCATAATCATCGCATTGCAGACGGTCCAGCTTATCTATATTCACCAGGTCCACATTGCCCTGCTCCTTGTACCGGTCGATGATGCGCAAAATAATGTCTGCCTTGAATTCACTGGTCACCCCGGTGATGAGCAGGTCGTATTGAGGGTCTTGGGCGGCAAATTGCTGCTCGGGAATTTTTTTGGCACAGGACAGGAGCAGCGATAAACATAAAATAAAACATGCCAGGGCCCATTTATTGGATTTACTGGATTTATTTGACAGGTGCATTGCGTCCTCCTTTTTTGGCGTTTTTGCTACATTTTCGGATTTGATCATCATTCCGGCCGTAGGAGCGAATAATATTGAGATATCGTCTTTATTTCATTATCATTATCTCATTGCCGGCCGAAACGATGACCAGACTCCATTTTCCCAACCCGATCTGCAGGGCAACCCTTTAAAAATATATGGAAAATTATTTGTACTACAAATTCACATCCATAGGAAGATTTTTCTGAAAGGAAACGAGGTTCGACGACGGTACTGAAAAATGAACACATCCGGATACTTCCGGCGGAACAACTTGAACCCAATTTGGGGCATTTTTGTCTTGACTTAAAATTGGCTTTAAGTTCAAGTGGTAATCTTTTAAAATCAATCGGATGCCCATTAATTGAGGCGAAAGTGCCTCTTTTTTTAATATTTTCATATTGGCCGTGAATGAATTTTTAATCATAATTACAGATATTTAGATAAATAATTCAGTGGTATATTTTTTGCATTAAATAACAGATCACGAAAAACCATATAACAATTTAAATTGCCGGAATGAGTGAACCATCCGGCCCAAACCATAGGGAGAGCAGTCAATGCAGAACACAAAAACGCCGGTCAACCTGGTGGAGCTGTTTGAAAACGGCGTCAAAAATTTTAAGGACAACCCGCTTTTCGGGCTGAAAAACGAAACCAACACGGATCTGGACTGGATGACCTACGGTGAAGTGGGGGAGCGGGTGGACAATCTGCGCGGCGGCCTGGCGCAGCAGGGCATCGACAATTTCGGGGTGGTGGGATTTATCGGAAATAACCGTCCGGAATGGGCGATCACCGCATTTGCCACTTACGGCACCGGCGCCCGGTTTGTGCCCATGTATGAAGCGGAACTGGAAAGCACCTGGGAATACATCATCAAAGACAGCGGCGTCAAGCTGCTGATGGTTTCCAAACCGGAAATTTATGAAAAGATAGCCCCTCTCAGGGAACGTCTCCCGGAACTGGAACATATTTTTGTGGTGGAAGCTGACGGTGCCGACTCCATGGCCGAACTGGAACGCCTGGGCCAAAAAAACCCGGTGCCTTCCGTAAAGCCCAAAAAAAACGACATCGCCGCCCTGATCTATACGTCCGGCACTACAGGGGAACCCAAGGGCGTGTTATTGTCCCACGGCAATTTCACTTCCAACGCCGTGGCCGGCAACCGCTTATATCAGGATGTCTTAAACGAGGATTCCCGAAGCATCTCCATTCTGCCCTGGGCCCATTCCTACGGTCAGACCGCGGAGCTGTACAACTGGATGCTGGTGGGCGGATCCATCGGATTCATGGAATCGGTCAACACCCTGGGCGATGACCTGGCACTGATCAAACCCACATTCATGATCGCGGTTCCCCGGGTGTTCAACAAAATCTATGACGGGCTGTGGGCAAAAATGAATGAAACCGGCGGTGCGGCCAAAGCCCTGTTTGAAATGGGCGTAAACAACGCCAAAAAGAAACGGGAACTGGCCGCAGACGGCAAATCCAGCTTTATGGTGAACCTGAAAGTCAAACTGGCGGACAAAATCGTGTTTCAGAAAATCCGGGACAAATTCGGCGGTCGGCTTTCAGGCGCATTGACCGCCAGCGCGCTGATGAACCTCGAAATTTCCAACTTTTTCTCCGACATCGGCATTCCCGTGTTTGACTGTTACGGCCTGAGCGAAACCTCACCTGCGGTGGCCATGAACTGTTTTTCAGCGTTTAAGCCCGGCAGCGTGGGCCGTCCCGTCGAAAATGTCAAAATCGTCATTGATCAGTCCGTGGTAGAAGACGGCAGCGATGACGGTGAAATCATTGTTTACGGCCCCAATGTCATGCACGGATACCACAACAAACCGGAAGCCACCCGGGCCACCATGACCGTGGACGGCGGTTTCCGCACCGGGGACCGGGGCCGGATCGACGAAGACGGCTACCTGTTTATCACCGGCCGGATCAAAGAGCAGTATAAACTCCAGAACGGGAAATACGTATTTCCCGGCGCCCTGGAAGAAGATATCCGGCTGCTGCCGAATGTGGCCAATGCCATGATTTCCGGCGAAGGCAAGAAATTCAATGTCTGCATCATCATTCCGGATTTCGAAGTGCTGGGCAAATACGCCGCAGCCAATGGCCTGCCCACGGATCCCAAAGAAATGGTGGAAAACCAGCAGATCAAGGACATGCTGTCCGCCGAAATAACGGAGTCTTTGAAAAAGAAATATGGC
>JAABSL010000315.1 GCA_011390415.1 Desulfobacteraceae bacterium
ATGACCCGCTGCCTGAAGTGCAACGGCCTTGTCCGGCCGGTTGCCAAAGAAGCCGTAAGACCGCAAGTGGACAAACCAGTTTTTGAAAGAAATGAGGAATTTTCCGAATGTATGGAATGCGGAAAATTATACTGGAAAGGGTCGCATTATGACGCGATGATGCGATGGATTCGCAAGGTTCTCGGTTCGGATAAAAAAAATAGCCGTATCCTTTAAAGTAAAAAAGAATACGGCTATTAAAAAGGTGGTGCCGAAGAGAAGACTCGAACTTCCACGAGCGTACGCCCACTAGACCCTGAACCTAGCGCGTCTACCAATTCCGCCACTTCGGCACAACTTCAAAAATCAAAAGAAGCATTGATTTAAAAGAAGTTTTTATATATATGCTAAAAAAAAATCTGTCAAGCGCAATATAAAAAAAGCGATAATTTTTATTATGGATGTATTCAAAGATATAAATGAGATAAAACAACCGTTTAATAACCCGGTTGTAACAATCGGCAATTTTGACGGGGTGCATAAAGGCCATCAGGCCATTTTTCATCAGGTGATTGAAAAAGCGGAATCCATCAACGGAACATCGGTGGCCATCACTTTTGAACCCCATCCCATCAAGGTTTTAAAAAAGAATGACTCTCCGCCGCTGATTACCCTGTACGAACAAAAACACGAACTGATTGCCAAAACCGGCATGGATGTCCTCATCACTATCCCGTTTAATAAAGAATTTGCCGCCCTGACCGCTGATCAGTTTCTTGAAGATATCCTGATCGAAAAAATCGGCACCCGGGCAATTGTCATTGGCAAAGATTATGCCTTTGGGAAAAATCGTGAAGGGGATATCGCCTATCTCATGAAAAATGCCGATCGACTGGGATATGAGGTCATTGTCACGGACTGGATTCCGGTGTCCCACAGTGGTGACGGACGAATCAGCAGCACGCGGGTGCGTGAAATTGTCATGGCCGGCGACGTGGAAGATGCGGTGGCCCTGCTCGGCCGTCACTACCAGATTCGCGGCAAAGTGCTGGCCGGACGCAATCGCGGGGGCCGCCTGCTGGGATTTCCCACGGCCAATATAAAGATTATTGATGAACTCTGTCCCAAAACCGGGGTGTATGCGGTGACGGTGGAATATCTTGACGGTTTGTATAAAGGGGTGGCCAATATCGGCTACAGCCCGACCTTTGATGATCATTTATTTACGATTGAGGTGCACCTGCTGGATTTTGATCAGGATTTATATGGTCAGGATATTCGTGTCAACTTTATCAGGCGCATCCGGGATGAAAAGAAATTTTCAAATGTTGACGAACTTGCCCGTCAGATTCAAAAAGATATTGTAACCGGCAGAGAAATCCTTTCAAACTTCTAACTTTTTAAAAATATATAATTATGACATTACTCAACATATTAACCTATCCAAATCCTTTTTTAAGACTGCCCACAAATCCGGTGACAGATATCGATGATGAAATCCGGGAAATTATCGCCGACATGGCGGAAACCATGTATGATGCACCGGGTGTGGGCCTGGCAGCCATTCAGGCGGGCATTGATAAAAGCATTATCGTCTATGATCCGGAAGCTGATGATCAGAAAAGAGATTTTCAGGTGCTGATCAACCCGGAAATTATTGCTGCCGAAGGGTCCATGACATCTGAAAATGAAGGGTGCCTGAGCGTTCCGGATTTCAGGGCAGACGTCACGCGCGCCCAACGGGTGACCGTCCAGGGTCTGGACATTGACGGCAATCCGGTAAGAATAGACGCAGAAGGCCTTTTATCCGTGATCTTTCAGCATGAAATCGATCATTTAAAAGGGGTTTTGTTTATTGACCATATCAGTGCATTAAAAAGAAATATGTATAAGAAAAAACGGATAAAGGCGTTAAAAAGTGAACAAACCGTTTAATGTCGTATTTATGGGAACCCCGGATTTTGCCGTTCCGTCTTTAAGGGCGCTGAATGAATACGGCTGCACCGTTTCCCTGGTCGTGACCCAGCCGGACAAACCCAAAGGCCGCGGCCGGAAACTGGCCCCGACGCCGGTCAAGGAAGCGGCCCTGGAATTCGGCTATCCGGTCAGTCAGCCGGTGTCCGTTAAAACCGATGAATTTTATCATCAGATTTGCGAAATTGCGCCGGACTTGCTGGTGGTGGTGGCATTCGGCCATGTACTCCCGAAAAGAGTCCTTGAAATTGCGCGATACGGCGCCGTTAATGTGCATGCTTCGCTGCTGCCCAAATACCGGGGGCCGGCGCCCATACACTGGGCAATTATCAATGGTGAAACCGAAACCGGTGTCACAACCATGCTGATGGACAAGGGACTGGATACCGGAGAAATGCTGGTAACCCGAAAATGTCCGATTCGGGCCGATGATACCGCGCAAACCCTCCATGACCGGTTGGCCGCGGAAGGTGCGCAGGCATTAAAGCGCACATTAACCGGATTTGAAAACCAGACCATACGGCCGGTTTCCCAGGAGCATGCCCTTGCCACCTATGCCCCCATGCTGTCCAAAAAAGACGGCCGCATTGACTGGTCCCTTTCCGCCCAAGCGATTGAGCGGTTTATTCGCGGCATGACGCCGTGGCCCGGTGCGTATACATTTTACGATGACAAACGCTTAAAAATTTTCAAAGCGGAGATCAACGCCATGGACACTTCCGAAACGCCGGGCACGGTTATCAAAGGCTTTTCAGAACAATTGCGGGTCAGCACCGGCGACGGCGTGTTGTCCATTACTGAAATTCAGGGATCTTCGGGCAAACGCATGAAAATCAGTGATTTTTTAAGAGGCTGTCAAATTTCGCCGGGAACGGTCTTTTCTTAACCAAAGTCACACAATCCGCCCTGCAATTTAAATCATCCGAATAAGACAAATCAGGCCATGACCGATATTCCCAGAAAAACCGCTCTTTTGGTTTTAGACACCTTATCTCAGAAAAATCACCCGCATCTGGACCGGATCATCACCGATGTGGTTGACAATGCCGACCTTCACCTGTCCGGTCGTGATCGTAAATTTATCAATATCCTGATTTTCGGCGTTTTGCGATGGCGGGAGAAAATTGACTGGATCATTGCCCGGCATTCCAACACCCCGCTTAAAAAAATTAATCCCGGTGTTTTAAATATTCTGCGGCTGGGATTGTATCAGATATTTTTTTTAGACCGGGTGCCGGATTCTGCTGCGGTCAATACGTCGGTGGAACTGGCCAAACAGTCGGCCCCTCAATGGGTGGTGAAATATGTAAACGCTGTGCTGAGAAATGCCGTTCGCAATCAGAACGCCCTTTCCTTTCCTTCCGCAGACGATGATCCGGCCCGGGCGATTTCCATCAACCAGTCGTTTCCCCTGTGGCTGACCCGCCGGTGGATCAGGCGATTCGGCATCAAAGACTGCCGGAAACTCTGTGATTCGTTTAACGCCATTCCGCCCATTACGGTCCGGTGCAATACCCTAAAAGTGCAGCGTGAACAATTGCAGGCCGCCCTGCTGCCGGACGCCGAAGCGATTTGCCGGACATCTTTTTCTCCGGTGGGCCTGCGTTTTGAGCATCCCCAAAAACCGATTTTCGAATTCTCAGCCTTTCAGAACGGATGGTTTCAGGTCCAGGATGAAGCCGCTCAGCTCATTGCCTGCCTGCTGGCGCCGCAACCGGATGAAATAATACTTGATGCGTGTGCCGGCGTCGGCGGCAAAACCGGTCATATCGCCCAGTTGATGGAAAACCGGGGCCGGATTATTGCCGCGGACCGGGACAGTAATAAATTGTCCCAGTTAAACCATACCATGCAGCAGCTGGGAGTCGGCAATGTGACAGCCGCCAAATTTGATTTTAACCAGTCGGCTCAGAAATTTAAATATTCTGATTTTGACCGGATATTAGTCGACGCCCCGTGTTCCGGAACCGGGGTGATCCGCAGAAACCCGGACACAAAGTGGAATGTATCCGAAGCACTTTTTACTGAGAGCGGCAAGAACCAGCTGCACCTGCTGCAGAACATCAGTTCTCTGCTGAAAATAGGCGGCACCCTGATGTATGCGGTCTGCAGTTTCGAGCCGGAAGAAAACGAATCGGTTGTCAGCCGGTTTTTACAAACCCATAAAAATTTTGAAGTCTGTCGGTCATATTCAGATCTGCCGTTTGATATCCGGCTGTTTTCCGATTCAAACGGATTTTTCCGGACATTTCCCCATATTCACGATATGGACGGTTTTTTTGCCGTCTGCCTGAAAAGGACCGCCTGAAAAAATCCCAATGATACGCTCTATACCCAAACTAATTTTGCTGATGTTTTCGTTTTTTATCATCACCGGCGTTACCGCATATTTTACCCTCAGTTATTTTATTCAAAATGAAGAACCCGTGATTGTGCCGGCACTGGCCGGTCAGGACATTGTCGATGTTCTGGAACTTTTAACCGGCCTGGGGCTCAACGTACGGGTCAAGGGATCTGAATACAGCAGCGAGGTTGCCAAAAACAACATTATTTTCCAGGACCCGGCGCCCGGAGAGGTCATTAAGCAGGGCCGGGATGTGCGGATCATTATTTCAAAAGGGACCAAAACCCTGCCCATGCCGAATTTAAAAGGGTTAAATCTTCAGCAGGCCCGGTTGATCCTGGACAAGAACGGCTTAAATGAAGGCAATATTTCCAAAACATATCACCCGGCCGTCAAACAGGACCGAATCATTGCCCAGCACCCGGTTTCCGGCAAAACCATCGAACGGGGGATATCGCCGGATCTTCTGGTCAGCCGGGGGGTAAGGCCCCCGGAATTTGTCATGCCGGATTTGGGAGGCCTTTACCTGGATGAAGCCGTGCTGGCGGCTGAAAAAAATCATCTTGTGATTGATACCATAAAGACGGTATATCAAAAAAATAAAACCGCCAATACGGTGTTAAGCCAGGAGCCGCTGCCGGGTTATCATTACCTTGAAAATCAGTTGATTAATCTGGTGGTTAATCGTAAAACCGGGCACGGTTCAAAAAACAAACATGTAGAAGACAGGCAAACCGCTTTGTTCCGGTACCGGCTGCCGCCGGGATATTTAAAACAGAAAATCCGGGTGGAACTCCGGGCCTTCGGCACCACGTTTATCCTCTATGATGAATTAATGAAACCGGAAAAAGAAATCTGGGTTGCGGTGCCGTCATATTCGGTGGCCGTCATTTTTGTCTATAAAAATGACGAGTTGGTTATGAGCGAGATTTTCGATTAAATAGCAGACTAATTTAACAAATGGAGATTTTATTAATGAAACTGATTGCACCATCAATTCTGTCAGCTGATTTTACGACTCTGGGTGATGAAATCCGGAATGTGGAAGCTGCCGGCGCGGACTGGATTCACATCGATGTGATGGATGGTCATTTTGTGCCCAATATCACCATGGGACCTTTTATTGTCGAAGCGGTCAAAAAAATAACGGAACTGCCGTTAGATGTCCACCTGATGATTGAAAACCCGGATCAGTATGTTTCCGAATTTGCCGACGCCGGTGCGGACCTGATTTCCGTTCACGCGGAAACCTGCCCTCACCTGAACCGCACCATTGATCTGATTAAAAGCGTTGAATGCCGTGCGGGTGTGGTTTTAAATCCGGCAACCCCGCTGACTGCCGTTGAATGGGTGCTGGAATATATTGATTTTGTCCTGTTGATGAGCGTCAATCCCGGATTTGGCGGGCAGTCGTTTATTCCGAACACCCTGGAAAAAACCCGGCAGCTGAAGCGCATGATTGACGAAAAAAACCTGGCTGTGCAGATACAGATTGACGGCGGCGTGAATGAAAAAACCATTTATGATATTTCCGAAGCCGGGGCGGATGTGTTTGTCGCGGGCTCTGCCATATTCGGCACCGGAGATTATAAAAAAACCATAAAAAAACTGAAAGATAAGCTTCAGCTGGGGAGATGACGGCATGAGACATAAACTCCTTGTGATTCACGGGCCGAACTTAAACATGCTCGGAAAACGGGAACCGGAAACCTACGGCACGGACACGATGGAAGAAATCAATGCGTGTCTGGTCTCGTACGGCGCTCAGGCCGACATTGCAGTGGATACTTTCCAGTCAAACCATGAAGGAGATATCGTCGAAAAAGTCCAGCAGGCGGGTAAATATGATGCCCTCATCATCAATCCGGCCGCATACACCCATACCAGTATTGCCATCCGGGATGCGGTGCTGCTGCTGGATATCCCGGTGATCGAAATCCATTTGTCCAATATTTATAAAAGAGAATCATTCCGGCATAAGTCATTGCTTTGCGATGTCGTGACCGGCCAGATCGCGGGTTTCGGCATGCACGGGTATATCATGGCCATTGATGCGATTAAAAATATGCTGGGGACCGGAAAAGAAAAACAGGCGTGATTGTGTTATTGGCACAATAATCAAGACCGCAAATTGCCGACACCCAATGTAGGGGAGGGGTTTATCCCCTCCCGAAAATAACGATTTATCACGGGAGGCCCCCTCCCCTGCCCGGTTAAACGCCCATGAAACGACACCTTTATCCTGCTCTTGTTTTACTTGCCGGTGTGCTTGCAGCGCAGATTTTCTTTAGTGTGCTCGTTTATTTTTCCAATCTTTGGCTTTATCAAACCCTTGTCGCGCTTGAGCATTCCGGATACCTCATTGTCCCCAATGGCCGGGTCATGCCTGATCTTAAAAATATTCTGCCGGCTGTTTACGGCGGATTGTTTTTTGCCTTAACCACCGGTGCAGGGATCTCGCTGGTGACTTTATTCGCTGTCATGCTCTGGCACCGGTATTTGCGTCATTACGGCCTGCTGATTGCACTGCTTTCAATCACCGCGCTCTTTTTTGCCCAAAAATTCAATTATAATATTTCACTGACACTTGCCTGCCTGCTGACCGTCATCACCGTTGTTGTTGCCGCCTTAAAACTTCTGCCTGACACCGGCAAAAGCAGTTACCCTTTTTTTCGCATCTTTGCCGCCCATCTGGTCGTCATTGGATTGATTGTTTTAATCTGGACCCCGGTTGCGGACAAAGACATGTTTGTCGAAATCCGGGACAACCTGCTGCTGACAAATCCGATGGGCAAAAAAATCAATGATTTTTATTATAAATACACCCTGTATCCGGCGGAAACATTTAAATCGTTGGACCAGAAACTGTTAAAATCCTGCCACATTATCGGCAAAGAAGATCCTCTGCTGAACCGGCAGATCGAAAAGCGCCTGATGGCCGAAGACTACTTACCGGTAAAGCACCAGTTTCCCGTAGATTTGACCGTAAAAATTGAAACCAAAACCCTGATTTTTTTCCAGGATGAACAGAAAATTCACACCTGTTCATCAGAAGAATTTTTAAAAGACCCGGAAAAAATTCTGGAACTCATATCGGCAAAAACCGATGACCGTGCTTTTTTACGAAAGATCACCTTCCTGAGCCTGATTGCTGCCTCTCCCCTGCTCTGCTATATTTTACTGCACTCATTTTTCATGATGCTATTGTTTTTTATTAAATCAGGTCCTGCGCGCTTTACCGGCGCTTGTACGGCGTGCCTGCTGATTTTTGCCCTGCCGGCCGCATCCTTTTACCGGCAGTCTTCGTCAGAAACCCTCGATGATAAGGAAATTGCCGCAAAGCTCAATTCTGATGACCTTCAGGACCGCGTGGCGGCCTTAAAGACAGTTTCGGAACAAGGCAGCCCGATTGATCTTTATATTGATCCCCAGGTACCGGCACAAAGTCAATTCACGGTTGAACGGTACTGGCTGGCAAAGACATTGGGCGACAGCCGGTCACCGGCATCGTATCGCCTGATTTTACAGCTGCTGGACGATCCCCAGCCCAATGTGGTCTGTATGGCATTTTACAGCCTGGGGAGACAAACGCACGCAAAGGGAAACACAGAAGTTATCCGCCGGATTATTTCCCGGATAAACACTTCCGCGCACTGGTATGTTCAATGGTATGCATATAAAGCATTAAAAAGGCAGGGATGGACGCAGACAAAACAGGACACATAAATTCCTTTCAGGTGATGTTCACCATCGGCATCATTGCCGGTGTTGAAGCCGGCATTCACTATCTGCCGTTTGAACCGCTGGTGCGAACCGGCATTGCCCGATGCATGGAGATTGTTTTTATCCTCTGGCTGTTCAAGGCATCGGATACCAGACTGGCAGCGATTGGTTTATCAAAAGAAATGCTGTTGCCGGGATTTAAAAAAGGGCTCATCTGGTCTGCCGGATTCGGATTGCTGGCGATTCTGGCCGGCGCTGTGTTGTTTTTCTGCGGGATCAATCCGTTTAAACTGCTTCATGCCGGATTACCATCGTCCCGAACAGATCTTGTGTTGTTTTATATTATTGGCGGGTTGATCGCACCGGTGGCCGAAGAAATTTTTTTCCGGGGCGTGATATACGGATATGTCAAAGGCCTGCTGAAAAAAACGTTGCGTCAGTGGTCGGTTCCGATAGCCCTTATTATCAGCACCGCCCTCTTTGTCATGGCCCATCAGGGAGGGACGGTAATTGCCCTGCCGCAGCTGGTCGGCGGAATTGTTTTCTGCCTGTCTTATGAAATTGAAAAATCGCTGGTAACACCGATGGTTATTCATTCGACGGGGAATCTGGCGCTGTTTACCATTTCATTTCTTTAATTCTGATGATTATCAAGCACATCACGGACGGTTGTGGCCAGTTTCTGGAATGTCAGCGGTTTGAAGATAAATGCCTTTAATCCGATGGCCAGCGCTGTTTTTTCGTCAATTTTCGGATTATACCCGGTGCAGATGACAATGGGAATATCCGGACGAATGGCAATCATTTTCCGGGCCATTTCATCCCCGTTCATTTCCGGCATGGTCATGTCCGAAATGATTAAATCATACTTTTCAGGCGATTTTTTAAACTCATTAAAGGCGTATATGCTTTTACTGTAGGCCTCAACCGAATACCCCAGGTATTCGAGCATTTCACGGCCGGTATCAATGATCGTGTCCTCATCATCGACAAGTAAAATCGTTTCCGTGCCCACAGGCAGCAGCGATTTGATCTTAAGGATGTCGCTGCTTTCCGTGACCGGTTTTTTATCAAGAACCGGCAGATAAATATAAAAGTCGGTTCCCGCACCGATTTTACTTGAAAACAAAATATTGCCCCCGTGTTTTTTAACAATACTTTGCGCCACCGCAAGACCCAGACCGGTTCCCATGCCCTGGGCCTTGGTGGTATAATACGGATCAAAAATTCTTTTCCGGTCTTCCCCTGAAATGCCGTGCCCGGTATCCCCGATCACCAGTTTTACATATTTTCCGGGTTTTATTTCCTGATCCATTTTCCGGACGGTGGAATGAAATTCCACAATATCCAGGGATACCGTCAGGATTCCCCCTTTTTCTTTCATTGCCTGCCCGGCATTGGTGACCAGATTCATCATCACCTGATGAATCTGAACCGGATCCGCCTCAATCAAAGAAACGGCATCTCCCAAATTTTCCCTGATCTCAATGGATGACGGCAGGGTGGCTTTGAGCATTCGCAAGGCTTCCCGGGTGATTAAATTAATATCAACCGGCTTGCGCTTCTGCTCCGCCTGACGGCTGATGGACAGGATCTGGCGGACCAGTTCCTTGGCGCGATTGCCGGCTTTGAATACTTCTTCCAGGTACAAAAACACCTTGCTGTCCGGTTCAATGTAAATTTTAGCCAGCTCAATATAGCCGAGAATGGCGGAAAGAATATTATTAAAATCATGGGCAATTCCGCCGGCCAGCGTGCCGATGGCTTCGAGTTTCTGGGATTGGACGAGCTGTGCTTCCAGTTTGCGCTGGGCCGTGACATCGTGCAATACGGTCAGCGTGTTAAACTGACCTTTAATCTGAATCAGCTTGGAATAAAGCTGAACCTGGATGGTTTCTTTGTTTTTGATGCGATGAGAAATTTCATAACCGGAAACATCCCCGTTTTCGATTAATTGATCAATAAAGGGCTGCCGGTCTTCAGCCGGAAAACCGATATCCAGGGTGTTCTTTCCAATCACTTCATTGCGCGAATACTGCATTTTTTCACAAAATTTCTGATTGACATCCAGTATTCTGCCGTTCAGGTCTGTCAATGATATCGGCTGAGGAGAAAGGTTAAACAGGTGCCGGAATTTAATTTCATTTTCACGAAGGGCTTCCTCTACTTTTTTCTGCTCGGACAGATCAGTGGCAACGCCTATAAAACCGACAACCCGGCCATTATCATCTTTCTGGAGCGTGGATGACATATGAGTGATAAATAGTGTTCCGTCCGCCCGCTTGTGGCCGACTTCTCCCCGGTAATATCCTTTTCGCAGCACTTTTTTGTTGATGGGGATGACTTCACCGGCATTTTGTTCTTCGCTGTGAAACATGCTCAGGTGCTGGCCGATGAGGGTCTTTGGCGCATATCCGTGCATGTCCGCCCAGGCCTGATTGACATAGATGATCGTGCCGTTGAGATCTGCTGCTGCCACCCCTTCTCCGATCTGATCAACAATATTGATAAACCGGTACAGGCGCTCTTCGGTTTTTTTTCTTTTGGAAATATCCCGAACAAATATCAGCAGCCGGGATTGTCCGGACAGAAAAATTTTTTTGATACGGATCTCAACCCAGCGTTTTTTCCCGAAATGATCCGTGGTAAGCCATTCAACGACCTGGGAGGTGCCGTCCATGGCGTTTTTGATTATGGGGCGGGCGTCTTCTAAAGCATAGGGATGGATATTTGAAAACAATAATTCAATATTCAGGTAATAGATATCTTCGGGCTGATAACCGAAAATCGTACACAGCGTTTCATTAAAATCGATAATTTTTTCAGTGACCGGATCATACAAAATAACGGCTTCATCAGTCGCATTGAATATCTTTTTGTAGACATTTCCCTGGGCTTCGGATTTTCCTGCTTCCGACACCAGTTTTCGTCTGAGCTTATGATTCCAGAAGAGCAGCAAAGCCAAAAGTAAAATGCCGGTCAGCAGGAGAACAATCCACAGGGGATCCGTCAGGAAATCATTATGCATTAAATTAATGAGTGCGTTTATTTAGAGTTAAGATGCTCAATAACGACTTTCAGCATTCTTCGAACCGGTTCTGCCGCGCCCCAGAGAAGCTGATCCCCGACGGTAAAAAGAGACAGGTATTCCGGACCGATATTCATTTTGCGAATGCGGCCCACCGGGATCTCGAGTTTACCGGAAACAGCAGCCGGTGAAAGATTTTTTATGGTCTCTTCTTTGGTGTTTGGAATAATTTTAACCCAGTCGTTGCTCCGGGCAATAATGGATTCGATATCGCTGACCGGCAGATCCCGGGACAGCTTGATGGTCAGTGCCTGGCTGTGGCATCTCATGGCGCCGATACGGACACATATCCCGTCAATGGGAATCGGGGGGCTGGTTTGCAGAATCTTGTTGGTTTCCGCAAATCCTTTCCATTCCTCACGGGTCTGGCCGGATTCCAACGGCGAGTCGATCCACGGGATGACACTGCCGGCCAGCGGCACGCCGAAATTTTCCACGGGAAAGGACCCGCTTCGCATGGTCTCGGTTACCTGCCGGTCCAGTTGAAGAATTGAAGATGCGGGATCGGCAAGGATCTCTTCACCGGCATGCCCAAGGGCTGCCATCTGTTTGATGAGTTCGCGCATATTGTTGGCCCCCGCCCCGGAAGATGCCTGGTAGGTCATGGAAGAGATCCAGTCCACGCAGCCCTCCCGGAACAGACCGCCGATGGCCATGAGCATCAGACTGACCGTGCAATTACCGCCGATATAATTTTTAACGCCGTTTGCCAGTCCCTTATCAATGACATCCCGGTTTACCGGATCCAACACAATAATGCTGTCTTCATCCATTCGAAGGGCGGATGCCGCATCTATCCAGTATCCTTTCCATCCGGCGGCCCGCAGTTCCGGATATACCTTTTTCGTATAGCTTCCCCCCTGGCAGGTGACGATGATATCCATATCCGAAAGGGTCTTTATATCAAATGCATCCTGCAGCGGCGGCGTGTCCAGGCCGACATCCGGAGCGGGCTGCCCGACCTGGGAGGTGGTGCCAAACAGTGCTTCGAATCCATTAAAATCATTTTCTTCTTTCATTCGATCCATGAGTACGGAACCAACCATGCCCCGCCAGCCGATAAATCCGACTTTTAACATTTGAAAACTCCTTTCAAATTTCTTGATTTCTTATTTAATTCAATGCAGAATATTCACTCATCCGTTTTTGGCGCAAGGGATTTGAAACTCCAAAAATCTGCGGAATGTGATGACCGATATTCCCGAATTGTGCTTGAGATGGTATTATTTATAAAGTATTTTGTTTATTTGTCAATAATAACATAATCCTAACAGGTCCTTTCATCTGCCGTATGACCAGGTATATTGCCTGAAAAATGCCATAATAAAAGAACTGCTTTAAAATGCCGATTTATGAATACAGCGCCTTAAATATCAAGGGCAAAACCGTCAACGACATTATCGATGCCGAAAGTATCGGGGCTGCCCGCCAGAAACTGCGGGCGGCAAACATATATCCGACATCGATCAAGGAAGTTTACGATACCGCTTCCGCCAAAAAAGATGAAATCCCATACCTGTCCAGATTATTTTCCCAAAAAGTAAAACAGCCGGAAATCGCAATGATGACCCGCCAGCTGGCTACCCTGCTGGCTGCCGGCTTTCCCCTGGTATCGGCAATATATACCCTGATACCGCAATCCGGCTCCGCGATTTTCAAACGGATCCTGTCCCAGATTAAAGATGCCATTGAGGAAGGAAGCAGTTTTGCGGATGCACTGGCCCTGTATCCGGACACTTTTTCAGACATGTATATCAACATGGTCCGTTCCGGTGAATCCTCCGGAACCCTTGAGCTTGTTCTGGAGCGCCTGGCGGATATCAGTGAAAAACAACAGGCATTGAATAACCGGATTCGGTCCGCGCTTACCTATCCGGTGCTGATGTTTATCATGGGATTGCTGGTGCTTTACTTTTTGCTGGCGTATGTCGTGCCCAGAATTACGACTATTTTCAGTGACATGGGACAAGTGCTGCCGGCGCCCACCCGATTTCTGATCGCTACCAGTGAACTTTTTCAATCCGGCTGGTGGGTGATTCTGCTCGGTATTGTATTGATCATGGTCGGGTTTTCACGGTTAAAAAAATCCGACAAGGGAATGTACTGGTATGACAAGACCAAACTCTCCCTGCCCGGTTTCGGCAACCTGACGACAAAACTTGCCGTGGCCCGCTTTGCCAGAACTTTAGGCACCCTGCTTGAAAACGGCGTGTCTCTGCTTCAGGCCCTGAGGATTGTCAAAAATATTGTGGGAAACCGTTTAATTGCCGAATCCATTGAAACCGCGGCAACCGATGTGGAAAAAGGCGGGGGGCTGGGAAAATCCCTGGAGGCTGCCCATATTTTCCCCCATATATCCATTCAAATGATTCAGGTGGGGGAGCAGAGCGGGGAGCTTGAAACCCTGCTTCACAAGGTGGCAGATATTTACGAAAATGATGTGGAAACGACCGTGGTGGGCCTGAGCACCCTGCTGGAGCCGGTGATTATTTTATTTATGGGCGTGATTGTCCTGTTTATCGTACTGTCCATTCTGCTGCCGATTTTTGAAATGAACCAGCTGATTCGATAGAAACCCATACGGATTTTGCAAGTCCCGACAGATGTATCAGAAATGATAAGACATGCCCAATGAAACCCCGTCCGGTTTGAAGTTCAGCGAAAGGTCCGGGGCAAAGTCCGGCGTAAAATCCGGAACAAACCGGGTTTTCAGCTCCTGCACAAACGCATTTTTCCGGGCCCGATTAAATTTATGGGCGCTGGATATGCCGCCATAAATATTTCCCGCGTAAAAACCGGTTTCAAGCACTGCTATCATGCCGCCGATGGCATAGAGATCATTGTCAAAACTTTCATATGCCCCGTAAATCAGCACGCCGTTTACCAGAAACGCGGTCAGCGCATCCCGATACCGGCCGCAATAGAGGTAGCCCCCGCCGGGAATGATTGACAACAGGCCCGCGGTGAGCGGGTTTTTTTGCGGCAGGTCATCAAATTCGTTCAGTTCCGTCTGCAGGGCGTCTGCCTGAAATAAGGTCCGGTTTTTCGGACTGATCTTTGAAAAAGCGATATGCGCCCGTTCCATGTCTCCGGATTCAAGATAAAGCCATCCGAGCTGGTAGAAAATCTTATCATGAATCTCTGTGTCGTCGGTTATTTTGCTCAGGTAGAAAAGATTTTCAATGGCCGTGGGATAATTCTGAATCCGCTGGTAACAGCGGCTGATCATAAAAGCGCTTGAAATTCCCATATCCACCGGCCCTTTTTCATCAAAAATACGGGTGAACCGGCCAAGGGCGGTGATATATGATTTGTTTTGGAAATACGCCATGCCGATTTGATAATCAGCGGCTTCGGTGCGCGGATCATCCGGGAAAAAATAAATAAAGCGTTTATATTCTGCCGCAGCTGTTTCATAATCCTGGTTTTCAAAGCACTGA
>JAABSL010000316.1 GCA_011390415.1 Desulfobacteraceae bacterium
TAATAAATTATCAAAAATATAAAAATTCAAACCGACAGTATTCCTGATATTCTCTGAGGCGCGCACTATCGATAACTTTACGTACCCGCAACGAATTTCTTTTATTAAAACTCGTCCAAATCTTGTGGCAAATTGAAAGAATATATTGTCGCATCTTGATCTGTGTGCTGTGGCGACCGCAATTATCCTGCATAAGCCGATCCAAAAACTTGTAAATCACTGAAACACGCCTTATGTTTTTAGTGAAAACCAGTTCTGTTTGAACATCAATCCCGGGAAAGGCAGGTCGGAATGAAATACATCATTATCTTAGTGGTCGCGGCTGTTGTCGGCTATTATTTATACAAACGGCGGATTTCGTCCGAAACAGACATCGATGTTGTCAGGGAAACTTACGTCTGCGATAAATGCGGAGAAACGTTGTGTGAATGCCGTAAAGAAGAAGCCGGACATTGATGTAAAATGCTCTTTTTTTTACAAACGATTACGACCGGTAATCCGCGTTGATTTTAACGTAGTCTATGGAAAAATCGCAGGTCCAGCAGGAAAAAGCGCCAACACCGAGATGCGTGTCAATGGCCACTGCAAATTCCGGCAGTTTCATGACCCTGGTGGCGGCTGCTTCCGCTTCCGCCCCGCACCAGCGCCCGTTTTGCACGAGCATAACATCATTAAACGAAATATCGATGGTATCCGGATCTAAAAAGGCGCCGGAGCGTCCCAGCGCACCGATGATTCGGCCCCAGTTGGCGTCCTCCCCAAAAAATGCCGTTTTAACCAGCGGAGAGTGGGCCACCGTGTCTGCCATTTTTTTTGCATCATCATCTGATTCGGCGCCGAAAACCTTGATTTCCACCAGCTTGGTGACCCCTTCACCGTCCTTGACCACCATTTTGGCCATTTCAACCAGCATGGCGTCCAGGGCCCCCTTAAACGCTTCATTCACCGATGTATCCTCTAATGACAATCCGGAAGCACCGTTGGCCATGATCAGCACCGTGTCATTGGTACTGGTATCCCCGTCAATAGTAATCCGGTTAAACGACAGGTCCACGGCATTGATCAGCAGTTTTTTCAAGGTCTGCGCATCCGCTTCCACATCCGTGCATACATAGCTGAGCATGGTGGCCATGTCCGGCCGGATCATACCCGCACCTTTGGCAACACAATTGAGAGTAAAAGATTTTTCCGCAACCTGAATCGTGCGTGAAAGCATCTTGGGCCGGGTATCCGTGGTCATGATGGCTTCCGCAAAATCCATAAATCCGTCCGCGGACAAGGCCTCAAACAGGGCCGGGATGCCGGCTTCCACTTTTTCCACGGGCAGATACTGGCCGATGACGCCGGTGGAAGACACCAGGACCATGTCTTCGGCCACCCCAAGTTTATCGGCCACCGCCTTTGTCATTTGCAATGCGTCTTTCATCCCCTGCTCACCCGTGCAGCAGTTGGCATTTCCGCTGTTGACAACCACGGCCCGGCATTTTCCGGATTTGATTCTTTCCATATCCAGAACCACCGGCGCGGCTTTGATCCGGTTTTTTGTAAACACCCCGGCAACCGTGGCCGGCACATCCGAGATAATGAGGCCCAGGTCTTTTGTATGGTTTTTCTTAATTTTCGCAACGATTCCGGATGCCCTAAATCCCTGGCACATATTAATTCCCTCTTGTTTTAAATTTTCGCATTATTAAGTGCTTGCGCATTATACCCAATTTAAACAGTTATTGAATTGATAGGCATTTTTTGTCAATATGATATTGTTTTTAAAGATTAATCCAATGGTATTTTTTTAACCACAGACTCAGAGAACACTGAGATTTTTATTTCTCCGTGTTCTTGTGACCTCTGTGGTTAGATCTTTATTATTAAACCTGACTTGTGTATGTTCAGCGCAGATTAACCTTTTGACAAAAATTTTTCAAAGATGGCAATAAACCCGAATTATTAATGAAAAATTATAAACTCACCATTGAATACGATGGTACGAATTATCACGGCTGGCAGGTGCAGGCCCGTGATACGAGCATTCAGGAAACCATTGAAGCCGCACTCATCACCATG
Organism: Desulfobacteraceae bacterium; assembly: GCA_011390415.1. Lineage (GTDB taxonomy): Bacteria > Desulfobacterota > Desulfobacteria > Desulfobacterales > Desulfosalsimonadaceae > SURF-3. Next base: position 2,065 of record JAABSL010000316.1, read on the forward strand.
ACCCGGGAAAAAATCCGCCTGGCCGGCTCCGGCCGGACCGATGCCGGGGTTCATGCCCTGGGGCAGACTGCCAGTTTTAAAACCGAATCCGCCATCCCGACACATGCCTTTTTTGCCGGTTTAAACAGCCTGCTGCCGGATGATATTGTCATTACCGCCTGTGAAGCGGTGGCCGACGACTTTCACGCCCGGTTTTCCGCCAGACACAAAACCTATCAGTATCGGATTTACAACCAAACAACGCCCATGGCCATCGGCCGGCAGTATGCCTGGCATATCAGAAAAAAGCTGGATATCAGCCGGATGAGCCGGGCTGTGGAATATATTACCGGCACCCATGATTTTAAATCCTTTGAAGGGACCGGCAGTCCGCGCGATCATACGGTCCGGGAAGTGTTGCATGCGGGAATTTCGGAAAACGGCAATGGATTTGTATTTTTTGAAATCACAGCCAATGGATTTTTGCGCTATATGGTCAGGAACCTGGTGGGGACTTTAGCAAATGTGGGACTGGGAAAAACATCTCCGGAAGGATTCAGACAGATTCTGCAAGCAAAAGACCGGGACCTGGCCGGTGCTACGGCCCCGCCCCAGGGGTTGTTTCTGGTAAGTGTCAGTTACGATTAAATACTTAGCCGACAATATAAGTGCCCGTTCCCACGGCCAGCTGCCGGCCTTTTTCATTTCTCAAAAATTCTATGTCGCGGAATCGCCTTTCAAATTCTGGATCTGGCGGTTATAAAATGCGATCACATCCCGGCGGCTGAGCATTCCCATCAGAATCCCCAGATCATCTTCCTGGACCACGGGAAGGCTGTCGATGTTTTTAATGGTAAATTTCTGGAGCACGGTATTTAAATTTTCAGTCAGAGTGGTGGTGACCACTTCACTTTTTGCGATATCTTTCATGACCACCAGGTGTTCAATTTCCGGGGCAAACAGCACCCCCCGGATATCCGTACTGGAAAAAATTCCGATCATTCTTTTTTCCGCATCCATAACGGGAAAATAATGCTGCTTGGTGCGGGAAAAGAATTGCTTGAACTCCAGAAACGGCATGTTCTGGGGAATACTTTCCACTTTTTTCACCAGATGGATCAGATCCTGCACCTTGATCATCTGCAGGACATCCACCATGAATTCCCCGGCATGGGCCGGAGACGCCACCGGGTTTTTGACCTGTTTATTATAAATGGTCCACGGGCCGGACACCACATACGCAATGGAACAGACAAACAGACTGGGCAGCAGCAGCTGATAGGAATCGGTCATTTCGCTGACAAAGATGATGGTGGAAATGGGGGTGTTGGATACGGCCGTAAAAAATCCGGCCATGCCGACGATGATAAACGATTCCGGGTGGGTGACCACCCCGGGCATGATATTGTGAAATAATTTTCCCACCACACCGCCCATGGCGCCGCCGATCACAACGGATGGGCCGAACACGCCGCCGCTGCCCCCGGAACCGATGGAAAAAGAAGTCGTTAAAATTTTGCCCATGGCCAGCAGGAACAATGCCAGAACCGACATTTCCGCCACATTGTCCAAAGCCAGCTGCACGTATCCGTAGCCAAATGCCAGGGTGGTGGGCAGAAAAAAACCGATCATGCCGGTACACAGACCGCCGATGGCCGGTTTGATATGGTTGGGCAGCTTCAGGGACCTGAACGCGCCGGTGATCCCATAAAAAGATTTGACATACAGAAATCCCGTAAACGCCAGCACAAATGCCAGCACAATATAGGGTCCCAGTTCCAGGGGATTTTCAAAAACAATGTCCGCCGAGGTTTCAAACAGCGTTCCCCAGCCGAATGCCAGACAGAAGATACAATAGGCAATGACCGATGAAATACCGGCCGGAATAATGACTTCGGATTCAAACTCCGGGTCCCGGTACAAAACTTCTGCCGCAAACAAAGCCCCTGCCAGGGGTGCCCGGAATATACTGCCCACCCCGGCGCCGATTCCGGCCGCCAGCATCACCCGGCGTTCCCGGTCCGACATTTTCAAGCGGGTGGCCAGAAACGAGCCGAACCCGGCCCCGATCTGGGCAATGGGTCCTTCCCGGCCGCCGGAACCGCCGGTGGTCAGGGTAATGGCCGACGCAATGGTTTTGATAATCGGTACACGGGCCCGGATAAACCCGCCCTTGTTATGGTAGGCGTCAATGGCGGCGTCGGTTCCGTGTCCTTCCGCTTCGGGAGCAAACTGGTATACCAGAAATCCGCTGACCAGGCCGCCCAGAGACGGCAGAAACAGCAGCACCCACCGGTTAAACGGCGTACTGGTGGGATGAAACAGATGCTGCTCCCCGGCCGGGGGGGGCGGCCGGTAACCGGCCATCATATCCATAAAAAAATGACTGCCCAGGCCGCACAGATAATGAAATGCGATGGACCCCAGGCCGGCAATGACCCCGATCAGGACAAACATGATACTCCATTTGCCGGCCCGGGCAAAATTAAAATTACGAATATGCCGGACGTATATTTCGACTATTTTTTGCAACCGCTCAAATAACGCCATGGCCGGCACATCGCTTTCAAGATAAAAAATTTAAGGACTGGGCGTCAATGTCATTAACTTAAACCCTATGCGAATGGGAGGATATGGCGGGAGGGGATAACCCCCTCCCCTGCATTAAAAATCCTTAATTTAATGACATGGAACTTGGGCTTGAAAAAACAAAATCAGCTCAGGTCTTCAACCCCCTGCAGCACCGTATCAAACAGGAGCTGCACATCAGATTCTTCAAGACAGGAAAAAGCCACCCGCAAATCCGTGTCGCCCAAGGCGATCAGGCCGACGCCGTATTTATCCAGCAGATGGACCCGCAATTTTTCCGCGTTCACCGTTTTCAGACGGATACACATAAAATATCCGGAATTAAACGGATACACATCCCAGGCATCTTTGTATTTCGGATCTGCCAGAACTGCTTTGACTTTTTTCGCCCGGGCCTCCAGAATTTTATATTTTGCTTCTTTTTCAGCGGCAAACGCATCACTTTTCATGGACGCCAGAACAATGGACTGACTTAAATGGCTGGCATTGGAAATATTGCCCCGGACCGCGCCCGCGGTTTTTCTGGCCAGCGCGTCATATACTTTTTCAGCGTCTCCATCAATGGCACACCCGTAAGTAATGAAACCGACCCGAAGCCCCCAGACATAGTTTTCCTTGGTGGCGCCGTCCAGCTTGACCGCCAGCAGCCGGGGGTGAATGCCGGACAGCCGGGCAAAAATCGATTCTTTGAGCACATTGTCTTCAAAAAACAGCCCGAAATACGCGTCGTCGGCCACAGCAATGACATTGGTGCCGGATTCCGCCACTTCCGTCAGAATCTGAACAATCCGGTCGGCTTCGTCAACGGTCAGGGTATAGCCGGTGGGATTCTGGGGGAAATTCAGCAACACAATAATTTTATCATTTTTGGCCGCTTCCTCCTTGACCTTTGCTTCAAACGCATCGGTATTGTATCCGCCGGCTTCCGTAAAAATTTTAAAGTGCGTAATGGTTGCCTGTTTGCGGACATTTAAAATCATATTGTAATTGCCCCACATCATATCCGGCAAAATGACCACATCGCCGGGATCTACCCAGACATCCGCAAACACGCTGATGCCGTGTGTAATGCCGCTGGTCACCACCGGCAGGCTGATCTCTTTTCCGGCCAGGGACGGATTCTTTTCATAGATAGCCTCTTTCCAGGCCGCGCGCAACGCGGGGATGCCGAATGACGGGGCATAGGTCAGGGACTGTTCGGCAGGCAGGCCGGTTATGTTGGCCATGACAGACGGCAGGGCCATGGTGGCGTCTCCCTCTTTGGCAATACCGATGGTGGCGTTGATGCGATGGGCCTTTTCCCTGGCTTCTGCGCTCTGGGACAAAATCCCTTTTGGGAAAAACAGGTTTTTCCCGACCCCGGACATTACAGCCATCAGGTTCGGGCAGTTCTTTTGAATCACTTCGTTGAGTTCTTTTGCTAACGGGTTCATTGCAGCTTCCTTTGTTCGATTTTCGATATGTCTGTTGGATTGAATGATAAAAAGTTATATTTTCATGCAATTAGATCTTCTGGGAGCCAATTCCGGCACAGCGGGCCGGATGCGTCAATGTATCCGAATTATCTACCGTTTTTTCAAAAAAGATGTCAAGATTAAACCTGAAAGGTTCAGCGCCGACAGATTTGAACGGGAAATACAACATAAAGATTTAAATTACGACATAAAGATTTAAATCGGATTAAATTTAAATTGAAAACAAGGCCTGATCATACTATGACCCCACTTGGGTATAAATCAGGAGCATGAAAATTAACAGTTTTAAAATTTTCGCTTTTCGTTTTTAATTTTTAAAATTTTATGGTTCGTAACCTTCATGGCATCACGATATTCGAACACCATCGTCCTTTTTTCGGTCTTTCTTCTGCCGGTTCTGTGCAACCTGGTGGAGCATTCCGCCAGCACCATTCTGACCGTTCTCACGGTCATCGGGATTTACGAATGGGCCGTTGGCAAAAACATCCCCGTGCTGACGCGCAATGAAAAAATCATCATGGCCTCTTTTGCCTTTTATTTTTTCGGGTCTTTATTTTTTTTCATCGCAAACGGCCTGTTTCGCGAGGGCGCCGGTTTTAAATGGGACCTGGACCATGAAATCCGGTTTCTTGCATTTATACCAATCTATCTGCTCTTCCGGCAAAAAGGGATGGCCCGTCGGGGCATATGGTACGGCACGGCGATTGCCGCAATTTTATGCGCATTTTTTGCCGTTCATCACGTGTTGCGGGTCTACGCATCCGCGGATACAATAAAAATTCCCCTGATGGAAGCCTTGCGGGTTTCCGGCGCCTATTCCGCCATTCCTTTCGGCCAGCTCAACCTGGCTTTCGGCTGCATGAGTTTCTGCGGCATCCGGTATTTTCATAAAAAGCATCCGGCTCTGGTCATCCTGCCCGTGGCCGCCCTGCTTTCGGGTATTCTGGTCAGTTTTCTTTCCGGCTCCCGGGGGGCGATCCTTGCGATCCCGTTTCTTGCGGCAATTTTTTTCATTCAGATGGGCTCTTTCCGGTTTCCATGGCGGAAACGGCTGGCCCTGATCCTGTCTTTGAGTATTGTATCTGCGGGGCTTTATTTCATGCCCGGCTCTTCGATGAACCAGCGATTTCAGACCGGCCTGACCCAGGCAAAAGCTTTTTTTAACGGCGAAGGGACCGGTCTTTATGTGGTGCGTCTGGCCATGTGGAGTGAAGCATGGAAAATATTCAAGGCGCATCCCGTCTGCGGTGTTGGAAAAAATGGATACAATGATATCATTGAAGCAAAAGCCGCGAAAAATGAAATTCCGAGAATCATTGAAAAGTTTTCCACCCCCCATAATAACTATCTGACCCAGATGGTCGACTACGGTGTTTTCGGATTATTTATGCTTCTTGCCTTATTTTTATCACCATTTTTGATATTCATCCCGGCAGCCAGAGCCCGATGGCTGAATAACGATATGGCGTACACCGGAATTATCCTGATCGTATCCTTTATGCTCTTTGCAGTGACGGAGACTGTTTTTTACCGCAATATCAATATCAGCGTATATCTCATCATGACGGCCGCCGTACTGCAGGCCACCCGGGAAAATCCGGCGGGTCAGGTGGCGTCAATATGAAATACAACGTCTTATGCATCACCGACCGCAGCGACCTGCCGGAAACGGAACTCTTTATCGGATTAAAAAATGCCGGCGTGGATATCAGCGTCATCTGTAATCCTGCCGGAAAAAACTACAAGCGATTAAAAAACAGCAATGTCCCTGTTATTGACTTGATTCTTAACACCCGGATCTCACTTTCCGGAATTCGACGACTGAAAAAGATACTCAAACAAAAAAAGTACGATATTGTTTACTGTTTTAACAATAAAGCAGCCTCGAACGCATTGATTGCCGCCCGCAATACAAAGGCCACTTTTTTAACCTACCGGGGCGTTGCCGGCAATATCAGTTTCCTCTCCCCCAGTTCGTGGCTGACGCACCTTCACCCCAGGGTGAAGCATATTGTTTGCGTTTCAAATTCCGTCAGATCCTATTTTCTGAAATTAAAATTTATGGGCCTGCGTTTAAATCCCCAAAAACCGGTAGTCATTTACAAAGGCCATGATTTAAGCTGGTATAATGCCCCGCCGGCGGATTTGTCTGAATTCGGCATCCCTTCAGAATCATTTGTTGTGGGATTTGCAGGAAGAAATCGTCCCAATAAAGGCTTAAAATATATTATTGAATCCGCAAAATGGATTCCCCCCGAGGCTTCCGTCCATTTCCTCCTGATGGGAAAATTAGAAAATGACATTCGACTGCGAAAACAAATCCAACACAGCCCGATTAAAGACAACTTTCATCTGACCGGCTTCCGAAATGATGTTCCTTCCATCACAGCGGCCTGCGATACCTTTATCATGCCTTCCGTATTTAAAGAAGGTCTCTCAAGGGCGGTTATTGAAGCAATGGCAAGTGCGACACCACCTATTGTTACGGATATCGGCGGGAACCCGGAACTTGTGATCAACAATGAAAGTGGCGTGATTGTTGAGCCCAAAAACGCCAGGGCAATTGCCGATGCAATCCTTTTTCTTAAAAACAATTCAGAAAAAGCAAAAAAATTAGGGATGAACGCAAGACAAAGAATTCATGGTCATTTTAATCTTGCTGAAACAGTTGCCAAAACCAGACAATTGTTTGAAGAAGTTATTGCAAAAGCATAAAACCACTAACACCTTTAAAATTTATAATATTTTAATCGCCTTCTAATTTTTAATTTTCTCCAGAAATTCAACGGTTTTGGGGCCAGATGGGAAGCTCCATGGTTGATCAGATAGTTTGTCGCATCCAGCACCCGTTCACTCGAACGGCCGTCTCGGCAGGGATGAAGCTGATCCGTAAAAGCCCGAATTTCCCCCATTAAATCAACCGGCCGTGTGATGGCTTTGTCGATGGCGGCTTCAATTTCAGATGGTTCTGTAACATTCAGCACATAAGGAGCAGGGACTTTTGTACGAAAAGTAACAACCGGTTTGTCGGCGAGCATGAATTCCAATGCAATGGAAGAGGTGTCGCAAAGCATCACATCGGCGGCTTTAATAAGTGGCAGTACATCCTGGCTGCTTTCATAGAAAGTCATATGCGGGCCTTGAAGGGCTCGATACATGGCCTTGACTTTCTTATCCGTTTTCGGATGCAATGTAACGATCCAGTGATATCTTCCCGTTTGAGACAATTTTTTTATTGTATCGACAAGATAAGGGGATGATGTCAAGGAGGGACTGAATGTGGAGGCATAAAAAACCACCGGTTTTGATGAATCCGCAGGAAACAGAAGATGGTTTTGATCAAGTCCCGAAAAAAGAGGGTCTACTTTCGGCCATCCGGTTTTAACCACCTCAAAGTGAGGATGACGTCTGCGCATTTTCTTAAATATGCGTGTTTCTTCTTCTGACCGGGTACAGTAAAGATCATAAAAACCGCGGATTTTGTAATGGCCTTTTTTACCGGTCAGGTCAGTGGCCAATCCATGAAAAACCTGCACCTTAACGCCCGGGAAAAAATCCGGAACCAGATTCATCGGACTGAAAACCGCATCCGGGTGATATGTGAAAACCTCGGACACATTTTCAAGAAGATGTTCTTTGGGGTGCAGGTTTTCAGCTCCGGCTTCTTTGCGATCAAAAAACCAGGCTGCCTGTCCCCCTCTCTCCAAAATAACTTTCTGTATCGGCCTAAAAATCGGCAGACAATATAATTCCGTACAATAGAAAAGATATTTATACATTTTCTAACGGCCCCTGCCGGCCCTATCTATCTTATCCTGACGGTATAGCGTCCATAAGCCAGCATATTTGTTAAACGTCACCTGGCTATAAATAACCGCCATCAGAAAACCGACAGACCCATCCAAAAACCCGCCCCGGATGATATAGACCTGAAAAAAAACCCAGATTGCTCTGAAAGTTGCTCCCGGCAGCCCCCAACCCTTTTTACCGGCGGCATACCTTTCTTTGGCCCCAAGCCATGCATAATCCGCATTTTTCAGCAATGTATGTTCAAAGTCTCTGTGGGTATAATGAAACAAACGGCCCTTGAGTTTTTTTACCTTTCCTTTCGGTAGCAATATTTTTTCATGCACTTTTGCAGGCGAAAAGCGTGCGCCCTGCCGCCGGAATAATCGCAGGGGCGCTCGGGCACTGCGGCCGTAATTTAAGGTTTTCCCAAAAATCGTCACCGCCCAGGGAAGTTTAAACCCGACCTCTTCCGGAGCCCCGGAAAGGATATTTCGAATTTCCACCGCCAGTTCTTCGGACAATGCTTCATCCGCGTCAATGGACAACACCCACTCACCGCCGGCTTTTTCCAGGGCTCGCTGTTTTTGAGGGCCATATCCGGGCCAGTCGGTTACAAACACCTTGTCCGTATATATTTTTGCGATGTCAACCGTCCGGTCCGTGCTGCCGCTGTCAAAGACAATGATTTCATCGGCAATTTCTTTTACGGAATCCAGGCACCGGCCGATTCTGTCTTCCTCATTCATGGCAACAATAATAACAGAAAGGGAATAAAGCCTGCGGGTTCTGTTTTTAATTTCATCCACCATTACAATACTTACAAGTCGTTAAAATGAAACTTATCTCCAATGATAAGAAATATTACAGTTTTGATCATACCTAAACGTTTGACGCTGACCTGAATCAATTTTGCAAAACCATATAAAGGGGGTCTTTTCGTGTCAATCAAAATAACATTTTCAACAATATTAGCAAGTAAGAATCATTTTAAAATCCTTTAAGCGACTGTCGAAAACAACGCGCACAGTTTGCACTGAGCAGGAGGACAACGCCTGAAATTTTGTTTTGATCCTTCAATAAAGCGACTTAAAAATATTGTACTTATCACAGTGGAAAATACCCAATAAATATGATAAGGGATTTTCCATCTATTTTAATTAAAAATCATAAAACAGAACACGGGTTTCTATAAAGGCCTGCAAATGATAATTTCCCATAAATACAAATTTATATTCATAAAAACAAACAAGACGGCCGGCACCAGTATTGAAATCGCCCTGTCAAAATTCTGCGGTGAAGATGACATTATTACACCAAACGAAGCAGAAGATGAAGCTATCCGGAAAAGCTTGGGAAACCGCGGACCCCAGCATTATCTGGCACCCCTGAAAGATTACAGAGCCATTGACGTATACCGCTACATCGCTCGGAAAAGAAAAAAAGACCGGTTTTACCACCACATTTCCGCAAAAGAAATCAAACAGCTTATCAGTGAGGACATATGGAATAATTACTATAAGTTCTGTTTTGAAAGAAATCCGTGGGACCGCGTCATCTCTTTTTACTACTGGCGTTTGAAGAAAAACCCGCAGCAAACCATCTCGGAATTTATTGATTCCGGGCTGCCGGAGGTGCTTCATGAATACGGCTACGGACGGTATACCGTCAATGATAAAATTGTCGTCGACAGGGTCTGCCTGTTTGAAAATTTAAGCCGGGAACTGGAAATTATCAGCAATGAATTAAAATTTCCGGAAATACCCGTGCTTCCCAAAGCCAAGTCCGCTATTCGAAAAGACAAACGGCACTACCGGGAAATTTTGAATAGTGAAGACAAAAAAAAGATTGAAAGGTTGTTCCACAGAGAGATTCAACTATTCAACTATAATTACTGACCATTGCAACACATAAGACAACACCGGATTTTTCTTTCGTTTCAAATTTTAGGAAGTTTATTTGCGCTTCATGTGATATAGTGAAAATTATCTCTGAATGTATCTGAATGGTTTTTTGAAACCGGTTGACTGCTTCAAAAATCAGAATCCGCTCCTGCAAATTCTTCTCCACAAAAACAAAATTATCTATTAACGGAGAAAAGAATGTTTCCTGTATCGGCCCCTGCCGCTGTACAAAGCAATCCTTCGGCATTAGACCGGTTTTCCCGTATCCGGGATGCCCTGATGGCCGAACCGGTCTGCCTGTGTCCGGAGCGGGCGCTTTTAATTACCGAATTTTTTAAAAAACACGATGATAAAAACGACCCCATGGTGATCCGCAAGGCAAAAGCCCTGCGGTACCTGCTGCTGCATAAAACCGTTGAAATATGGCCGGATGAACGGATTGTCGGCAATATGGGAACCCGGCGAAAGTCCGCCATTATACAGCCGGAACTGGCAGGGGTTTACATGTGCGAGGAACTGCTGTGGATGGACAGGCGCAAAACTGCCCCCCATCCGATATCCTGGCGGGATCGCTTTGCGCTGCTTAAAAACGTCATCCCGTACTGGCTGTTCCGGAATATGATTTTCAAAGCATTTAAACATCACCGCGCCCGGTTTTTAAGGTATGTTCCCGAGCAGCTCAAGGCGGTGTATTACCTGATCAATGAAGCCGGCGGCATCGGCCACTTTCTGCCGAACTACGAAAAAATCATCCGGCTGGGCATGGACGGATACCTGGCGGAAACTGCCGGACACGGCGGCAATCTTTACCGTGCAGCAAGTATTGTCTGTGAGGGGCTGGCCGATTACTCCCTGCGTTTCGGTGAAAAAGCCCTTCATATGGCGGAACAAGAAACAAATCCGGCCCGGGCCAGTGAGCTGAAAGAGATGGCCCGCGTCTGCCGGCGGGTTCCTTCAAAGCCTGCGGAAACATTTCACGACGCATTGCAGTCGCTATGGTTTGCCCACATGACCGTATGCCTTGAAGGGCTCAATTCCGCCGTGTCATTCGGACGGATCGACCAGTATTTGTATCCCTATTACAAAAAAGATATTGCCGAAGGGCGAATAACGCCGGAATCAGCCCTTGATCTGCTGCTGAGTTTTTCGGCAAAAACCACGGAACATGTATTTCTGGTATCCGAACGCACCAGCCAGTATCACGGCGGATTTCTGGTGGCCCAGGCAGCCACAGTCGGCGGCATGGATACGGACGGCAATGATGCGGTCAATGACCTGACCTGGCTGTTTCTGGATGTAATGGAGCATGCCGGGCTGCGGGACCCGAACTATATGGCCCGGATTCATCCCGGATCTTCCGACGCCTATGTCCGTCGTGCGGTGGATGTCGCAAGAAAGGGCAACGGGGTGCCGGGTTTGTTCAACGACCCGCCGGCAATTGAATCCCTGGTAAAACACGGATTCCCGCTCAACGCGGCAAGAGACTATGGCATTGTCGGATGCGTGGAGCCCTCCATACCCGGGCGGAGTTTTTTTTCAACCGATGCCGCACTCATGAACCTGCCGCTGTGCCTGATTCTGGCTTTAAATGCCGGCAGGCGGTTAAATTCCCGCAAGCGCATCGGCGCCAACACCCCGGGCCCGGAAACACTGGTGTCCATGGAGTCGGTGCTTGCGGCATTTATCGAGCAGGTCAATTTCATGGCCGGACGCATGATCAGTGATCTTCAGATCCTTGAGGCGGGAAACCGGGACTATCACCCAACACCGTTTTCATCCATGCTTGTGGACGGATGCATGGAAAGCGGCCAAGATGTGACCGCAGGGGGAGCGGAATTCAATTCTTCCGGGGTTCAGGGCGTCGGCGTGGCCGATGTTGCCGATTCTCTGGCAGCCATCCATCAGGTTGTGTTTGAACAGAAAAAGTATTCCCTGATGGCGGTGATCAATGCCCTGAAAAGTAATTTTGATAAAAACCCCAAAATGCAGGCCGAACTTTCCAATGCGCCGAAATTCGGAAACGACCTGGATCTGCCGGATCAATACGCCGCACAGGTGGCTGAGATCTTTCATGATGCGCTGGCCGGATATAAAAATACACGGGGCGGAAATTATGTGCCCGGGTTTTATTCCTCCACCTGTCACGTGGGATTCGGCAACCGCACCGAAGCACTGCCCTCCGGCCGGAAACAGAAAGAACCCTTTGCCGCTTCCCTGGGCTGCGCCAACGGCCGGGATCGCCGGGGAGTGACGGCCCTGCTGAATTCCGTGGCAAAAGTGGATTCAACCCTTGCCATGAACGGGTATGCCCTGAACCTGAGATTTGATAAAACCACCCTGGACGGCGAAAAGGGGCTGCGGGTGATGACCGCCCTGGCAAAAGGATTCTTTAATTCCGGAGGCATGGAAATGCAGCTCAATGTCCTGGATCCGGATATGCTCGAAGACGCAAGGCAGAATCCGGGCCGGTATCCGGGCATCGTGGTCCGGGTGGCGGGATACTGCGCCTATTTTGACGACCTGCCGAATTCCGTGAAACAGGAGATTATTGACCGGACCCGCCTGGTTCCGGAATAAAAACGCACCTATGTACGATTTACAAAAAAATACGGTTACTTAGTGGCTGACCGAAAACTTTAAAAACAGACTGTCATTACGAGGAGAGAGGAACGAACGACGAAGTAATCCCCTGTCTTTAAGGAGATTGCGTCGGTCGTTCCTCCCTCGCAAT
>JAABSL010000317.1:0-12472 GCA_011390415.1 Desulfobacteraceae bacterium
ATTCAGAAATTATGAAAAATCCAGACAACGGCCTGGTAATTAAAGATGCGGTCGCACTTCATGCACAGGCAGGATGTGATTCTGTGGGCCTGTCAATAATATGTGGTCGTTTATGCTTCTTGTGAATCTGCAGAAAAGATTTTTGGGGACCCGGGGCTGCTCCTGCAAATTATTTATAAATCGTAATGCGTCTTAAATAAAAGTAATTTGTTTGATTGGCGAAAATATTTACCAAATGAGCAGTTGACAGCCCGTTGGCACTGTGTAATGGTACTACCAATATCGGAATGGTTTCGCATGGCCTGTTAACTTTATTGGTTATAAAAATCTTGTATTTGTTGAATAATGGATATAAAATAATCTAAAATGATATAAATGATATTTGCGTTTGACTTCCTTAAAGTCGGACCATTTTATTGGAATAAACGAAACATGAAAGAAAATAAAATCGCCATTTTCAATCCGGCGCAGGTCGGCCGGGCGGGTGAAGATATCGCGCTGCAGATTGAAGCGGCTATTGTCGACGGAAAAATCGCGCCGGGCAGACGGCTGCCGAGTGAGCGAGAGCTGCAGTCGCAGTTCCATACGGGGAGGGGCGTGATCCGGGAAGCCTTGGGCGCGTTGAAACAAAAAGGTCTGATCGAGATCCGGAAAGGCGCCAAAGGGGGAGCTTTCGTCAAGCAAATTGAGATGAGGCATGTCAGCGAGTCGCTTGCATTGTTTTTAAAACAGCGAGCGATCAACCCCTATTATCTGATCGAAGTCCGTGAAAGCGTTGACCGGACAATTACGACCCTGGCTATTGCGCGCGGTGCGGATGAAGAAAAAGAGCAACTTGTTGCCGGTGCACAGCGACTGCTCGAAGAGCTTCAAAAACCTGAACCGGATATGGTTTCTGTTTTTGAAATGGATCGGGATTTGAACCTTTTGTTTGCGCAGATGACCCAGAATCCGGTTTTCGAATGGATCATGCGGGCCATGCAGTCGGGTTTGGGTTCCCATGACCACGCCCTTTACACTAACCCCGAATATCGGGAAAGGACTGCGGCCAACTGGCTGAATACCGCGACGGGAATCGCCGAAGGCGAGCCCCTGCGCGCCCTTTCCGTTATCGGATATCATTATGTGATGTTGCGCAATTGCCTGGAATCCGAATCCGATAGCCCTCAGGAGCTGGCCGGGGAGTTTCCGGAGGCTAAAACGCAGAACAACCGATTCTAATGATTAATCCATAATGTACCAAAAAGACGCAGACGCGTATGAAGGAAGTTAATCGTGCTACAAGCATCTCATCTCACAAAAAAATTTGGGGAACTCGTTGCGGTAAATGATTTGAGTTTCAGCGTGGAAGAAGGGCAGGTGTACGGCATTGCCGGCCCCAACGGCGCTGGAAAATCGACGGTCTATAACCTGATCACCGGAATTTACAGCTTTGAGGGGGACATCACCTTTGATGGAATTAGTCTTTCCGGAATGCCTCCCCATAAAATCGCCCAGTTGGGTATTTCACGCACGTTTCAGATTCCGCAGACGTTTCCCAGCCTTTCGGTGGAACAAGGCGTCGGCGTGGGCTCGCGTTTTGGCGACAGCGACGGTTATGACTCCGAAAATGTCGAGTCCATATTGGAATTCCTGGGCCTGGAAGAAGACCGCAATCTCATCACCAGCGACCTCAATCTGCTGGGCAAAAAAAAGCTTATGATCGGATCGGCCCTGGCCACCCGCCCCAGGGTCCTGCTGCTCGATGAGCCGATGGCCGGATCCAATGCCCATGAAATCCGGGACCTGATGGAACTGATTCGGCGTATCAACAAAGACATGGGCGTAACCATTATTGTAATCGAGCATTTCATGAAAGTGCTCATCGAACTTACGGACAAGCTTCTGATCATCGAATCCGGCACCAAGATTGCCGAGGGGGATCCCAACGAGGTGACCCAGCTTCCGGAAGTGATCGAAAGTTACCTGGGGGATGCATATGCTGACGATAACTGATTTGAATGCTTTCTACGGGCAGCTGCATGTGCTGCATGGGGTTTCATGCGAAGTGCTCGAAGGCGAGGTTGTAGTCATGCTGGGTCCCAATGGTCATGGCAAGAGCACTCTTTTGAAATCCGTCTGTGGTCTGGTGGGCCGGGTGGAAGGCTCGATTACGTATAAGGGAAAGGAAATTTCCGGGTTGTCGACCGAAAAGCTGGTCAACCAGGGAGTGATCTATATTTCGGAAAACCGGGAGCTGTTCGGTGAAATGACGGTGATGGAAAATCTCAAGCTTGGCGCTTACTCCAAATATGCCCGCAAAGCGGAAAAGAAAAACCTTGCCAAGGTATTTGAGCTTTTTCCTGTCCTGGCCGAACGCAAAAAACAGCTGGCGTCCACCATGAGCGGCGGGGAGGCGCGCATGCTGGCGATTGCCAGGGGGCTGATGTCCAATGCGGATTTTATGTGCATTGACGAACCGTCCCTGGGCCTGCAGCCGAACCTGAGGATGGAAGTGTTTAATATCATAAAGGAAATTAATCGGCAGGGCAAATCAATCCTGCTGGTGGAACAAAACATCCCCCAGATCGCCGATCTGGCGGACCGGATCTATGTGCTCGAAGAAGGGCGCATCACGTTTGACGGGGATACCGAAGCCGCCGCCCAGGATGAGCATTTGAAGGAAATTTTTCTGGGAATGTAGCCGCACCGGTTGTCGAAACAGGAAAACTGATAACGAAAATGGCGTTGCCAAAGACGCATATGACACCATAACCAAGAGAACTGAAACCATGCTTTTAGAATATTTAGATGTATTTATAAGCGGTATGACCATTGGCTCTGTGTACGCGCTCATGGCTGTGGGCCTGACGCTGGTATACGGCGTGAGCCGGGCGTTTAACTTCGCCTATGGCTCGTTCTACAGCCTGGGGGGTTACATCGCCTGGGTCCTGATGATGCTCATCGGCCTGCGGGGCGGCTATTTCATGGTGTTTGCTCTGGCGATACCGATTCTGATGGTCTTCGGGTATTTCACGGAAAAAGCGATTGTTGCACCGCTGCGCAAACGCTCAGACTGGGAAGTCAAGGTCATGATGATCACTCTGGGGCTGGCGCTGTTCATGGACAACGGCTACCAGGTGCTCTTCGGTCCTCGTATGAAGTCGCTTCCGCCCATCATGGATGGCGCCATAGAAGCAGGGGGTATTTATATCTCCAACCAGGATCTTATGATCTTCATCCTGTCCATTACCGGCATCCTCGCCTTCCGCTGGATCTTAAACAACACCCGCATCGGCATGGCCGTGAGAGCAGTGGCCCAGAACCCGGACGGCGCCCAGATCGTCGGTATCCCCAAAGACAAAATCTTTGCCGCCACCTTCGGCATATCGACCGTAATGGTGGGCGCGGGCGGCGTTCTGCTGGCACAGAAATATTTCATTTCGCCGATGGGCGGCTGGGACATCCTGGTCAAGTCATGGGTGATCACAGCCTTCGGAGGTATGGGTTCTATTCGCGGCGGCCTGTATGCAGCGTTTATATTAGGCTTGCTCGAAGCCTTCGTGGGATATTGGTTTGGTCTGAACTGGGTGCTTTTTGCCCTGTTTGCCGTATTGCTCACCACGCTGGCGATTCGGCCGCAGGGTCTTATGGGCAAGTGGGGATAATAGATGGCGTCGTTATAAACGAAATTTTAACTGAACCATCTACTGTCGTAGCCATCATTAATAGAAGTGGATTTTAAAATATGAGTATGAACTGGAAAAGCATGAGTGCATTTATAGCGGTTATTTACGGCATCATGGCCATCATGCCGCTGTTCGTGGGCGATGTGGATCATCTGATGCACATCCTGATCATGTGCCTGATCTGGGCCGTGGTGGCCTCGTGCTGGGATCTCATCATGGGGTTTGCCGGGATTTTCTCCTTCGGGCAGGTGGCATTTTTTGTCATCGGCGCCTATGCCTCGGCAATTTTTTCGATCGATTTCGGCATCAACCCGTTTTTTGCCATGCTCCTGGCCGGAACGGTTGCAGGCGGTTTCGGGGTTCTGGTCGGCCTGCCGTGCCTGCGGCTCAAGGGGGCTTACGTCGCCCTGGTCACATTCGCCGTGCACATGATCCTGGAGCCCTTTCTGAAAAGCGGCATGGGGCGCGCCATCGGCACGGGCGGATCCATGGGCATCCTCACCATCCCGCCACTCGAGCTTTTCGGCATCTCGTTTACGGCGGACAACAAAATCGCCGTCTTTTATGCTGCCCTGGTGCTTGCGGTGGTCTGCTCGGTCATCATTATGCTGGTGATCCGCTCCTTCTGGGGAACGGCGTTTCTGGCGCTTAAGGATTCGGAAGACTTTGCCGCCAGCCTGGGTGTAAGCGGGCTGCGGTACAAACTGGCCGTGTTTGCCCTGACCAGTTTTCTGACCGGTCTTGTCGGCGGCTTTTATGGTCACTATGTCGGTATGCTCTCCACGCGCATGCTCGGTATCGATCTGTTTGTAACCCTCATGATCATGCTCGTGCTGGGCGGTATCGGGCAGTATCCCGGGGTGATCCTCGGCGCCATCATGACCGTGGGCATTAATGAGAATCTCTCCGCACTCGGCTCTTACCGTCCCATGATACTTGGTGCCATGGTGGTGGTGCTCGTACTTCTGCTTCCTGATGGAATTATCGGCTTGTTGCGCCGCTTCGCATTCTGGAAAACCTCCGCTGGCGAAAAGGCAGTTACCGGGGGAGTAGACAATAACTGATGGCGGCGCCATCTCTGGTGCGGATTACCGCAACCATGCGCGTCATCAACAACTAAGAAACACGAACATTTAGATAAGGAGTAATAAAAGTGAAAAAATTAAATCTTTTCGTTCTTATGGTAGCGGCGGTTTTTACCTTTGCCGGTACAGGTTTTGCCGCGGAAGTGATCAAGGTCGGCGTTCCCCTGGCCATGACCGGTCCTTACACCGATACGGGCGACAATTACTGGAAGGGGATCAAGATGGCCATTGACGAAATCAATGAATCCGGCGGCCTTCTGGGCAAACAGCTCGAACCGATACGTTTCGACACCCAGGAGTTTGCCCCGGAACGGGTCATGCAGGGTGCGGATTATCTGTGCGGCAAGGAAAAAGTCGATTCCGTGCATGCGGGTTGGGCCGGATGGGGCCAGGATGTGCGGGCCTATGGCAAGTACACCGCGCCGTTTTTTGCCGATGACGGTTCCCAGTCCGCCGTCGAGGTCTTCAAGTCGAACCCGGAAAAATATTCCAATATCTTCCAGCTGACGGACACCGACATCAACCAGGCCAAGAGCATGTTCAGGGTTCTGATGGCACTGCCCTATGAATACCCCAACAACAAGGTCGTCATCATCAACGCCGACGATGCATGGGGCATGGGCGTCGGTGACACACTGGAAAAAAGTTTCAAGGAAAAAGGCTGGGAAGTGGCCATGCACGAAGTGGTGCCCTACGGCACCCGGGAATGGGGCTCTGTCCTGACCCGTATCCGCAGAGTAGAGCCGGCCATCATTCACCTGGAGATCGTGAGCGCCCAGGAAGTCATTACGTTTTTCCGTCAGTTCATGGAAGCGCCCACCGATTCCATCCTGAGTTATGGGTATTCCATCGTTCCGCGTGAAGTGGTGCAGACCATGGGCAAGGAGGCCGACGGCCTCATCGGTGAAGTCCCGACCGCCATGCCGACCCCGGTGGCACCGACACCCGAAGCCCAGGCCTGGGTCGACAAGTTCACGAAACAGTGGAAGCATCAACCCCAGGCCGGATCCTGGGCTGCATACAGTGGTGTGAAAGCCTGGGCCACGGCTGTTGAAGCTGTGGGCAACGAAAAAGACCATAACGCGGTTTGCGACTACATCGCCACCAACGGCTACAAAGGCGAGACAGGCTGGTGGAAATGGGATGAAGACCACGTCATGCGCGGCGGCGGCGATGTCCCGTTCGGCCATTACCAGGTCCAGGACGGCGAACTGGTGACCATTTTTACTGATCCGCCGACCAAGCCGTATAAGGATTTCAAGTTCATCAAACCGCGTTGGATTAAGTAAATCGGGTTTGAACCGTAGGTTGGGATAAGAGCGTCCTTGATGTCGGGCTTCGCTGAATGCGATCTGTTCGGGACAGGCATATCGTGTAAAAGCCTGTGAACCAGTGAAGCTCAATGGTCATTGAATGCTCAGCCCAACCTGCGGCAACTTCCTGATTGTACAATCAAGAATAGATTTACGGATTGATCTTAAGGAGTTTGCGCTTTGAGCAGTGCTTCCAGGCAACTTTTCATCAAAACCAATTTTGACCGGTGCACCGGGTGCGAGTTGTGCCAGCTGGCTTGTTCCGAACGCCTGCTTGGCGGTTATAACCCGCACCGCGCGCTTTTGCAGATTACCCACACCTGCGAAAACCTCTATCATTTTCCTACGGTCTGCAACCAGTGCAAAAACGCCTACTGCGCCAATGTCTGCCCGGTCAAGGCGATCGGGCGCGATTCCGACACCAGCGCACTGGTGGTGGATCGGGAAAAATGCGTCGCCTGCAACCTGTGCCATCGCTATTGCCCGCTGCACATCGTGGGGGTCGACCCGGAGCTGAAAAAATCGGTAAAATGCGATCTTTGCGGAGGGAATCCGCTGTGCGTGGCCGCCTGTCCGACCGGGGCGCTCGAACTTGCCTGGTGCGAAAAACCCGCTGAAGCAGGGGAGGGGGAATGATGGCGACGAGTTACATGGGAAAACTGCTGTGGGTCGATCTGAGCGCTCAGCGCTTCCGGGTGGACCAAACACCGGAAAAACTGCAAACCGATTTCGTGGGCGGCAAAGGCTTCGGGGCTAAACTGCTCTATGATCTGACCCGGGCGGGACTGGACCCTTTATCGCCCGAATGCCCCCTGATGTTTCTGACCGGGCCGCTGACCGCCACGGCCGCCCCCAGCATGCGGGCCTGTGTGGTAACAAAGTCCCCGCTTACCGGCACCTATCTCGATTCGTTTTTCGGCGGCCGCTTTGGTCCGGAAATCAAGTACGCCGGATACGACGGCATCATTATTACGGGACGGGCCGAATCCCCGGTCTATCTGTGGATCCATGACGATACCGTGGAATTTCGTTCCGCAGAGGGCATATGGGGAAACAACGCGCTGGCCGCAAATGATGCCATCAAAAACGACCTGGGCGAACCCGAAGCCATGGCCGTCACCATCGGCCAGGGCGGGGAAAACCAGGTGCGTTTTGCGCTCATCAGCTGCGAATACAACCGGCAGGCCGGCCGGGGCGGTGCAGGTGCAGTGATGGGCGCCAAAAACCTCAAGGGCGTGGCCGTCAAGGGCACACAGGTGGTAAACGTCCACGACCTGCCGGCCTTCAAGCAAGCCTGCCAACAGGCCAATGCCGCCATTGCCGAAAGCGAGGTCTGTGAAACACTTACCTATGGCGGCACCAGCACCAGCATCCCCTGGGCATCTCTATCAGGCGTATTGCCGTACCGGAACTATTCGGATCAGGTGGATCCGAAAGCCGAGAAACTCGGCGACGAGGCCCAGCACAAGCATCTGTTTCTCGGCAAAGCCGCCTGTTTCGGGTGTCCGATCCGGTGCAGCCAGATGGGCGCAGTGCGCACCGGCAAATACGCACATTTAATCACCGACATTGTGGAATATGAATCTGCCGCGCTGATTGGCTCCAATCTCGACATTCACGACATCCGTGCCGTGGCGCACCTGGTGAAGCTGTGTGATGAATACGGAATCGATTCCATGAGCGCGGGCGGCGCAATCGGCTTTGCTTTCGAGGCCGCGCAAAAAGGCGTCATTAATGCTCCCGAAGGAATTCGTCTCGATTTCGGCAGCGTGGAAGGCGCTGAATACCTGATCCGATCCATGGCCCTGCAGGAAGACGAACTCGGGCGACTGCTGTCCCAAGGCGTAAAACATGCCAGTGAAATCCTGGGCCGTGATACGGAAGCGTACGCCATGCATGTCAAGGGCCTTGAAAGTCCGGCCTGGGGCCCGCGCGGCACGCCGGGCATGGGGCTTGCCTACATGACTGCCGACCGGGGCGGATGCCACCAGCGGGGTTTTATGATCGGCTATGAAGTCGGCGGCGAAGAATATAACGGCCAGCCCGTTGAGGCCCATACCGTGGTCGGCAAGGCGGAGATCCTCAAAGGCGAGCAGGACTACCTGGCCGGAACCGACGCGCTGGTCAAATGCGACTTCGGGGCGTTCGGGGTGTCGGCCGAAATTTACGCCCGGCTGCTTACCGCCGCCACCGGAAGACGGGTGGATGCGGGTTTTTTCAGTGAACTGGGCGAACGCATCTGGAATCAGACGCGTTTGTTCAACCTTCGCGAAGGATTCCGTCCGGAAGATGACCGTCTGCCGCGGCGGTTTGTCGAAGAGGCGCTGCCCAGCGGGCCGCACAAGGGACAGCGCATCAGTGAAGAGGACATGACCGCCATGCGCGCCGATTATTACCAGGTCCGGGGGTGGGACGAACAGGGGCGGCCGACGGAGCAGACCCTGAAGAAATTGGGGCTTTAACTCCCCATCACGTATATCTGCAAGTGCCTGTTTTCAGGTAAACTAACATATTATTCATGCCATTTTTTCGTTTTTAAAAGCACGATCAAGATTACGGGAAAGCGCATGAAAAAGCGAGGAGTTGCCAAATGGTAAATAAACACTATGACTACATCATCGTCGGCGGCGGGTCGGCCGGAAGTGTTCTGGCAAACCGGCTGAGCCTGAATCCGAAGCACCGGGTACTGGTGCTCGAGGCCGGGCTGCCGGATTACAAACTGGATTTCCGCATCCATATGCCGGCCGCACTGACATATCCGCTGGCGGGCCGCATGTACAACTGGTGGTATGAATCCGAGCCGGAACCCTGGATGCACAACCGCCGTGTCTACCAGCCGCGGGGTAAAATCCTGGGCGGATCGAGCTGCATCAACGGCATGATCTACATTCGCGGCAATCCCATGGATTATGAAAAATGGGCCAAGGACCCGGGAATGGAAAACTGGGACCATGCCCATTGTCTGCCGTATTTTCAGCGATTCGAAGGCCGGCTGAAGGGCGCCGACGAGTACCACGGTTCCGTAGGGCCGCTCTACCTGACTTCTCCGGACTGTGACAACCCCTTGTTTGATGCCTTTTTTGCGGCCGTTCAGGAAGCCGGATATCCGCTCACCAAGGACGTGAACGGCTATCAGCAGGAAGGATTCAGCCCGTTTGACCGGACAACCTACCGGGGCCGCCGCTGGAACGCGGCCCGCGCGTATATCCATCCGGTCAAAAACCGGTCCAACCTCAGGGTCCTTTGCCGGGCCCATACCACCCGCATCCTGTTTAACGGCAAAAAAGCGGTCGGTGTGGAATATGTGCGCGGAAAAAAGACCGTTAAAGTCTCCGGCGGCGAGATTATCTGCTGCGGCGGTTCCATCAATTCGCCGTCTTTGCTCCAGCTTTCGGGCGTGGGCAACGCCGAAGAGCTAAAGGCTCTGGGCATTCCTGTGGTCAAAGATCTGCCCGGTGTGGGCGAAAATCTCCAGGATCACCTGGAAGTCTACGTCCAGTACGCCTGCAAGAAGCCGGTCAGCCTGTACCCGTCCTTGAAAATATGGCGCCAGCCGTTTATCGGGGCGGAGTGGCTTTTCAAACGAAAGGGTGTCGGCGCGAGCAACCATTTCGAGGCCGGCGGCTTTATCCGGTCAAACGACACGCTCGAATATCCGAACCTGCAGTACCATTTTCTGCCGATCGCCATCCGCTACGACGGCTCAGTCGCACAGGGCGGACACGGGTACCAGGTGCACGTGGGTCCCATGAACACGGATGTGCGCGGAACGGTAAAGATTGCCAGTGCAGACCCGTTTGTCTATCCCAAGGTGAAGTTCAATTATCTTTCCACGGAACAGGAACGCAAGGACTGGGTGGACGCCATCCGCGTCACACGCAAAATCATGACCCAGCCCGCATTTGATGAATTCCGGGGCGCAGAGCTGGCTCCCGGCGAAAAGGTCCAGACCGACGAAGAAATCCTCGATTTTCTGGGCAATGATGGCGAGTCCGCCTATCACCCGAGCTGCACCTGTAAAATGGGGAACGACGACATGGCGGTCGTGGACCCGGAACTCAAAGTCCACGGCATCGAGAACCTGCGGGTGGTGGATGCGTCCGTCATGCCGTACATCACCAACGGCAATATCTATGCGCCGGTAATGATGATTGCGGAAAAAGCCGCGGACATAATCCTGGGCAATGCCCCCCTGCCGCCGTCTTCGGCGCCGTATTACAAGCATGATATGAAAACACAAGAATAGCCTGAGCGCCGGCTTCAGGGGCGACCGGCCGGTCGCCCCTGCCCACGGCATCAATGATATCCAGTGATGTCGGCCTGGCTCTCGACCGTTTATAAAATTGAAGAGGTTTTAAAATAATCACATTTAAACGCAGGAGAAACAGAATGAAGAAAAAAATTATCGG
The DNA here is from genome assembly GCA_011390415.1 of Desulfobacteraceae bacterium. GTDB lineage: Bacteria > Desulfobacterota > Desulfobacteria > Desulfobacterales > Desulfosalsimonadaceae > SURF-3. Next base: position 10,476 of record JAABSL010000317.1, read on the forward strand.
AATTTTGCTTGTTACCATGTTAACCACCGCGGGTGCGGCCTTTGCCCAGGACAACCCCTTTGCCCCGGAAAACTTCAGCGCCACGGTTTACCTGACAACCGACTATGTCTCCCGGGGGATTTCCTTTTCGGGTGAAGATCCGGCTTTGCAGGCTACATTTGACTATGCCCATCCCACCGGCCTTTTTGCCGGTATCTGGGCAAGCAGCTGGGACAGCTATGAGCTTTCCAATAACCTTGAAACCGGTTATTACGCCGGGTATGGCGGAGCGCTTGGAGATGTCGGCTACAGCCTGTCGGCAAACTACTACGTCTATCCGGATGCCGATGATGATGCCGCCGAATGGGATTACTGGGAATTTATGGCATCAGCATACTATACGCTTGGCGACGTACCCCTGACTCCTGTGGTTGGTGTCGGATACGTCTACTCCCCCGACTGGTTCGGGGAGGACGGTGACCTGCATTATGGGAACACGACCCTTGATCTGGCCCTTCCCATGGACTTTGGCCTCGGGTTTGAAGTCGGGTATTTTGATCTTGAGGGAGATAAAACCACAACCGCGGACTTTGGACAGAACCTCACTCCCGGTTACCATTATACGCACTGGAGAGTCGGCATATCAAAGAGCCTGGCCGGATTCGGTCTGGATCTGAGTTATCATGATACCGATGCAGTCGATTATTTCGGAGACATTGGGGATTCCCGGGTCGTATTCACATTATCCCGCAGCCTGTAACGTACAGATCTTTCAAGTTGCCGGCGTTTTTAGCAACTTGATCTGCAATTACAAGCCGGTCACCCCGCAGGCGGACCCATTTAAATCAAGTGGATTTTGTCCTTCCGGGTGAGCGGCTTTTTTTATCGCAGACGGTGACCGATCTGTCCGGAAATCTCGGGAGGGTATGATTGTGTAGATCGGAATTCATATCCCGCCTTACACTTGCGCGATGCAACCGATTTCTCTATGAAAAATCGGATGCAAAAGGTAAAGACCGGTTTGAAAATGGGAGCGGCGTATAGCGCAAGGCCGCTCCCAATCAATTCAAATTCTTATTTTTTCATTTTCTGCATGAAAACGGCTTCCGCTTTTTCGGCGGCGGCAGCAGCCCGGTCGGCTGCTATCTGAGCGTCGCGGGCGGACTGGTCGCATTGCGTTGAGCAGTCATCGGCTGCTCTTTTTGCCGCTTCCGCATTGGCCATGGCGTCATCGGCTTTCTGGGTCGCGGCATCGACCTGCGCCTGAAGTTGTTTCAACTGGGAGGTGCTGGCGCAACCGGCGGCCATAAACGATGCAGCCATCATAAAGATACCAATCATCGTAAATATTTTTTTAACATTCGCTTTCATCTTTATGGGTCCTTTTTGTGTTTAAAATGCCTTAAGTGTTTGTTTTAATGATATGGGTTTAATCTGTTACAGAATCTTTTTCGCGATGATGGTATCGTCACCTTTTTTCCCAATATTTCCAATTACTTCTGGTACACCGTGTTGTGTCTGAACACATTGATTAACCCTGGCCCAGTTGACCAATTCCCCGAGACCTTTTTGAAGGATCAACGCCTCGGCATGTGTTCTGATGTCCGGTATCCGGCAGTATAAATCAGGATGGACCTCAAGAAAAAATCCGTTCGGCGGCGCCTACCAAGACGACAATATTAATTGTTGGGGAAACCGGGACCGGAAAGAGCGCCATTGCCAGACTGATCCATCGTCACAGCAATCGGGAAAAAGAGCAATTTATCAGTGTGCACTGCGGTGCCATTCCGGACACCTTGATGGAAAGCGAGCTGTTCGGCCATGAAAAAGGGTCGTTCACAGGGGCGATCCGGCGCAAACCGGGAAAATTCGAAATCGCTCGCGGCGGCACCATTTTTTTAGATGAAATTGGGACAATTACCCCTTCCGCCCAGATAAAACTCCTCCAGGTACTCCAGGATGGTACGTTTTTTCGGGTAGGGGGCGAAGATACCCTTCATACAAATGCCCGTGTGATA
>JAABSL010000317.1:12758-14164 GCA_011390415.1 Desulfobacteraceae bacterium
CATCCCTGCTGACACCGGAAGGATTTCCCCCGGATCTGTTCGCCCGGAATTCAATATCGGCGATATTGCCGGTTGATACTGAAGTTCCCATTGCCGCAGCCAGACGAAAAGTGCTGGATGATTTCGAAAGGCAATATTTGAAGTGCCTGCTCCTGAAAAACAGGGGTAGGCTGACAAAAACCGCTGAGGATGCAGGCATTACAACCCGCCAGCTGCATAAACTCATGACCCGCTGCAGCATTCACAAAGAAGAATTTAAGAAAACCACCTGATTTCGAAAGTTTTTCTTTTGTTGAACCTTTTCTTTCCAAGTTGAAAAATTTTTCCCTATTTATTTTTTCTTTAAAATATCAGATTTCTCTGGTTCACCCGCTAAAAGACTGGATCGTAATCTCCGGCCGATGAAACAGGAACTTTCTGTTCATGTTTTCCCGTTCATGAAATAATTTATTCATATATATTCGAATAGGTTATCGATGTGGCGCAAAGATTGCATATGAAAGTAATCAATCTCAAGGGTGCGACCTGAATCATAATTAAAAAATTTGACATAAAGCGCGATGAATCAATTGCATCATACTGAATCAGCAATTACAGCCGTGGGCATCATCATTCCGGTTGACTGGGACGTGAAGGGACATCCCCTGGCGTTTGCCTTGTTCACCTATGATGAACAGGAATATCTGATTGATGTGGTCAATGGACTCGGCAGGAAGCTGATACGAATGCCGCATAAAAAAATTAGGGTGCAAGGGCATTTCAAAGATATCGTAAACAATCGTCAGGTCATCACGGTGACAGGCTTTGAACAAATTTAACATGGCAGGCGGTCAGGAAATAATGGAACATCCCCTTAAAGCAGGCAAAGGGCGCCGACGGAAAATCAATCGGGCGGGCTCCAGGCTTCCTGTCAACAACATGCGCAATACCTTTGCAAACATCATTATCGCTGCTGCGGTCGCGGTGTTAACATTCAGTTTCTGGGCGTTCATCAATCAGCCGGAACACGAACCCCTGTGGCCGAAAATAGCACCGGGCTTTTCGTTTCAGCCCATGCGAGCGGAACATGATCCTTTCAATGGAATTCTGCCTACGGAGGAACAGATTGACGCCGATTTGAAACTTCTGTCCGGGAAATGCCATGCTGTTCGCACCTATTCAACGGAAGGAACATTCTCGAAAATTCCCTTTCTGGCTTCCAGGCACGGACTCAATGTGACGTTAGGGGCATGGATCAGCGATGATATGGACTGCAACCGCCTGGAGATCGAGGACGTGATCCGTTTAGCGGCTGAAAACAGAAACGTGGTCCGGGTGATCGTCGGAAATGAAACGGTCTTGCGGGGTGATATCCCCATCGCTCGGTTGCTGGAATATCTCGATGATGTTCGAAAAAGGGTTGATGT
>JAABSL010000318.1 GCA_011390415.1 Desulfobacteraceae bacterium
CTGGCGCGGTTAATCCACCAGGGCAGCTCCCGCAAAGAACGGTACATGGTGACGCTCAATTGTGCGGCAGTGCCGGAAACACTGCTTGAAGATGAGCTGTTCGGTCATGAAAAAGGATCATTTACCGGTGCCAGTGAGCGAAAAATCGGAAAAATGGAACTGGCCGACGGCAGTACCTTGTTTTTGGATGAAATCGGGGAAATGAGCCCTGCCATGCAGGCGAAAGTGCTTCGGGTGCTGCAGGACGGTATTTTTTACCGGGTGGGCGGGAACACCCCCATCTCCGTGGACATCCGCATCATAGCGGCCACCAACCGGAATATTCCGGAAATGATTTCAAAAGGAGAATTCAGGGAAGATCTTTACTACCGTTTAAATGTCGTTGAACTCCATATACCGCCGCTTCGTGAGCGTAAAAAAGATATTACCCTTATCGCCAGACATTTTGTGGATCTGTTTCAAAAAGAAAGAGGCCATTTCCAGATAGAGATTTCTCAGGCAGCCATGGACATAATGACCCGGTATGAATGGCCGGGTAATGTGCGGGAACTTCGCAATGCCATTGAACGTGCCGTTGTCATGGGAAACGGCATGGAGATTCTGCCCGAAGATCTGCCGATACTGAAAACCCAGTCGAGCATTGAAAGCATCGAGTTTGGTCATACACTGCAGGAAGCACTTGATGATTTTAAAAAGAAATTTATTGAAGTCAACCTGATGCATACCAGCGGCAACCGAAGCAAAGCGGCTGCCATAATGGGCATTCAGCGAACCTATCTTTCCCGCCTGATATCAAAATACGGCATTAAAAAATAACCCGGAACATGGAATAGGTTGAACATATCCTTGCTGGCCTTAATCATGGTTTCGGCCGATGATGATTTTGCCCGTAGGGGCGAATGGCATTCGCCCATCCCGGTTCACCCATAAAAGGGCGTATTCTATAAAAGGGCGTATGCCATACGCCCCTACGGTGGCGGTGGCCGGAACAATGATTACGGCAATCTTATGCATTCCATAGAAGGGCCGGGGAAAGAAAAAAACAGGCAGCGTCTCAAGTGTCAGGGAACGCTTCGCGCACCCTGACCTACCCCTACGGTAAAGAGGCGTTTTCCGTAGGTCAGGGTGTCCCGTCTGTTTGGGACTCCCTGACACAAGTGTCTGCGAGAAAGCTTTTATTATGCATTCTTGCGGGAGGGACGTGGGAACAAGTGAAAAATAATGTCCCGTATTTTCTTTTCTTAAAAAAATTTCAGTTATACTTTTTCATACAAAGGTGCACAAAAGAACACCTTTTTTATGCTGTTCAGAATCGCCTCCCTGCAGCCCGCATCATAAAACTCTATTTTTTCAGACCCCGCCACCGATCGTCTGCCAAAGGTTTAAAACAAGCGCATCCGCTTTTATAAAAAATTGATTTTTATAAAAATTTTAATTTTTTTAAAAATCGAAAAAAACAGTCATGCCGCTTGCGACGCCGGCAAAAGCGGCGGATTCATGCATAAAATTATCTTATTAATTAAAAATCCACAGGGGCTGGCATTTCTCTTGCAGAACTTATCAGAGAAATTGAACGGACATGAAAGAATGAAAAACTTTTTCAACAATGCAGATAGAACCGAACAGGACCTGTAACCGAAAAAGGATTGGTTCCATAAAGTGTGCATAAGCCGCCGTCAAAAAAGAGCATTCAAGCTTACCTTATCCCCTCTCCCCGAGATCGGTCGTCCCTCTTGCCAGAAGGCCGTCTCTGTCCCTTTTTTTTTCAAACCCTGATCCCATCTAAATGCTCGGAAATGAAATTTTTTTTTGACGGCGGACTTTATGCATAATTATTATAAGTCCTGTTTTTAAAAAAATCATTAAAAAAATTTTTACCGTTTAACATTATATTCTTTGAACACATTCTCAATGGTCTGGTCTTTTTCCCGCCACAATCCATTGATCCATTCCTGAAATCTTTTTCGGGAGGCTTCATCTTCTTCGTAATTCTGACCTAAAAATTCTTTCGGTATATCAAGTTTCCTGATCCGCACTGCAATGGTAGGGATTTGGCCTTTCAGAAAATCCCAAAACGGCATGGGGGGTTTGTTTTCCGGATAAACAATCGTGACATCAACAATGCTGGTCAGATATTCTCCCATGCTGGCCAGAACAATGGCGATGCCGCCGGCTTTCGGCAGCAGCAGATGATGATACGGCGAGTTCTGTTTTTCATGTTTTTCGTAATTAAACCGGGTGCCTTCCAGAAAATTTAACACGGTGACCGGAGATTTCTTGAATTTGGCGCAAAATTTCCGGGTGGTCTCCATATCCTTTCCTTTCAGTTCCGGATGTTTTTCTACAAACTGGCGCGAATACCGCTTCATAAACGGATAATCCAATGCCCACCAGGCCACCCCGAGAACCGGCACCCACATCAGTTCTTTTTTGAGAAAAAATTTCAAAAACGGAATGCGGTGATTGAAGATATGCTGAAGGACGAAGATATCGGTCCAGGAACGATGATTGCTGATCACCAGATATGAAGACTTTGGACTGAATCCCTCAAGACCCTGAACATCCCATTTTACTTTCACGGTCAGTTTCTGGATAAAGCTGTTGCCGTCAATCCAGGCCGTACCGAGAAACATCACGGCCCGGGTCAGATAGTGGCGTATCGTTGCATGGGGAATAATTACTTTTAATAAAATAAACGGCAGCATGGTGGTAAAAAACACGATGGTATGAATAACAAACAAAAGCATAGAGACAATTCCCAGTATGGGAGCAGGTAAAAAACTCAACATATGCTTACTTCCTCAAAAATAAAAAAATTAACATAAAATATTATAATACCAAACCTTTAAACAATTTATATCACATAATTCATTAGCTTTTACAGCCGGCCTGAACACCCGTTTCCAGCCATTGCTGATACCGTCTAAACTCATCTTCGAAATTATCACTTAAAATCCCTTTGCCCAGCGAATCCTCGATTTCTTCTTTTTCCCAGAATTTAACGGAATCGATTTCCTCCGGGTTAAATACGATTTTGCCATCATACCGGCAGGTGTAGGTAAAAACAAGTTCCGACTCAAAATCATTGGAATGAATATACTGATAGGCAAAAGACAAGGAGGCCGGCCGAATGCCCAGCTCTTCTTCCATTTCCCGATACATGGCCGTTTCAACGGATTCCCCGCAATCCACATGCCCGCCGACGGAAGTGTCCCATCGCCCCGGCGCCACCCGCTTGTTTAACGATCGTTTCTGCAGGAGCAGCCGGTTATCACGGTCACAGACGAGCACATGAACCACCCGGTGCAGCAGCGCATTGTTGCCGTGCACACATTTTCTCGGTGCTGCGCCCACCACACCGCCATGGGCGTCCACCACCTCGAGTATTTCTTTTTCACAGGCAAAATAGTTGCAGATATAGTCGGCTGCCGCATCCGCGCCATTGGGTTCGCTTCGCACCTGCTTCGGGTGGCTCAGCAATTCGGGCAGGCAGTTCAGCCAGGCGCCGCTGTTAAATTCGATTTCCGGAATTTCAATACCGGCCATATTTTGACGGATATATGTTTCAAAAACAGGGGATTCCCTGAAATCGGGGCGGGAAACAAACCCATACGGTACGCCGGCGTGGTAGACTTCGGCCAGGGTACTGTAACCGACCTTTCCCACCACCGCATCCGCCGCGTTCACCAGATCCGGATGATGGAATGCAGAATTTTGGGGGAGAAAAATGACTTGATTTTGCTTTATGCCGGCATCTGCCGGATTTATGGATGTTCCCGGCAGAACAAAGCAAACTGGTTTATCAACAGCGGCGAGCTTTTCAATAAACGGGAGGTTTCCGGCAATCCCGCCCATGGTAATCAATACCATTTTCTCATGCCCGCTGATACCCAGCTGCTTTCTGACCTGAAGGGGATCGGCTGCCGGTGCCCGTGAAATCGGCGGCGTACATGGATGTTCTCCGATTCTTTTGCAGATCGGCGTCGCCTGAATCCTGAGACCGGCGCTGTTAAAATACCCTTCAAGCAGATGAATATATTTATTAAACCCGGGGGTTTCCGGCACATAGGGTTCGTAAATCCAGTCCCACGTAAAATTTTCCACCAGCACGGACGCCATGCCGGCGTATTGCGCCGCCGCAATTCCCAGGGGTGAAATATCACTGATGACCAGATGACAATCCGCTGCGCACAATTTATCCGCAAGAGATTTCAGCAGTTGGTCTTCAAAAGGCAGAAATGCCGCCAATGCATCAATTGTCTGATCCGGATCAAAATGCAAAGGGGATGTCTGGACCAGCCCGACATCGGTCTGCTGCGGATGCCAGGCAAACGGCGCTTTGAGGCAATTGGTGAAAAACCATTGCGGCGTGAGGGTAAAAATTTCAAAAGAAACATACGGCCAGCGGGCATAAATGGCATTCATCACTGCCGAGGCCCGGGCCGCATGTCCGAACCCGTGAGATGTAATAAAATATGCGATGGATAATTTCGGGGGCATTCGGTTTTATCTGTTTCAGTTTTCTTTTATCTGGAATTTTCGGGTTTGGCAGTATCGGGTCTGGACCCGGTATTTTTGGGCGGTCGCGTATTGATCCGGGTATATATGTGCTTTGCTGTATAGAGCGCGCCCAGGGGGTTGTGCGCCAAAACCCGGTCTTTGACCGCCAGAACCGTGACAGGGGCCCTGGCGTGCTTGATAAACAGGGTGTCATCGCCCACGCACAATCCCATTAACACATGCAGACCGCATCCTTCTTCATCCAGAACAGCGGCTTGGCCGATGGGATTGCACATGGGCTGGCGAAAACCCGGGATAATTTTATCGTCTTCCGGCAGCGACACATCATCGGCACTGAGTGCCCCGCACATGCAGCAGACGGACGCCACATCAAATCCGGCGTTTAACAGGACATTGGTAAACAGCCGGGCTTCTTCGGACAGCCCGACGCAAAATGCCAGACCGATTTTCTTATGGCCCTGAAGCCGGGCATACTCAACGGTTTCTTCCACCCGCGTCAGCTTGCCGTATTCCTTCCATGTCCGGGCCACATCCTGGGCCATTTTTATATTTTCGGATGTCTGCAATTTGGTTTTGGCCTGTTCCAGCAAATCCGAATAATTGATTGACGGGCAGAATTCCGGTGTATTATTTAAATCTCCGTTAAAACATACTTTCTTTTTGCAGTAACTGCATAAGGGCTGTTTCTCTGCCATTTCCAATCTCCTTGCTTCAGGTCCACGCAAAAACAGGCTGGTCAAAATGATCCACCCGTGTATTCTTTCCCAAAACCGCCACTTCCCGGAACTGATAAATGATTGCGGCCGTGGGTGCTGCAATCCAGCTCTCACCCACCGGCATCAGCAGCACGGGATATTCACTTTCGTTGGTGTCATGAAGAATGGGGGCGTCCGGTCGCATGAATTCTCTGACGGGAATCCGGTGAATCGATTCCACCTCAGCTGAATTCGGCACAAGCTCTGCGGCAATGCCCCCCCATATCACCACCGGCGAGATGACAAAACCCGAGCGGGTGGTGAAATCATCCAGCCGGCCGATCACCGCCGCATGATCCAGATACAGACCGACTTCCTCCGCAAGTTCCCGTAACGCGCTTTCTTCAGGTGTTTCCCCCGAATCCATGCGACCGCCGGGAAAGGCCCACTGCCCGGAATGCTTTTTGAGTTTTGCGGCTCTTTTGGTCAATATAAGGGCTGCGTCATTGCACCATTGATCACAGGGTTTCAAACCATAGACATCAGTACCATAGCCCGCTGCAACAATCGTCACGGCAACCGCCGCCCGCTTCACGCCGGTCCGGTCATGCTTACGAACATCAAACTTATTGAGATTATCGGCTATCAAACGAAAAAAGGCCTCATCGCAAACCAGTTTTTCCGGGCTTGTCATAACTTTTCTGGATCTCCTGTAAATCATATCGCACTGGCAGCCGCACGGCACCAGTGATGGAAATTTATCCGCCCAATATCCAGCCGAACCGTCCTTTCTGTTTTGTAATGGCGGCTTCCGGACAAATTTCCAGGCAGCAGTAACAGCGGATGCACTTCTTGTAATCATAATTCGGGATGTCTTTTTTGCCGGAAGACGCGGTGATGGCGCCGGATGCGCAGATTTTTTTGCATTGATAACACAGCGTGCATTTATCCTCTGCCGGCACGGGCCGGTCCAGAAACAGATTCTTGAACGTGGGCGTATTAAACGGCCACCGGAACATGTTTGAAAATATCGTGGACCCGGTGGCCGGTTCAAAGTCGCTGACCTGAAGATTTTTAATTGATTCTCCGATCACCTTGATTTCTTTTGCAGACGAGATACCGTAATCTCTGCGAAAGCCATTGACCACCGTCAGAGCCTTATCGATATCAAGGCCGGCAATCATTGTAGCCACATAATCCACTGCAATACCGTTGTCACCGGCTAAAACCGCATTCAGCCAGCGGGCTTTTCCAGCCGGCCCCGGACCTTCGCCTTCCTGGACACAGATGGCGTCCATAATATGAACAATGGGCACTGACGGTTTCATGCCAAAGGTCATGGCCCCATACAAATCGAGCAAAAACTCGGCAAAATCTTCATGATCCGGCGCCCGCATGTGCATTTTCGATTTTTCCACGCCGGGGATGGCGCCGAACAGCAGTTTTACCGCCCCGGTAACATAGGTGATGCCGTGGGTTTTAAATTTGGGAAGATTTAGTATGATATCCGCATCAAAATAGGCTTCGGAGATATCGATATACCGAAATTTTTTTGCCGCATCATAGGAAAGCGTGCGGGTCTGCATGGGATCGGCAATTTCGATAGCTTCTTCTTCCACCACCCGGGCATAGTCGGTTTTCTTGATGACCCGTTTCAGAGAATGAATGGCCGGAGATTCGACCAGCACGGGGGTACCGTTGTTTTCTTTTACAATCCGGACCACGGCCCTGAAAAATTCGGCATGGGTAATGATGGCCTTTTCTTCTTTTGCCGGCATCAGCAGGTTCGGTTTTACCACCACCCGGGCGTTATTAAATCTTGTCAGATCAAAGCCGATATTGGAAAGACTCTGAAGGATCGTATCTTTCAACGCTTCCGGCTGATAGGTATCACATTGAATTAAAGAAACATCCGGCATAATGCCTGCCTTTGCGGGATATATTTCAGGAGGGTTGAAAATAATTCATTTGAAGAACCGATCGAAATCAGAAATCATCTGAAGAAGGGCTGACGGTAAAGTCTTCGGTGCATATAACATGGCCGGTTGCAGAGATAACATCCACCCGCCAAACTCCGGTCCAGTCTCTGACAATGCGCTTTGAGGACCATGTTCGCCAGGATCTTGCATTTACGGGTAAATCAACAATCGCCATCTGCACATCATTATAGTACCAGACATGCGATATGGATGTCTGGTCTTGGGTGCTGGAAAGCCTGGTAAAACAATACACCTGTTCCACTGAATCCGGAAAATTGGTTCTCATACCAATGGGGGTTCTGTTTTTAATTTCCGTACAAAAAACCATTTCAGTAACGGTCACCGGAGAATTATCCCGGGCCGGAGACGATACCGGCAAACATAAAATGCAGATCGTAATGGCAATACTTCTTAATAGCATAAAGCCTCCGATTCCCGATTAAATTTCAGGCGGATCATGACGGATTTTCTGATAATTTACAGATGGATAATTTTTGGACCACTCTATCAGGAATTCACAACAAAGGAAACGAAAAATTACATGATCAGGCCACCCGGATATAAGATTCAATGCGTTCTTTGGCGGCTTCGGCAAACGTATCGGAATTTTCAATACTTATTTTCACGGCATTTTGCGGGCAATACGTCACGCACGCAGCCGGTTTTTATCCGGTATCAGAAAAGACAAACACCCCATCCATATCTTTAAACAAGTCTGAAAGGTTTTTACCAACAGATGGACCCCGGATATCGGTCTTGTGGAAGTCGACTTTGGGATATCCTCCTTTCCAGGGCGCGGCATCAATGCCGATAATTTTATCTATCCCCGGGTCCGTATCCAGCTTCGGCAGAATCGTTGACGCAGCGGAACTGTTAATTGCGGTGACCAGAACTGTTTTTCCCGTTTTGCTTCCTTATTCAGTCAAATCTTCCATGCCGTCTTTAAATGCTGCGGCATACTCCGTAACGGTTTTCAGTATCAGCCGTTTGCGGATCAACCCGATCATGGTGTTGAGGACGGCCGTTCCCTCTTCCACCATTTCCACCATCTCATCCACGGAAATCTTTTTCAGGGTACGGCTGAGCATGATTTTTGTTTCTTCTTCCACCAGACGTTCCATGAGCTCCCGATGGGGTTTTAAGGTTTCAGCGGTAAACCCTAGTTCCTTGGAAAATCCGATTTCCCTGAGTTTTTCCCAGCACTCCATAAACCGGATATCATCTTCATCATAATATTTCTGGTTTCCCTTTTTGACCGGATTTAAAATTCCCATTTTTTCAAGTTCTTTGATATCTTTCAATTCCACGCCGGTCCGCCGGGCCATCTGTTTTTCGGTGGCCTTTTTGATCTCAAGGCTTTGTTCAAGATTACCGAACAATTTGCCGTCCATTTCCGCAATGGTCCGGATCTCATCCACACTTAAGCCGTTTTTTTTATTTTTCAGGATTTTTTTGATCACCGACAAGGGCAGAAACCGCTTGGACTGAAGTTCCCTGACCAGCCGGATGGCATCGATATGCGCCTGTGAATAATACGCCATATTGGGCTGGGTTTTGACCGGCGCCGGAATCAGGCCCTGGTTGATATAATACTGGATCGTTCCCTTGGGAACCCCGGTGATCTCGATCAGTTGTTTCATCTTTATCAGTTTTTCGGATTCTTTCTTAAGATTCAAATTCACACTCCCTAAGTCAAATATCATCGGTGTACATGTTGGCTTCATAAGCGGGAGGGGGTAAACCCCTCCCCTACATTGGTCCGCGTTTTTTCCGGGAGGGGGTAAACCCATCCTCTGCGTTGGTCCGAGTAAATCCTTTCTCTAAAATAGGCCTTGTTTTTTACATGAGGGGATAAATCTCATAAGCGCTAAATAACGTATAGCATCGCCCCCCTGCAAGCCCCCTCCCCGTCATTCCGCAATCTTTTAGCCGGAATCCAGTTAAATCATCTGTCATTTCGCCTAAAAGATTGCCGGAATGACAACTGATTTATGAAAAGTGAAAAGCTTTACTTTCCATATACCAAAAATTACCGGACCCGCTCTTGACAGTCAAGATTTTTTATGAATCCCGGCATTGGTAAAACTTCAATTTTTTTATACCCCTTTCATATGCACACTATAAAAAAAGCCCAACCAATACCAAAAATCACCTGACACGGTTTCTTTTTATTGACTTTTTGATCGTCGTTCAATAAATTGAGCTATGTTCAATAATCAATAAATACCGACATATGCTTATTTGAATCTTTACTGAAAAAAAGGAGGTCCCTATGTATGATTTTCTGCTGACCCCGGAAGAACAGGAACTGAAAAAAGAAGCCCGTGAATTTACCAAAAACGAAATCACCGGCGATTTTTTGCGGCAGATGGACAAGGATGAAATTACCTATCCGCGCGAATTTGTCGAAAAACTGGCCGCCAAAAACCTGCGGGGAATCCGGTTTCCGAAAAAATACGGCGGCCGGGAAATGAGCTGGGTGGCCGAAGTGGCCGCGACCGAAGAGATCGGTTGCCTGGGAATGGCGCTGGGCTGTGCCTTTGTCATGCCGTCTATTGTGGGCGAAGCCATCAACGTCTTTGGCACCGAAGAACAAAAAGAAAAATATTTAAAACCGTATATCGAAGGAAAACTGGTGGCGGCCGAAGCCCTGACGGAACCCCGTGGCGGATCGGATTTTTTCGGGGCCATGACCAAAGCCGAACTCCACGGGGACCATTTTATCCTAAACGGCATGAAACGATTTGTGGTGGGGGCTGAGGGTGCCGACTTCTTCCTGGTATACTGCCGGACCAATTTTGATGAAAATGCCCACAAATACAGCCGTCTCAGCCTGCTGATCGTGGACAAGGGACCGGGGGTTGAAACCGAATACATGTACGGCCTGATGGGATGCCGGGGCGGCGGAACGGGCCGTCTGGTGTTCCGGGATGTTAAAGTCCCGAAAGAAAACCTGGTGGGCGAACTGCACGGCGGGGCATTATGTTTTCATCAGATGATGATTCCCGAGCGGCTGACATCCGCCGCCGGCTGTCTGGGCACCTGGGGGGCGCTGGATCTGGCTGTCCGGTATTCCGACCGGCGGCGGGCCTTTGGCAAAGAAATACGCAGATATCAGGCCGTGAGTTTTAAAGTGGCGGATTCCATTACCCAGCTCGACGCTGCCCGCGCGCTGTCTTATGTGGCAGCCCGCGCAGTGGACAGTAATTATGCCAATGTCCGGCGACTGGTCAGCGAAGCCAAGCGGTTTGCCACGGAAGCGGCATGGGATGTGGTCAACAACGCCATGCAGATCATGGGCGGCATCGGGTATACGGATGTCTACCCCATCGAGCGGGCACTTCGCGATACCCGTCTGGGTATGATATGGACCGGCACCACCCAAATCATGAACCTGATGATTCAGCATGAATATTACAACCAGGTGCTGGATCCGTCCTATGACCGCCGGATCATGGAAGATGATGCCACCCATCCGGACATTACGGAACGCTGTTTTAATGACGACGACATGACAGATGTTTTTGCCGGCAAAATTACAAACGACTGAAGGTGAGCCGGCCCTGATCATTGTTTGGGCCCTTGCCATCGTTGAAACCATGGGGGCCTATGGCATAAGCTCTTTTCGCAACCATACTGACTTATGGAATACGCCTTTTTCCAATCATACTGGCGTATGGCATACGCCTTTTCAGGGACATACATATTTGCGACTGAACCGGAATGGGCAATGCCATTTCCGGGCGAATGCCATTCGCCCCTACGGGAGAAATCATCATTGGCCGATCCGGTGATCAAGGCCGATAATTCTGATTATATACGGATTTGGGGGAAAACTGATTACTGCTGCGAAGCAGCAAAGTCTCATAGCCCGGGGTTTTAACCCCGGGAACGGAATAAATTGAATTCCGCCCCGAAGGGGCGAAGTATGGTTGATAAACGAAAAGATACCGCGCCCCTTCGGGGCGCATGTCGTAATTCTTGACAACCTGGGGTTAAAACCCCAGGCTAAGCAACCAGACCCCTTCGGGGTGACCATAGGCATAGGTTCATTAATGTCGCGCTTAACAATTCATTCAGACCCCAAAATCCTTATAATCAGAATAAATCTGCATCCCTATGCTGATCGGACTGACCAGATCGAAACGGATAACCAGATATTTTTTACTCTTGATTGTCCCATATCATCGGCGCTATAAAACTCTTTTCTAAATTCAACGTTTTAATCTATTCCGCCAGGAGACAATTTTGACAAATACAAAACTTCAGACATTAAAACAAACTGAGCGGGACTCGCGCCGGCAAATCATTCTGGACGCCGCACTCACCCTTTTTGCGGCCAGGGATTTCAGGAGCGTCACGGTGCGGGAAATCGCCAAACAGGCCGGCATCAGCATCGGCACTATTTACAACTATTATTCGAATCTCACGGAGCTGTTTCTGGATGTATTCTTAAACAGTGCCGAAGAAATCACGCAACTGCTTGATCAGCTGAGCGACCAGGAGCCCGCCACCCTGGAAACCCTCTGTGAATTATATATCGGTTATTTAAATGACAATATGACCTTTTACCAGATGATGAGCCATTTCATGCTGGGAGGCGACCTGACGCCGGATGCGACCCAAAAGCTGGACACCCAGATGAAGGCACTTATGAATCGCATGGAAACCGCTCTTATCGGCGCGGGTCTTGGCAAAAATACCCGAATGACCGCCCACGCCCTGTTTTCCGCCTTAAACGGCATCATGATCAGCTATGCGCGGTATCCCGGAAAAACCGATGCGGATATCCGTCGGCACACCCTGCGGCTGGCCAAAATGATTGCCGGCATTTTTAAATCAAATATTTCCTGAATCCTCAAAATCCCTTTGTAAATGGAAATTTTTCTTACATCTTTTGAATACACGGCCCGGCTGGTTTTTAAAATGGGATCGGTCATGTTTATCAGCCTCTTTGGTGTTGAAGTACTGATGCAGATGGGTTTGATGAAGTACCTGCGGCCGGTGGGAAAACCCGTGGCAAAACTTGCCAACCTGCCGTCTGAAAGCGCATTGACCTTTCTGGCTGCCGTCGGTTCCATGATTGCGGCCCATACCATGGCCGCCCAGTTTTACCAGGACGGCAGACTGACGGACCGGGAGCTGGTAGTCACCGGTGTGCTCAATACCGTCCCCTTTCATTTCAAGGAAACCCTGACCTTTCAGCTGCCCATTGTCCTGCCGCTGCTGGGGCTTGAGCTTTGCCTGATTTATATCACGGCATTCTGGCTGGCCGGCATTATCAAGCTCGGCTTTGTCATTGCCTACGGGCGCTTGAAAATTTCACGGCGTGACGGCCTGTCGGATGCATTTGACCTGATGGAATGCAATCCGGCTGAAGCCGATTGCATCAGACGCTCATTTTTTCAGCTTCTGAAAGACGCCTGGAATACCCGGAAGAAAATGTTTTTCCGCATGATTCTTCTGCTGGCAGTGGTGACATTGATTGTCCAGCTTTTGATGAATTCGGGATTAATGCAGATGATTGAAAAACTGATTATGCCCATGGCCAATCTGTTCAGTCTGCCGGCAGCAGTGGTTGGTCCGGTCAGCGCCTACATTTTCAGCCCCATTGTGGGCATCACCTTTATGTCCAATTTAATGAACGAACAGATCGTCACCCATTTCCAGGCCATTGTTGCGCTGCTGGCCGGCGGAATCCTGATGATACCCATCACCCGCCTGAGACGCACACTTCCCCGCTACATGGCGATTTTCGGCATTAAGAATGGTTCGGTGATCTGCGGCCTGACCATGGCATTGAGCATGTCGTCAAGAATTGTTATCCTGATCGGTGTGCTGCTCTTTTTCCAGGGGCCGGCATGACTTATCTTGCGGGGTATAAAACAATGAACCCCATGTCACCCAAAAATTTGAAAATGTTCTCATAATGAAAAACCAAAGACCGATACCCATCAGTTTCCGGCAGGTTGAAGATCTGAAAAGCTGGTTTTACACCTATGTGCGGCAATTTAAGCACAGCACAGACCTTTGCACGGAAAATGCCGTCCTCAAAGAGAATCACACCATCCGGGTGTGCAACGAGATTTTAAGCATTGGCAGCGGCCTTGAACTGACGGCCGGACAAATGCGCCTGGCGGAAATCACGGCCCTTTTTCATGATATCGGCCGTTTTGAACAATATGCCCGGTTTAAAACATTCAGCGACGGCAAATCCGTCAATCATGCGGACCTGGGCGTTGAAATTTTAGAAAAAAATAAGGTTTTAAAAGATGTTGATCCCTTGATACAGGATCTTATCTGCCGGATCATCGGCTATCATAATCGCGCCGCGCTGCCGGCCGATGAAACGCCGGATTGCCTGTTTTTTGCAAAACTGCTCCGGGATGCCGACAAGCTCGATATCTGGCGCGTCGTGACCCGTCATTACGGAGACCCCGACGGCCGACGCAATCCGGCCCTGGAACTGGATCTGCCGGATACTGACGAAATTTCAGAAAACGTCTATAAGAGTTTAATCAATCACCGGATTGTGGAATTCAAGGATGTAAAAAACCTGAACGACTTTAAACTGCTTCAGGCCGGGTGGGTGTTTGATATTCATTTTGAACAGACCCTGTATGCGGTTTCTGCGCGGCATTACCTGGATATGATCCGGGATGCACTGCCGGATTCTGAAAAGACCAAAGAAATTTTTGATATGATCCGTCATTATCTGTTGCAAAAACCGACCATCAGGCCATGAGGATACAATGATTTCCATACTATTAATGTACATGGCAGTGGGGGCGGTCGCCGGGATTCTGGCCGGCCTGCTGGGCATCGGCGGCGGCCTTGTCATCGTTCCCATGCTTTTTTTCTGCTTCAGCCGTCAGGGAATTCCCGGCCAGGCCATCATGCATCTGGCCCTGGGCACCTCCATGGCCAGCATCATGTTCACGGCGG
>JAABSL010000319.1 GCA_011390415.1 Desulfobacteraceae bacterium
CAAAAGGCAGCCCCTTCTGGCTGCAATATTTTCCAGAATTTCAAGAGGGGTTTTGCCATTAATATCAATTTTGAATCTGGCACATAATTCTTCCGGGACAATTTCAGCCAGTTTTTCGATAAGATCGGATGCAAGCGTCCCCACATCCAGAACATCATCATTGATGGTTCCGATAAAGGCCAGATTTGAAAACGTCCGGTGATCTTCTCCGGGGCGTAAAATGCCGGGCGTATCCAGCAGTTCCAATTCTGATTGTGTATCGATCCACTGTTTGGCCCGCGTGACGCCGGGCTTGTTGGCAGCCCTGGCCTTTTTCCCCCCGGCGATGCAGTTGATCAGGGTCGATTTACCCACATTGGGTATCCCCACCACCATGGCGCGTATGGATTTACTTTTGATCCCCGCCTTCGTGATTACCTTGCGGGCCAAATTGGCAATATCTTTTAAACCATCGCCATTGACCGCACTTACCAGCGCAGCCTCGGTATGACTGCGGTTAAAAAAGGAAAGCCACCTTCTGTTGCCGTCATCACTGCCAAGGTCGCATTTATTCAAAAGTATGATTTTTGCCTTTTGGCCGATAATTTTATCAATATTCATATCTTTACTGGACAAGGGAGCCCTTGCATCCAAAACCTCGAAAACAATATTCACTGCTTTCAGGCTCTTTTTTAAAAGATCCTCGGAATCTTTCATGTGTTTTGGAAACCAGTTTACATTTTCAGTCATTGCAACCACCATTTATATGGGCCTTGATCATTGTTTCGGCCGCCGTCATCGCAGGGGCGCATGGAATACGCTCCTGCGCGGTTATACCGTTTTTATTTAATCATCAATACGTTTATTTTTCACAATAAGCAAGTCAGGTGTCCGGGGAATCAAGGTAAATATCAATGTTTCAAATTGGTGCTCCGGAAATTACAAATACATAATTCACCCCATTAACAGTCAATTTTCATCTGATATAGTAAATTTTATTGGAGCGAATCAAAAATTAAACAAAGGACTCTGCTATATAAATGAAACGCGACCCCAGCAACGAAAAAAAACCCTTAAAACAGGTCATCATTGAAAACGTATCTCCTGAAATCGACGCCGGACGCTTTCCGGTCAAGCGGGTGGTGGGCGAAAAAGTAACGGTACTGGCCGATATTTTTACCGATGGCCATGACAGCATCTCGGCTGTATTGATGCATCGCAAAAAAGAGGCCGCCGAATGGGAGGAAACACCCCTGGCACTGATTGTCAATGACCGGTGGCAGGCGTCTTTTGACATCACGGAAATGGGGGAATATGTTTACAGCCTTTGCGCCTGGGTCGATGCATTCAAGACCTGGCACAAGGAACTCATTGCAAAAGTATCCGCCGAACAGGATGTGGGCGTAGAGCTGCTTATGGGCGCCGACCTGATTGAAGCGGCCGCGGAAAGAGCCCGGGATCAAGGGGGACAGGAGGCCGATGCCGGATGGCTTAAAGAGCGTGCGGACTTTCTGCGGTCGGACGCCGGCCAAAAGCAGAGAATTGCGGCAGCTGTGGAAAAAACCGTCCGCTTTTTCATGGGAAAATATCCCGACCTGCACGCAGCCACATATTATGAAAAAGAACTCGTCATTGTTGCGGACCGAAAAAAAGCCCTGTTCAGCAGCTGGTATGAAATGTTTCCGCGCTCCTGCGCTGAAGGGGACACGGATCACGGGACCTTTAAAGACTGTGAAAAGCGTCTGCCCTATGTTGCGGCCATGGGCTTTGATATTCTGTATCTGCCCCCCATTCATCCCATCGGCCAGGTGCACCGCAAAGGGAAAAACAATACTCCGACCGCTGCCCCGGAAGACCCGGGCAGCCCCTGGGCCATCGGCTCTGTTGAAGGCGGGCACAAGGCGGTGCATCCCCGGCTCGGGTCTCTCGATGATTTTAAGCATTTCATTGCAAAAGCCGAAGAATACGGCATTGAAGTGGCCATCGACATCGCGTTTCAATGCGCCCCGGACCATCCCTATGTTCGTGAACATCCGGAGTGGTTCCGGCACCGGCCCGACGGCTCCATTCAGTATGCGGAAAATCCGCCCAAAAAGTACGAAGACATTTATCCGCTGGATTTTGAATCCGGCCAGGCCTGGCATCTGGCAACAGAATTACACGATGTTGTGCTTTTCTGGATTCAGCAGGGGGTCAAAATTTTCCGGGTGGACAACCCCCATACCAAACCGTTTGCCTTTTGGGAATGGCTCATTCACAACGTGAAAACCGACTACCCGGAGGTCATTTTTCTGTCCGAGGCATTTGCCCGGCCCAAAACCATGTACCGGCTGGCAAAACTCGGGTTTACGCAGTCCTACACCTATTTTACCTGGCGCAACACCGGATATGAAATCAAAAAATACTTTACTGAATTGACCCGAACCCGGATCCGGGAATTTTTCCGCCCCAACCTGTGGCCCAACACCCCGGACATTCTGCCGGAATATCTGCAGATGGGCGGCCGGCCGTCGTTTATCATCCGGCTGGTGCTGGCCGCCACCCTGGGCGCCAGCTACGGCATCTACGGCCCGGCCTTTGAATTGTGTGAAAACCAGCCCATTGTGCCGGGCAGTGAAGAATATCTGGATTCGGAAAAATACGAAATCAGGACCTGGGACCGATCCGCAAAGCACAGCCTGTCGCCGCTGATTGCCCGGGTCAATCAGGTCCGAAAAGACAACAGCGCCCTGCACAACACCCGGAGCCTGACGTTTCATGACGTGGATAATGAACAGATTCTTTGCTACTCAAAACACAATGAGGATATGTCCAGCATTATCCTGGTGGTGGTGAATCTCGATCCTCATCATACCCATGGGGGCTGGATCAATTTTCCCCTGTCCGAGTTAAATATTGACGCCCAGCATCCGTTTCAGATGCATGATCTTTTAAGCGATGCCCGGTTTTTATGGCACGGCAACCGGAATTTTGTGGAACTGGACCCCGGCATCATGCCGGCGCATATTTTTGCCGTGCGTAAAAAAATCAAAACA
Source organism: Desulfobacteraceae bacterium (assembly GCA_011390415.1). GTDB lineage: Bacteria > Desulfobacterota > Desulfobacteria > Desulfobacterales > Desulfosalsimonadaceae > SURF-3. The sequence goes on from JAABSL010000319.1 coordinate 3,015, forward strand.
GAAGAAAATTTTGATTATTATTTATAAACGACACCAACGTTTCGGTCAGTCATCAAGAATCGCCGGGAAAGAATCCCGGCCTGCAAAGTCGAGTTTATGGGAGATAAATCACAGGTCGGGATTCTTTCCCGACATTGGCTTATTCATTTAAACTGAAAAACGACACGATACCGGAGAACCCATTAATTATGCCCAAAGACAAAACGAAATTCCAATCGCTTCCCGAAACCGACCCGCAATGGTATAAAGACGCTGTTATCTACCAGCTTCACGTCAAAAGTTTCTATGACAGCTCCGGCGACGGCATCGGCGACTTTAAGGGTCTGACGCAGAAACTGGATTATCTCCAGGATCTGGGAATCACGACGATCTGGCTGCTGCCGTTCTATCCGTCTCCCCAGAAAGACGACGGATATGATATTTCGGATTATAAAAATATTCACCCGGCTTACGGCACATTGCGCGACTTCCGGGAATTTTTAAAAAAAGCCCATAACCGGGGAATCCGGGTCATCACCGAACTGGTGGTCAACCACACCTCCGACCAGCATCCCTGGTTCCAAAGAGCCCGGCAAAGCCCGGCCGGCAGTAAATACCGCAACTGGTATGTCTGGAGCGATACGCCGCACCGATATTCGGAAACCCGCATCATCTTCCAGGATTTCGAATCCTCCAACTGGACCTGGGATCCCGTGGCCAAAGCCTATTACTGGCATCGGTTCTATTCCCACCAGCCGGACCTGAATTATGACAATCCCCAGGTGCAGAAAGCCATCCTCAATGTCCTGGATTTCTGGATGAATCAAGGGGTGGACGGGCTCCGGATGGATGCGGTGCCGTATCTTTTTGAGCGCGAAAATACCAATTGCGAGAACCTGCCCGAAACCCACGATTTTCTCAAGAAAATCAGAGCGCATATGGACGAAAAGTTCACCGACCGCATGATGCTGGCTGAAGCCAACCAGTGGCCGGAAGATGCCGCCGCCTATTTCGGGGATGGAGATGAATTTCATATGGCGTTTCATTTTCCGCTGATGCCCCGTTTATACATGGCGCTTCAGATGGAAGACAGTTTCCCCATTGTGGATATCATGGAGCAGACACCGGATATCCCCGCGTCATCCCAATGGGCGATATTTTTGCGAAACCATGATGAACTGACGCTGGAGATGGTGACCGATGAAGAGCGGGATTACATGTACCGCGTCTATGCCCGGGACCCGAAAATGCGCCTCAATCTGGGTATCCGCCGGCGGCTGGCCCCATTAATGAACAATCACCGCCGGCGCATTGAATTGATGAATGCCCTGCTCTTTTCCATGCCCGGCACCCCCATCATTTACTACGGGGATGAAATCGCCATGGGAGACAATATTTATCTGGGGGACCGGGACGGCGTGCGCACCCCCATGCAGTGGTCCGGAGACCGCAATGCCGGGTTCTCCAAGGTCAATCCCCAGGCCCTGTTCCTGCCGGTCAATATTTCACCGGAATACCATTTTGAAGTCATCAATGCGGAAGTGCAGCAGGAAAATATTCATTCGGTCCTGTGGTGGATGAAACGCATCATCAAGATACGTAAACGATTTAAGGCCTTTTCCCGGGGAACCATTGAATTTCTGCGTCCGGAGAATCATCATATCCTGTCGTTTATCCGAAGCCATGAGCAGGAGCCGCTTCTGGTGGTCATCAACTTATCCCGATTTGCACAATATGTGGAGCTTGATTTATCCGCCCACCAGAACTGCATTCCCATTGAACTGTTCGGCGGCACAAGTTTTCCGCCCATAACGGATGACAATTATTTTCTCTCTTTAGGTCCTCACAGCTTTTACTGGTTTTATCTGTCCGAGCCGGATGTTGCTTCGGAAAAATCCCCGTCCATCTCGGGTTCCGAACTGCCGGAAATCATCCTTACCGGTAAATCCAATAATGTATTTGAGATCCGGAACAAATCCGGATTGGAAAGAATTCTTTCCACATATATTCAAAACACCCGTTGGTTCGGAAGCAAGGGCCGCTTGGTTAAACAGGCGACCTTAAAACAAGTAATCCCCCTGGAAAAATCCGAGATTCCAAAATGCTTCTTATTCGTCCAGATGGATTACATGCAGGGAGATCCTGAAACCTATGTCCTTCCGGTGACTTATACGACCGACATTCGGGAATCCGACCCGATTCTGGCGCAAAACAGCTGGGCCGCCATTGCCTGGGTAAAACACAAACCCAAAGACACCGTGTATCTGCTGCATGACGGACTGGCAGACAGGGAATTTTGCATGCTGCTTTTGAAAATGTTTGAACGGCGTCAGCGCATTAAGGTTGGGAAAAGCCTTTTAAATGCCGTCAAAACGTCGGGATTTACGGAAATCAAAAAACAGCTTGCACCGGATGCCGGCACCACCGTTATCCGATCCGAGCAGAGCAACACCTCCGTGACATATGATACGCATTTTATTTTAAAGCTCATTCGCAGGCTTTCTCCGGGCGTTAATCCGGACCTGGAAATCGGAAAATTTTTAACCCGAAACAACTTTTCCCATTCCCCCCGGCTGGTCGGCGCCATGGAGTTTTTTCCGGATAAATCAAATCCTTTCACCTTATCCATTCTTCATGAATTTGTCGCCAACCAGGGAGATGCCTGGACCTATACCCAGGACCACCTGGCGGTTTTCTTTGAAAATGCCCTGGCCGGCAGGGACCGGTTCGAAAAGTTTTTATCCTGTGACATCCCGTCTCTGGACCAGATTCCGGAATCTATGCCCGAAGAGATGTTCCCGCCGGAATCATTTCCGCCGGAACCCCTTGAGCTGATCGGCTCTTTTTTGGAATCCGTCCGGATGATCGGGGTTCGAACGGCCCAATTGCATCTGACGCTGGCCTCAGCCCCACCGGGCACGGCATTTGCGCCGGAACCGTTTACCACCCTTTATCAGCGTTCCCTGTATCAATCATTTCGGGCCTTTGCCATCAAGACATTCCATCTTCTCAACCGCAACATCGACACCTTGCCCGAAGATGCACACGAAGACGCGATCCGGGTAAAAACCATGGAAAGTGTCATTTTCAAACGGTTTAAAGTGCTGCTGACAAAGAAAATTTCCGCCAAACGAATTCGCTGTCACGGGGATTACCATCTGGGTCAGATACTATACACGGGCAAGGATTTTAAAATCATTGATTTTGAAGGCGAACCGGCCCGGCCCATTTCAGAGCGCACCATTAAACGCAGCGCCCTGCGCGACGTTGCCGGCATGCTCCGGTCATTTCATTATGCCGCCTACAGCGCCTTTTTATCGCTGCGGAACAGAGGGGTCACGGATGCCGCAGACGACGCTTATTTAGAAGCCTGCGCGCTCCGCTGGTACGAATGGGTGCGCATACTGTTTCTGCAGTCGTATCTGCCCGAAGCCCGGACCGGGGGCTTTCTTCCTGAGGATATGGAAGACATAACCGTACTGCTGGACAGTTTTCTGCTGGATAAAGCCATCTATGAGCTGGCATACGAACTCAACAACCGGCCCGGATGGGTGAAAATACCGTTAAAAGGGCTTTTGGAATTAACAGGAAAGGAACCCGTGACGTCAACTTAAACCGGCTTCATGCAGGGGGGAATTTATCCTTATAAGCGCTAAGTTAATGATTGAGTTGGTTTTTTTCTATCTATTGAAGGTTTCCTCTCACTGTAGGTCAGGGTGTCCCGTCTGTTTGGGACTCCCTGACTGGTCGGCAACCGTTCTTTTCAGTGCAGGGGAGGGATTCGGAATTTCCGGGGGATGTCCGCAGGATGTCAGGGAATGCTTCGCGTACCCTGCCGATGGCGTGCCGGACATGTCATCGGAAATGAAATATGAGAGATTGTGTCGGATGTATGACAAAAACCGAACGTCAGGGAACGCATCGCACACCCTGACCTACGGGACTACAGAAAGACCATTTTTCGGGAGGGGATAAACCTCTCCCCTACTGTTGAAAAACAAACAAAAATACAACCCAAAGGAACAATACATGACTGATATTAAAACATCTTCCGCCAATTCTTTTACTTTGCTTTCCGAAGATGATGTGTACCTGTTTAATGAAGGCAACCATTTCCGACTCTATGATAAACTCGGGGCCCATCTTGTATCGCACAACGGCGAATCCGGTATCTATTTTGCCGTGTGGGCGCCCAACGCCCGGCAGGTTTCCGTTATCGGAGATTTCAACTACTGGAACAACACGGCCCATTTTTTGGCCCAGCGCGGCAATTCCGGTATCTGGGAAGGGTTTATCCGGGAAATGAATAAAGGCGACCTGTACAAATATCATATCGTCTCGCAAATAGATGAATCCCGGGTGGACAAAACCGATCCGTTTGGATTCAATTTTGAGATATCCCCGGATACCGCCTCCGTGGCCTGGGATCTGGATTATGAATGGAACGATACCGACTGGATGTCCCGACGGCGGGATTTTGACAGCGCAAATGCTCCGGTGAATGTCTATGAGATGCACCTGGGTTCCTGGATACGGATGGCCGAAGACAACAACCGCCACCCCACCTACCGGGAAATCGGGGACCAGCTGGTGGATTACCTGCATCGCATGGGATTTACCCACGTGGAGTTTCTGCCGGTCATGGAACATCCGTTTTACGGTTCCTGGGGATACCAGACGTTAGGATATTTTGCGCCCACCAGCCGGTATGGCACGCCTCAGGATTTTATGCACCTGATCGACCGCCTGCATCAGGCGGGAATCGGGGTTATCCTGGACTGGGTGCCATCGCATTTTCCCACAGATGCCCATGGACTCGGTCTGTTTGACGGCACCCATCTGTTTGAGCACGAAGATCCCCGCAAAGGCTTTCATCCGGACTGGAAAAGCTATATTTTTAATTACGGCCGCAATGAAATCCGCAGTTTTTTAATCTCTTCCGCCCATTTCTGGCTGGACAAGTACCATGTGGACGGCCTGCGGGTGGATGCGGTGGCTTCCATGCTCTACCTGGATTATTCCCGGCCCGCGGGAGAATGGATTCCCAACATTCACGGGGGACGGGAAAACCTGGAAGCCATCGATTTTCTGAGACAATTAAACAAAGAAGTCCATCAGCACTATCCCGGTGCCCTGACCATTGCCGAAGAATCCACCTCCTGGCCCATGGTTTCCCGGCCCGAGTATGTGGGGGGACTGGGATTTTCCATGAAATGGGATATGGGGTGGATGCACGATACCCTGGAATACATGTCAAAAGACCCGGTACATCGCAGTTACCACCACAACAAGCTCAATTTTCGTATGATATATGCCTTCAGCGAAAATTTTATGCTGCCGCTTTCCCATGATGAAGTGGTGCACGGCAAGGCGTCCCTGATCGGCAAAATGCCGGGGGACGACTGGCAGAAATTTGCTAACCTGAGGCTTCTTTATGGCTATATGACGGCGCAGCCCGGAAAAAAGATTTTCTTTATGGGCGGCGAAATCGGGCAGTGGAAAGAATGGCATCATGATGAAGGCCTTCACTGGCACCTTCTGGATTATCCCCTGCACCACGGTATGCAGCGATGGGTAGAGGACATGAACCGGCTGTATTTAACCGAACCGGCCATGCATGAGCACGATTTCGATCCCAGCGGATTTGAATGGATCGATTGCAATGACAACATACACAGCACCCTGAGCCTGGTGCGCAAATCCGGTTCGGAAGCCGATAATATCATCGCTGTTTTCAACTATACGCCCCTGCCCCGGTATAACTACCGGGTAGGAGTCCCGTCCGACGGATTCTGGAAAGAACTGATCAATAGTGACGCAAAAATATACGGCGGCAGCGGCCAGGGCAGCCTGGGCGGGATGAAGGCCGCTCCGGTGCCCTATCATGGCCACCCTTTTTCATTGAATCTGGTGCTGCCCCCGCTGGGAGTGGTGTTCTTTAAAAGGACGGATTAACATGCATGATAAAGAATTTATATTGGGGGCGACCCCATTGGAAAACAATGACATCGAATTTTGTGTCTGGGCGCCCAAAGCCGAGACCGTGGACGTTCATGTGATTTCTCCGTTTGACGGGTATTTTCCGTTAAAAGGGGATGAATGGGGCTATTTTACCGGTACCGCTACTCACAGGGACCTTGTCCCGGCCAATGTCCGGTATATGTATCGCCTGGACAAAGGCATGGAAAGACCGGACCCGGCTTCCCGATTTCAACCGGAAGGGGTGCACGGCCCCTCCGCTGTCATTGAAGACGGCTTTGACTGGACGGATGACAACTGGTTCGGACTGCCCCTGGATCATTACATTTTTTATGAACTCCATGTGGGGACATTTACCCCCCAGGGGACCTTTGACAAGATAATTTCCTACCTGGATTACCTGGTGGATCTGGGCATCACGGCCATCGAATTGATGCCGGTGGCCCAGTTTCCCGGCAACCGAAACTGGGGTTATGACGGGGTCTATCCGTTTGCCGTCCAGAACTCCTATGGCGGGCCGAAAGGATTGAAACGGCTTGTGGACGCCTGTCACCAGAAAGGCCTGGCCGTGGTTCTGGACGTGGTTTACAATCATCTGGGACCGGAAGGAAATTATTTAAATGATTTCGGATTCTATTTTTCAGACCGGTACCGGACCCCCTGGGGAAACCACATCAACTTCGACGGACCCTACAGTGACGAGGTCCGCCGGTATTTTATCGAAAACGCGGTTGACTGGTTTACCCGATACCATATCGATGCCCTGCGTCTGGACGCGGTTCATGCCATCATGGACTTTTCCGCCATGCCCTTTCTTCAGGAACTGACTCAGATAATCGGTCAACTGGGTCGAAAATATAACCGGAAACTCCATTTGTTTCCCGAAAGCGCCGCAAACGACGTCCGTCTCATCAAATCGCCGGCCGATGGGGGATACGGGATGGATGCCCAGTGGAACGATGACTTTCACCATGCCCTGCATACGGTTTTGACCGGAGAAAAAGACGGGTATTACACGGATTTCGGCCATATCGACCAGATGGCCAAAGCCCTGACGCACGGATTTGTCTATGACGGGACATATTCCGAATTCAGAAAACGACGTCACGGCAACTATTCCGGCGATTTGCCGGGCCAAAAATTTATTGTATTTTCCCAAAATCACGATCAGGTGGGCAACCGCGCAACCGGCGACCGGCTCATCCATCTGGTTCCGGAAAGCGCGATCACACTGGCGGCGTCCGTGGTGTTGCTTTCCCCTTATCTGCCATTGCTGTTTATGGGAGAAGAATACGGCGAGACCGCCCCCTTTCCCTATTTTGTCAGCCATTCCGACCCGGAGCTGATCCAGGCGGTCAGAGACGGCCGGCAAAAGGAATTTGAATCGTTTAAATGGGAAGGCAGTCCGCCGGACCCCCAGGAAATATCGACATTTGAGAGTGCCCGGTTAACCACCAAAGACTGTATGGCATCGGACAGAAATCAAAACATCCGCCGGTATTACCAGGCACTGATCCGCCTGAGAAAAGAAGTTCTCATACCGGCATTCATAAATAAAGAGCATATGGAAGTCAAAGTGCTCAAGCCCCATTCCGTCATCTGCGTCCATCATCTTCAGGAACACGAAAGTCTTTTTATGATTTTTAATTTTGCCTCCCGCATGCTCAACCTTGATATCCCATTGCCCGAAGGGGTGTGGCAAAAAGTTGTCGATAACAATACCGAGCACTCAGCGGATTATAAACCCCTACCCCGGCAAATCGTGTCTCCCGGAGAAATCGAATTGCCCCTGGCTCCGTATGCGTGCCTTGTATTTATTCAAACGCCGGACTCGGATAAAACAGAGGAGATTTTCTAATGACTCGATATATTTGTATTCATGGTCATTTTTACCAGCCCCCCCGGGAAAATGCCTGGCTGGAAGAAGTCGAACTTCAGGACAGCGCCCATCCTTACCATGACTGGAACGAACGCATTACCGCCGAATGTTATGCAGCCAACGCCACATCCCGGATTTTAAACGATCAGGACAACATCGTCGACATTGTCAATAACTATGCGTCCATCAGTTATAATTTCGGTCCCACCCTGCTGGCCTGGATGGAGAAACATGCCCCGGCCGTTTATCAACTGATTATTGCGGCGGATGAAACCAGCCGGAAAAAATTTGGCGGTCACGGGTCGGCCATGGCCCAGGCCTATAACCACATGATTATGCCTCTGGCCTCGCCACGGGACAAGGAAACCCAGATTCTGTGGGGTATCGAAGACTTCAGGCATCGCTTCGGACGCCGACCGGAAGGAATGTGGCTTCCGGAGACTGCGGTAGACAATGAAACGCTGGACATCATGGCCCAAAACGGCATTCGATTTGCCATTCTTGCGCCGCACCAGGCCCATCGGATAAAAAAACCGGATGCGGATGAGTGGGAAGACGTCAGCGGCGGCCACATCGACCCCACCGTCGCCTATGCGGTTAGTCTGCCGTCGGGTCAGCCGTTTTCCCTGTTTTTCTACGACGGCGCCATTTCCAGTGCCGTGGCGTTTGAAAAACTTTTGTACAAAGGCGAAATGTTCGCCGACCGCCTCATGTCCGGTTTTTCCGAAGAACGGGATGCGCCCCAGATGCTTCATATCGCCACCGACGGTGAAAGCTACGGCCATCATCATTCCCACGGCGACATGGCCCTGGCGTATGCCCTGCACACCATTGAATCGGAAAATCTTGCCCAAATCACCAATTACGGACAATTTCTTGAAAATCACCCGCCGGAATATGAAGTTGAAATTTTTGAGAACAGCTCCTGGAGCTGTTCCCACGGGGTCGGCCGGTGGAAAGAAGACTGTGGCTGCCATACCGGCGGCCATCCCGACTGGCACCAGGCCTGGCGAAAACCGCTCCGGGAAGCACTGGACTGGCTCCGGGATACCATAGCGCCCCTTTATGAAAAACAGCTTGAAAAATATTTCACAGATCCCTGGCAGACGCGCAATGCCTACATTGAGGTTCTGATCAAGCGGAACGGGAATCCCCAGGCCGTTGAATCCTTTCTCGAAAAACACGCCACCGTCTCCCTGGGCAGCGAGGAAAAAATACTCTGCCTCAAGCTCCTGGAACTTCAGCGCCAGGCCATGCTCATGTATACCAGTTGCGGCTGGTTCTTTGATGAACTATCGGGCATTGAAACCGTTCAGATCATCCAGTACGCCGGACGGGTGATTCAACTGTCCACCGATCTGTTTGAAAAAGAATTTGAAGCCGATTTTCTGGATTTACTGGAAAAAGCCCCCAGTAATATTCCCGAACATAAAAACGGCCGGCGCATCTATGAAAAATTCGTCAAACCCGCTATTGTGGACCTGAAAACCGTGTGCGCTCACTATGCGGTCAGTTCTCTGTTTAAAGAAGAAACCGGCTCCGAAACCATCTACTGCTATGATGTGGAACAGGAAGCGTACAAGCACGAAAGCGTCGGCAATGCGTCCCTGGCCGTCGGACAGGCCCTGGTCCGTTCCGCAACCACCAGGGAATCCGATCGGTTCTGTTTTGGCATTCTGCACTGGGGGGATCACAATATCAGCGGCAGTGTGCAAAAATGCGGAAAAGATGAATTTGCGTCTCTGGAAAGCGACAATCTGTTTCAAACTTTCTCCCAGGCCGCGTTTCCGGAAACCCTTAAAATTTTAGAAGAAAAACTGGGCACTGTCGCCTATTCGCTGCGAACGCTTTTCCGGGATCAGCAGCGCGATATCACCCAGAAGATATTAAGCACCACCATGGAAAACATCATTGGTATTTACCGGCAGATTTATGAAGCCAATCTCCCGCTGCTCCGGTTTTTAAAAGACGCAAATATGCCGGCTCCCCAGGCCCTGCTGGCGTCTGCAGAATATGTTGCCAATGTCGATCTTCAGCACATGCTGGAAAAAGATGATTTTGATCCGGAAAAAATTCGCCAGGTCATCGAAGAAGCAGAAATGGCCGGTGTCTCCATTGATGCGCCGGCTGTGGAAATGAGCATTCGCCGGTGCCTGGAAAATAAATCCACTGCTTTTCATGACACCCCATCAGACATCGATCTGCTCGAACACCTGAATGATCTGCTCACGGTTTTGTCTTATTTTCCTTTTGAGATAAACCTCAGAAAAGTCCAGAATATCATCTATGATGTGCTGGTTAATGTATATCCGGAAAAACAAAAAGCCGCGGCCGCAGATACGGCGGAACAGCACTGGATGGAGATATTTGAATCCGTTTGCGGAAAACTGAAACTGGAGGTTTGAAGCTCTTCTCTCTCGCATAAAAAACAAGAAAGAATTGAACCACAGAGTATGAATCAGGGAACGCTTCGCGCATTCTGACCTACAATAAAGAAGCCTCCCCCGTAGGTCAGGGTGTCCCGTCTGTTTGGGACTCCCTGACTGAGATCACAGGAGTTTTTTAATTGAGAAGGGTCTCTGTAAAAACAAGAAAAATTTGAACCACAGAGCGCACAGAGACCACAGAGAAAAAAAGATTCATTCCTTGTCCCTCTCCGTGAGCTCAGTGCTCTCTGTGGTAAAAAAGTTTTATCTTTTCCCGCTGAGGCGCAGAGACGCAGGGAGTTTTGCTCGGCGACACTCGTTGTACGAACAAGAAAGGATTTAAACCAAAGAGGGAAATGTCAGGGAATGCTTTGCGTGCCCTGCCGGTGGCGTGCCGGATCTGTTACCGCAAATCAAATATGAGGGCTTGTATCGGATGTATGGCAAATACCCAACGTCAGGGAACGCTTCGCACACCCTGACCTACGGACAATCCGTCTATATCTTGGGATGCACCACACCACCGGTCAGGGGGCTTTTTCATATTAAAAATCGTCTCTCGCGGTAGGTCAGGGTGTCCCGTCTGTTTGGGACTCCCTGACAGAGACTACAGAGAAACAATTGTCATTCTCCGTGAGCTCAGGGCTCTCTGTGGTGAAAATGGTGTTCTCCGTGGTAAAGAGGGTGTTCTCAGTGGTGAAAATAATGTATAAAATTGCCGGGTAAGAAACCCGGCCGACGACGTAAAGGATTTTAAAATGAT
>JAABSL010000320.1 GCA_011390415.1 Desulfobacteraceae bacterium
CCCACACCTATGCCCAGGACATTGCAACATTAAACGCAGCCGTCTCTTCCGGACTGCTGGCATGCTCCGGCTGCATCCTGGGCCTCGGGGAATCCTGGGCCCAGCGGGTCGAACTGGCATTTACGTTAAGGTCCCTGAAAGTCAAAAGAATCCCGATCAATTTTTTAAACCCCATTGCCGGCACCCGTCTTGAACACCAGCCGCCCATGGAAGCCATGGACGCCTTAAAGTCAATTGCCCTGTTCCGGTTTATCAATCCAGGAACAGATATTACCATCTGCGGCGGCCGGGAACATACGCTGAAGGATTACCAGTCCTGGATATTTCTGGCCGGCGCCAACGGCGTCATGATCGGCAATTATCTTACCACCCGGGGTCGAGACGTTGAAATGGACCTGGAAATGATTGATACATGGCAACGTTTTCGGGATCAGATGCGCTAATTTTTAGCCATTCTTTTTAGGATCATGAAGTTAAAACGGAACGATCATAATTCCATTCCGAATTTCACCCGGCGGTCCAAAGATTTCTGCTGAAAATGACCCAAACAATCCTCAAAGCCTGAATAATTATCTTGACTCTGATGCTGATAAATATAAAAGTTTTGGATTTTACGCATTTTGACACATATCGGATGTCAGACAATTTTGTAAATATATGTAAAACAGTTATCTTTAATGAATTTCAAAGAATCCGGCTTTAAAATTATAAAAAACAACAATTGCCCGCTGTACCAGAATGGTGATGAATTTACAGTTGCGGGCAGATCCATTACACTGATGGGCAAACCGACCTGTCTGACGCTGATGCGCGATCTTACGGCGGCATTGCTCAATTTTCAAGGCAGGCAGTCAAAAAACAAACCGGTCAATACCGATCATATTTTCAATTGCAGCGGATATCAGACCGGCTGTCCGGGAACCATCCGGCTGCAATATCAGCAGCAGATTAACTCTGCAAACAGCCCGGCGGCGTTAATCGACAGCAAACTGTCTGCTATTTCCGATGAGTTGAATAATTTTTCAATTTTTAAGACGTTAAAAGATCATGAAGTAAAAGAAATTATCTCCTATTTCAAAATGCAGGAATTTAAAAAAGGAAAAATTCTCTTGAGAAAAGGAGACCGCGGAGACAATTTATTTATCATTCTCAATGGAAAAGTCGAAATTATCGGTGATTACGGCATAAGTATCACCAGCCTGGGACGCGGGGAAATCTTCGGCGAAATGAGTCTTTTGACCGGCAATCCGGTCAGCACAAAAGTAAAAGTTATTGAAGATACAAAAACCATGTGCATTTCCGGTAATTCTTTCCGAATGGTTCTCAGCCGCTTTTCTCCGCTTCAGATGTATTTTACCCGGCTTCTGGCCCGCCGCCTGGCCAAGTCCAATATCGAAAGATCAAAGCAGATTTCATCCGGGATGTCGGGCAACCTTTCAGAAATAACCATCACGGAACTATTGCAGGCCTTGAACATGACCCAGAAAACCGGGATTTTAAAATTGACCTCGCCGAAAGGCGAGTCCCGGATTTCAGTCAGAGACGGCAATATTGTTCATGCGGAATTCAAGAAAATGAGCGGTGAGGATGCGTTTTTTGAAATTGTAAAACAAAAACGCGGAAATTTTAATTTTCAGCCCGGACTGCCCCCCAATGAAATGAGTGCCGAAAAAATCGGAGACTTCATGTACCTCATCATGGAGGCCATGAACCGCTTTGATGAGGAATCCAGCAGTTCCGAAGACCTTGAAGAAGACATCTGAGCGCCATCCATTTATGCCTTCGTGCCGCATTGGCGAATCTCATTCGCCACTCCAGGTTTGACCGCAGAAAGGCATATCCCAAAAAGGGCGTATTCCATACACCCCCATGATATCTACGATGGCGATGGCCGGAACAACGATCAAGGCCAGCTGACACAAAGAGCCCCCCTGTTCAACGTTATCTCAGCAATTTATGCTTGACTTTTGCTTCAAATATTTATATTTTCCATCAAATGTTGGAAGCATATCATTGTACTATATGATGGGAATTAAGCCGGACACCAAACGCAAACTTTACCATAATATTCTGATCATAGGGGGCGCATCGAATTTTCCCGACCTGCCGGACCAGATACACCAGACCAGACACACCGACCCCGCAATCTTTCAGGAGACAGTTACATGGATTTTAAACTCAGCAAATCGCAAAAAGAAATTCAAAAAGCCGCATGGGAATTTGCCAGAGGAGAATTTGACAAAGAAATCATTATTGATTTGTCAAAAGAGCAGAAAATCCCGGATCATATCGTCCGCAAATCCGGAGAACTCGGCTTTATCGGCATTCATTTTGCGGAAGCATTTGACGGCGGCGGCATGGGACTGTTCGAACATGTTCTTGTGTGTGAAACTTTCTGCCGAAAGGATTCCACCCTGGGCGCGGCCCTGATGTTTTCTGGATATGCGGCTGAATGCCTCTTGAGAAACGGTGATAAGCAACTCAAAGAAAAAATCCTGCCGAGGATTGTCGACGGCCGGCTCACATCCACCGGTGCTTTTCTGGAGCCCGAACAGGGCTATGACCTGAGCAGAATCTCAACAACCGCTGAAACCGACGATGACCATCTCGTCATCAACGGCAAAAAAATTTTGGTGCCGTCGGCTGCCATGGCCGGTGTGTATATGGTGCTGTGTCAAACAGATGCCGGGGCCGAGCCCCAGACCGCCGGGATGTCCCTGGTACTTGTGGAAGCCGGAAGCAAGGGCATTACAGTTGATAATATTCGCCAGAATCTGGGAAGCCGCATGATGCCCTTTGCCGACATTACCTTTGACAATGTCCGCGTTCCCGCATCCCACCTGATCGGCAAACCCGGCAGCGGGCACGCTCTGACACAGAATTTTTTCACGGAAAACCGGATACAGATCGCAGCCCTGGCCACCGGGACCGCCCAGGGCGCATTTGACCGGGCTCTGGATTACGTCAAGCAAAGAGAGCAGTTTGGCAAAAAACTGGCCCAGTTCCAGATCACGCGTCACAAACTGGCGGATATGGCGTCAAAAATCGCTGCCGCCCGGTTTCTCACCTATCATGCGGCGTGGTGTTTTGATAACAAAAAGATCGAACCAATGCTGGCATCCATGGCCAAAATGACCGCTGCCCGGGCAGCAATGGAAGTGGCAGATGAAGCGATTCAGCTGCTGGGCGGCTATGGCTATATGACCGAGTATGAGGTGGAGCACTTTTTCCGGGACGCCAAAATGGCGGAAATTTTTCAGGGACCGCCCGGCATTCAAAAAGACATTATTGCCGACGGTATTATCGGCAAGCTGAAATAATTCAGGATTCAGGGAGAAAACAAAATGGACATTTTACAATATACCGATGATCATAAGGCGTTCCGGCAGCGCCTGAGGAGTTTTCTGGCAGAAGAAATCACACCGAATGTGAATCAGTGGGAAGATGATCATATTGTGCCCAAAGAAGCCTGGCGGAAAATGGGCGGGGCCGGCTTTCTCTGCACCTGGGCCGCGGCCGAATACGGCGGCATGAATGGTGATTTTCTTTACTCCGTGATTGCAGCCGAGGAAATGGCGCGAACCAACCATACCGGACTTTGCAGCATGCTGCACAGTGATATTATCGTTCCCTATATCAATGCATTCGGTTCGGACGAACAGAAAAAAAAATATCTGCCCGGCTGTATTTCCGGAGACATCATCACTGCCGTTGCCATGACCGAACCGGATGCCGGCAGTGACCTGGCCGGTATGAAGGCCACCGCGGAAAAAGACGGAGATGAAATTGTCATCAACGGCTCCAAAACCTTTATTTCAAACGGCATTAACGCGGACCTGGTCATTGTGGCCGCTAAAAATCCGGCGGAAGAAAATCCGTATCAGGCGTTATCCCTTTACCTGGTGGAAGACGGCACCCCGGGTTTCAAACGCGGCCGCCAGCTGGATAAAATGGGGTTTTTCAGCCAGGACACGGCAGAATTGTTTTTTTCCAACTGCCGGATACCCGCGGAAAATATTTTAGGCCAGGAAGGCATGGGGTTTATGATGCTGATGGAAAAACTCCAGCAGGAACGTCTGATGTGTGCCATCGGGGCCCAGGCGGCCGCCGAGCTGATGCTGGAATGGACCATTGATTATTGTAAAACCCACACGGATGCGGCCGGAAAACCGATATCAAAATCCCAGGCCGTGCAGTTCGCCATCGTGGAGATGATGACGGACGTTAAAGTCGGCCGGGCGTTTTTAGACAAACTCATTGCCGAACATGCGGCCGGAGAAAATGTCGTGGTGGAAACTTCCATGGCAAAATACTGGACCACGGACCTGGACAAAAAGATCGCCAGCCGGTGCCTGGACCTCTTCGGGGATTACGGACTAACCGAAGACTGCCCCATTGCCCGGGGGATGAGAGATGTGCGGGTCATGTCCATTTTTGCCGGCACCAATGAGGTCATGAAAGGGATTGCCGCAAAATTCATGGGGCTTTAAGTTTCCTTAGCACTGATCTGCCCCACCACCTTGCGGATGGCGGCGGCAATCTCTTTGGGCACTTCTTCCTGCAAAAAATGACCGGCATCGGTGCGGGTGACACCGGCATGGGGCAGCATGGCATGCACTTTTTTAAAAACCCGCCCGAGAATCGGGTCTTTATCCCCCCATACAATTTCCGCAGGGCCCTTAAAGGATTCTGCCAGGGCCTGACATTTACGCAGGGACGCCACCGACGGATGCGTCTGGGCATCCGGCACCATGCGCGCCAGTGCCAGGGGCGCGATATTGTCTTTGAATTTTCGCAACGGATATTTGTAGGCCCTGGCCGTATTGCCGCTGATACTGGCCGGATTGCCCTGGGTCCGGTGGAGCATGTTCTGGGGAAATCCGAACCCGCGAAATACAATATTGCTGATCACCGGCATCCGGCTGAATTTATGAAACGCCGTGGGCTTAAAGTCCGGCTTCGGCGGCGCAATGGCAGTATTTAAGATCACCAGACCGTTTAACAAACGGGGCCGGATCGACAGCGCCCGAAGCCCGATGGGGCCGCCCCAGTCCTGACCGACAAAAACCAGCTGTTTCACATCCAGCTGGTCAATCAATGAACCGATCCAGCGGGCATGATTCTCAAGGGTATGTTCATCCATTGAACGCGGCTTGCTGGAAAACCCAAGCCCGATCAGATCCGGGGCGATACAGCGGATTTCCTCGCCCGCCAGCTGGTCCATCACCCGCCGATACAAAATTCCCCATGTGGGATTGCCGTGAAGCATCAGTACCGGAAAGCCCTGCCCGGACTCCGTCACATGCATGGTGTGGTGATCATCCACGTTGACGCAATACCGGATATTGTTGGTCGGCAGCATTTTACTAATCCACAGGGGCAGATCCGGCGGCAGCATCGGGGTCATTTATTTTCCTTTCATTGTCGTAAAACGGTTAAATATGGCAGCAAAAAATATGGCAATGAGCCTCTGTTATTTAGAAAGCTTTTATGATACTATACTCCTGAAAAATAATTAAGAATTTTTTTGTTTTGTTCCCTGAAAAATCATAAACATAGAAAAAAATACCCCGGATCTATAATTGTTGTTATTCGATAAAGGAGCAACGCATTGCAGTCAAAATGGCGGATCAAAGATCTGATTGATCTGGAATATTTCCTGAATCAGAAATCGGCCCAGCGCGCGAGCAATAAATCATCCGCCGATGCCTTATCCTTTGAACGCAGGACGTATCTGTCCTATGAGAAAACCCATCAACCGCCCTTTTCCCGCCGGGACCTGATCAAACACTGGGTGGATGCAAACCGAAAAACCGCTGACGCCGACACCCTGCCGGGAGATGCGTACGCTGAAACCATCAGTCTCCTGCGGGTTATCCTCACTGCGGTGGCGATGATTTCCGGCGCGTCCCTTGCCTGGTCCGTGCTGTCCTATTCCGGCACCGCGCCCATCAACATATTTACCTGCATCTGGATACTGATTATCCCTCAGTTTATTCTGCTGGCAATTCTGGCAATATCCATGACAGCATCGCGCGTAGGTCTGCCCCTGCCTTTCAAAGGCCTCTATTCACTGCTGTCATCGCTCATTGCGCGCATGCTCGGACGGACAAAGATTTCCGGAGACACTTCCCTGACCGGCCACCGGCGCATGCAGCTGTATGCTGTCGCAGGGCTTATCGGTCGCCAAAAGACCCTTTACGGCCCGGTTTTTTTCTGGCCGGTATTTATCCTGGCCCAGATTTTCGGTGTCTTCTTTAACATCGGACTTCTTGCCGCCACCCTGCTGAAGCTGGCCATAACGGATCTGGCGTTCGGCTGGCAGTCCACCCTGCACCCGGATGCGGAAACGGTTTACCGGATCGTGGAAATTTTTTCCCTTCCCTGGTCCTGGCTGCCTTCCGCTCACCCGGCAATCGACCAGATCCAGGGAAGCCAGATGATCTTAAAGCAAGGCATGATTCATTTGACCACGCCGAACCTGGTTTCATGGTGGCCGTTTTTGTGCTACGCCCTTCTTTTTTATGGATTGCTGCCGCGCTTAATCCTTCTGGCAACCGGCTGGCACCGGCAAATTGGCGCGCTGGGCAGCATGAGTTTTTCGACCAGTGCCTGTGATCGGTTGATTCAGCAGATGAGAGCGCCTCAGGTCCTCAGTGCCGGCCAGGCCTATGCGTCGCAGCACAGCAAAAAGAAATATCTTCGCCAGCCGGAAGAACCCGTTGCCCGGCAGGCAATCACGCCGGCCGCCCTGGCACCGGACCCGGCCTTTATTCTGATTCCCGAAGAAATCGAGGGGTCCTTTGATGATGCGGATTTAAAAGAACGCATCACCTATATTCTGGGCCATGAAGTGATCACCCGGATACCCGTTACCATGAATCCGGCAACAGATATGGCAGCGCTTGACGCCGCCTTTTCCCGGACCGGGGTTTCGCCGGAATTCTCCCGGATTGTGATACTGATGGAGGCCTGGCAGCCCCCCATCCGGGAAGCCCTTTCCTGGCTCAAACACCTGCGAAATACGGTGCAGAAAGAGACCGGCATCATTATCGCCCTGATCGGGAAACCCGCGGATCAGATGATTTTCACGTCTCCCGGGGACACGGACCGGGTGATCTGGGAGCAGGCGGTCAGCGCAATGGGTGATCCGTTTATACGGGTTGAAAATTTAGGGGGTGGTTAATGGATAAAATCAAAATTCCGGCATTTGCCATTCTCGGGCATCCCAACGAAGGCAAATCCTCCGTGGTGGCCACACTGGCCGAAGACGACAGTGTCCGTATCAGCCCGGTGCCCGGAGAAACCAAAAAATGCCGGGTATACCCGGTATTTGTGGATGCAGATGAAATCATCCGTTTTATCGACACTCCCGGATTCCAGCAGCCCCGGCAGACCCTGGAGTGGCTGACGGCCTATTCCGGTCCGGACCGGCAGATGCCGGATGATTTTATCACGGCGCATCATATGGATCCGGATTTTGCCGATGAGTGCGAACTGTTCTCTCCCCTGGCCGACGGTGCGGGGATCATTTTTGTGGTGGACGGTTCCCGGCCGGTGCGAAATATTGATAAAATGGAAATGGAAATCCTGCGCCTGACCGGCCTGCCGAGAATGGCGGTCATCAACACAAAAGAAAAAAACCGGGCGGAATTTATCGAAGACTGGAAATCTGAAGCCAGAAAACACTTTAACACCATCCGCCTGTTCGATGCCCACCGGGCCACCTATGCGGAACGGATTGATCTTCTGGAAAGCCTCAAAAATATCGACCCGGACTGGCAGTCCCGGCTGGAAGACGTCATTGCCGCATTCAAACACGACTGGCAGCATCGTATTGATGATACGGTCAGCATTATAATGGATTTAATTTTCAATGCGTGCGGCCATACGGTAACCAAAACCTGCCGGGATGAATCGCAGTTTCCGAAAACCAGACAACAGATTCAGGATCAGTATAAAAAAGATATTGACCGGTTTGAAAAAGCCGCACACAAAAACATCCGGAAATGTTTTAAGCACAATATTTTCAATTATGAACTGCCGCCGCATTCCATCGTTCATGAAGACCTGTTTTCCAAACGATCGTGGCGGGTGTTGGGGCTCAAACAATGGCAGCTGGCAACGGCCGGCGCTGTGGGCGGCAGCGCGGTGGGCGCCAAAATCGACCTGGCAATGGCCGGTCAGAGCCTGGGCATATTTACTGCCATCGGGGGCTTGCTGGGGGGCGGATCAGCAGCGCTCGGCGCCGCACAAGCTACCGGTGCAAAAGTCAAAGGGCTCCCCCTGGGCCGCATGAAACTCCAGGTGGGGCCGATGAAAAACCATCAGATGCTCTATATTCTGATCGACCGGGCCCTGATTTATTTTTCCCATGTCATTAACTGGGCCCACAGCCGCCGGGACAGCGCCGATGCGGCCGTATCCATGAAATCCGCACAGAAAAAAGGCTTTACCGCCGAATGGGATGCATCGTTAAAAAAGCAGTTCAGCCGGTATTTTAGAGCGCTTCAAAAAGACGACTGGGTCAGAATTACCGCTGAAAAGCCGCAGGTGCAAGCAGCGCTTGCAAGAGAGCTCAAAAAGATCTCGGAATTGAAACCGGCGGAATAAGGTATTCGGGAAAAACTACACAACCATTTTCCAGCACCGGTGAATGGTTTTCTTTTTGCTGACATAGTCTTCCGGAATCGTCAGGGAAGTGATTTCCCTGGCCTCTGAAAATCCCAGATTCTCCATGCGGGGTTCAAAATCCTGGTGATTGGTTGAAAAAAAGACCAAGGATCCGGGTTTCATCACTTCCAGAACGCCGGCAAGCAGTTTGGGATGATCTTGCAGGATGTCAAATTCCATTCTGCGGTTCCGGGTGGTGGAATAAGACGGCGGGTCCACCACGGCCAGATCATAGGCGCGGCCCTCTTTTTTCGCCCGGTTTAAAAAATCAAACGTATCGGCCTGAACCAGCCGGTTACCCTGTTCCGGAATCCCGTTCAACTCCATATTTTCCCGAGCCCAGGCGATGGCGGTTTCAGACCGGTCCACGGACGTGGTGGTCCGGGCCCCGCCTTTTGCCGCATAGCAGGAAAAAGAGCCGGTATAGCAGTAAAGATTTAAAAAATCTTTGTCCCGGGCCATCTCCCGCACCATCTGACGGGTATTGCGGTGATCTGAAAAAAGGCCGGTGTCAATATAATCCCAGGGATTGACGTAAAATTTTAAATCCCGTTCCGACACGACAAACTTTTTATCCGTGGTATCGATCCGCTCATAACGCTTTCCGTCCTGCTTGCCCGCCCGCCGTTCCTTTAAATGAACATTTTTGGAAGGAACTTCCAAAATTTCCGCGACAGCGCGGCCCATCAGGGGCAGCCACTCCGGGGTGGACTGCTTGCGGGTGTATTCGGCAATCACCAGGTGACCGGCATACCAGTCCACTGCCGCACGGATTTCCGGAATATCCCAGTCATAGAGGCGGAAAACATTGATGTTCTGCCGCGCAAAACGCTTGCGCAGGTGCTTGTAGGTCTTTTGCACTTTATTGGCCAGCATCCGGGCCTGGTTTTCATATTTTGGCGCAAGTTTCGGATCATGCATGGATAAGTATAGCTCCTGTTCCTCTTTGACGATTTGGATTTTTTCAATACCGGAATACTGTCATAATTGCTCCGGATATCAAGGAAATTCTTGTCTGCCGGTCCTGAAAGGTTCTAATCCTTTGGTTTGAAATCGGAGAGAAACTTCCAAACTTTTCTTTCACAAAAATCATTCCAACGGCCAATTGTCTTTATCGAAAAATCAGATAATAGTCGAAAATACCATTATTTTTTTTAGAACAATCCGTTAATATTTCAAAACAGATCCATTAGCCCCCGTACGAAAGACTCAATCCCGAATAGAGGAGGAAGATCATGAAACGACTGGCAGCCATTTTTGTTATGCTCTTTACCTGTTCCTTGTTTTTAGCTTCAGGCGCAATCGCAGCTGACAACTTACTGATTATGACGGATGTGAATATCGATAAAGTAATTCCAAAACTGGCAAAACTGGATCTGAATGATAATGAAGATCTGGAAAAGGGTCGAGAGTTTTTGGACAGATTGGATGTAAGGATTGTAAAGCTCAGCGGAAAACTCAACCATTTCGGTTATGACGTTTTTAACGGCGGATACATTGACTATCATGCCACGGTTCCGGACGCAAACGTTTGGATCGCAGAATACCCGTTTACCCGGGAGATGAATTTTCAGTCTGATGATACGGGCTGGTGGACAATTTTTGTCGTGAAATCAAGTAAAGAAAACCTGGAATTTTCCTTTGTTTATGAAAAAGAAGGATGGATCACCACCAAAAGCAACGTCATCACAGTTACAGATGAGGACAATACAGACATTGCTATCCAGTATATTGATCCGTTTTATTTTAATTTTGCAATGGTACCGATAGTAGAGGGGATGGTGATGCAGATGACCGGGGTGCCGTTTACATTTGTCAATGCCATGGTGGTGACAGTGGGCAAATCCTGGGCCAGCATGCACAGTGATCTTTTACCGCATGGCGATCCGGGTGCAACGGTTTCTTCAAACCCTCCGTTAAACTTTCCGGTCGCCATTGGCCCACTTTATTTTAATGAACAGGTTCAACCGGATCCGGCCTGGGGGTATACCTCAAAGGACGGCGGGGTCGCATGGGTCAATGTGCCGATAAACACCTATGACATCACCGCCCAGAAAGAAGGCGTAAATTATGATACTGTGCGGTTCAACATGACCGAAGCAGATGTAGAAAACGGTGTGGTACTTTATATTGCTTCCCCGCCGGATTCCGTAGAAGGTGACAATGACTCTGCACCTGGCGAATGGTAAAAACTATTTTTTTCTTAACCGGTTTAAGCAAAAGCCGGGGGATTTCACCTTCAAATCCTCCGGCTTTTTTAACTTGAAATTTCTTGCCTGATTTTCTAATCTGAGTGTATTCAGAAATGACGTTCCCTCAAAATCTCCCAGCAAATTCGCATTGATCTGATTCCCGAAATTTTTCCAAAGGCCCGGTTCCGACTTTCAGGTTCACTGTTGCTGACCGGATTTCCGATAAATCTATTGGCTTAAAAAACGAACTGGAAAAAATCATGAAAACCATACATTTCATTTTTTTCTCCATCTTTTTATTGTCAATCACTGCATTGGCCAACCCGGAAAAGGAGACATGCAACGCCATGGAATTAACATCCCCAGACTTTGAACACCAGTCGGAAATTCCGAAAAAATTTACCTGTGACGGCGGCGACATCTCACCGGCGCTTGAGTGGACGGATGTGCCGGAGGGTACCCGAAGTTTTGCATTGATTGTTGATGACCCGGATGCGCCGGACCCCGCCAACCCCAAAATGATATGGGTCCACTGGGTAATTTACAACATCCCCGCGGCAAGCGATTCATTGCCGGAGGGCGATTCGGGCAACGACATTCCGGAAGGAACATTAAGCGGCATCAATGACTGGAAGCGGACCGGGTACGGCGGCCCCTGCCCGCCCATCGGCACGCACCGCTACTTTCACAAGCTTTATGCCCTTGACATTGTCCTTCCGGACTTAAAAGGCCCGACAAAAAAAGACCTGGAAAAAGCAATGGACGGGCATATTCTGGAAAAGGCGGAGCTGGTGGGGTTGTATAAACGGCAGTGATGTAATGTCAGATTTTCCCTCCCATGATGCTGGCAACAGACACATACTACCGGAAAAACCAGGCAATGGCTGCGGGCGTGCTGTTCCAGGACTGGCCGGATTCCGCACCGGTTAAAGAAATTACCGTCTGTGTCGAAGGTATCAGAAAATATGAGCCGGGCCGGTTTTACCGGCGCGAGCTGCCGTGCATACTGGCGCTGCTGGATGAGATGGATGTTTTGCCGGATGTCATTATGCCGGAAGTTATTATCATTGACGGATTTGTTTATTTCGACAGCCAAAATTATCCGGCTCTCGGCCGTCATCTCTATGATACCCTGAGCGACAGGGTTGCGGTGATCGGGGTTGCCAAAAATCCGGCAAAAAACACCCCGGCCGAATATGAACTGTGCCGGGGCAACAGCCGGCGTCCCCTGTATATAACGGCCGCCGGCATGGCCCTTGATCAGGCCAAAAAGCACATTGCAGACATGCACGGCCACTTTCGGATCCCCGCACTGATAAAACGGGCGGACCAGTTGTCCAGGGCCGCCGCATCCCCCCTCATACGGATACAGAATCCGCCGACATAACAGGATTTTTTTGATGATCCAAAAACGTAACAACATTTTTTTAACCGGCGCCCCCTCTTCCGGCAAAACCACGGTGATCCGGAAAGTGATCGCAAGCCTGCCCGGGCCGGCCAAGGGTTTTTATACACAGGAATCAAAACAGGGCGATCGACGCGTCGGTTTTATGATGCATACGCTGGACGGAGAACAAGGCTGGCTGGCACATCAGGATATCATATCCGACTTTCATATCCGGCGCTACGGCGTGAGCATCGAAAACATAGACACCCTTGCCGTCCCATCCATTGCCCCGGTAAAAAACGCCATCATTATCTTAGATGAAATCGGAAAAATGGAGTGTTTCTCGTTAAAATTCCGCCAGGCCGCCATCGCGGCCCTGGATTCGGATAATATTGTCATCGGCACCATCACCCTGGGCCGGGATGAATTTATTTTAAACATCAAAGCCAGAAACGATATGGAAATTCATGAAGTCACGCCGGAAAACAGAAACAGTCTGCCGGAATTGATACGTCAGAAAATCTCAACGGTAATCACTTAATTCTTTATTCTCATGTTAATGACATTCTTGAAAGGCCCCATCCACTCTATTGCAAGTGATGATATTACAATATGCAGGTTAACCGAGCCAGGAAAAGATTGACCCGAACCCGGGTTTCCCATATAAAAATCCCATCATGGAAATCACGCCGGAAATAAAAAATGCCCTGCTCGATGTGGTAAGGGTTTATGATCAATCCATCGCAGACGCCTTTGAAATCGGAATTCAAAACGACTGGCTCAAGCTGACCGTGGAAGATGATGTCCTGATCTGGGAAGGGATCGGACCGGGCGCCATGATATTTGATGAAATTGAAAAAGGGTCAAATAAAATTGTGATGAAGAAAACGCTTTAACCCGAGCACTTCAGGAACTGCGTTATTCAGCCATCGAAATAGGCGCACTATGTCTTCAGGCTGAAGTGCCTTGTTCCTGAAACCCTCAGGTCAAAGCGAAAATCCAGTACTTACAATAATTGTCAATAGTTGCCTATTTTTTAACCCCGGTAATAAGAAACACCGGAAACTCTTCCTCTTTACCAGTGTTGGCATTTTCCTTTTTCATGATATGCGCGATAGTCGTTCCGACGGTTGAAAACCCTTGCTGCTCAAATTTTTCCGTGAGTTTCTGCCGGTCAAACCCCAGATGAAACACATCCGGAATGTCCCCGTGAAAGCCGCCGTCTTCGGTTTCCAGATCCGCCAAAGCCAGAATCCCGCCCGGATTTAAGAGCTGACAAAACAGTTCCAGCAGCCCATCCACATCCTTTACATGATGCAATGCCATACTGGAAAAAATCAGGTCAAAGCGTTCTTCCGGAAGTTCATCTTTTGCTAAATCCAGCAGCCGGGTGGAGATATTGCCGATATTGTTCTGTTTGATCTTTTCATCCAGCACGGCCAGCATGTTTTCCGACATATCCACAGCCAGCACGGATTTTACCATAGGGGCAATGGCCATGCTGATCAGGCCGGTGCCGCACCCGAACTCCATGGCATCCATGCCGGCCGAGGACTTTACCTCCCGGATAATGGTTTCGGAAACCGCCTTTGCCATG
>JAABSL010000321.1 GCA_011390415.1 Desulfobacteraceae bacterium
CGTATTTTTATCATTGACAATAACGGTGGTATCAACGGTCCGCTTTAATGTGGTCGGCTGAAACTGGTCGGTGGTGGATTCCAGCTTAGTAGTTTCCAGGGCGATTTCCAGACGAATCAGCCGGTCTTTGCTGATTTGCGGCGTGATTTCAAGGCTGATGCCGACATCTTTGTATTCATAATTACTGTAATTGGTATCACCGCTGCTCGCCTTTGTCAGGTAGGGCACATTTTTACCCACGGTGATTTTGGCGGTTTCGTTGTCCGTGGTCAGGATCTGCGGGGTGGACAGAATATGGGCATCCGTGTCTTTTTTATAGGCATTGATGACCGCCGCAATGGTGGGGAATACCACACCGCCTACCGTAATGGCCTCGCCGAACACCCCGACGGAAAATCCGGGGGGCAGCACCGATGCGGCCCCGGTCCCGGCAGCGAGGGCAGACGAAAGATATCCGGCATCGCCGCCCAGCGCGCCGCCTGAAAAACCGCCGCCCCAGGCACCGTCATACTCGTCGTAACTGCCTTCTCCGCCGATCTGCCATTCCGTGCCCAGGTTCAGGGACCTGTTCTTGTTGATTTCCATCACCAGACACTCAATATAAAGCATGGATCTCCGGATATCCAGTTTTCCGATAATATCTTTGAGTACGTCATAATCATCTTTTTCCGCGACAATGATCAGACTGTTGGTGGCTTTGTCCGCGGTGATTTTAACATCTTCGGACACAATCGGTGCCAGCTGTTTGCCCGGGGCCGCGTCCCCTCCCCCGCCCTTTTTGGTCGGAAATTCCTGAAGTACGGTAGCCAGTTCCTCGGCTTTGGCATTTTCAAGATAATAGACATGAATTCGCTGGCTCCCTTTGGGCATTTGCTTATCCAGCATCCGCACCAGTTCGCGGACGCGCTGGGTGCTGGTCTCACTGGCCACCACCAGAATCGTATTGGTCCGTTTGTCCGATACCAGGGTCACATCTTTCTGCCCGCCTCTCCGGGGGGGCTGGCCGGCAGCCATGGGCGCGTTAAAAACCGAATCAATAATTTTTACCATTTCTTCCGAATCCGCATATTCAATGGGTACCACGGATATGGACTGACCGATGCCGGGAACATCAATGGCATCAATAATCTGGATGAGCCGCTTGATGTTTGAATATACATCCGTGATAATCAGCATGTTGGTGGGGGTGTATGACAGGACCACACTGCTTTTGGATACCAGCGGCGCGCACAGCTGCTTGACCTCGTTCGGGTCTGCGTAATTTAAATGAATCAGCTGAGTAACAATTTTGTCGCTGGGCGAATCCGCTTCTTTTTTCAAACGGGTTTCAATGCTCATGGTCCGTGCATAGGGAGACGGAATAATTTTAGTGACTTCACCCGCATCCACGGTGGCAAATCCATGCACTTCGAGAACGGATTCAAACACTTTATAGGCTTCTTCCACGGATATTTTTGTGGGGGAAATCACGGAAATATTGCCTTTGACACGCCGGTCAATGATAAAATTCGTTCCGGTGAGTTCACTGATAAATTTTATAAATACCTCAATGTCCACATCGTTGAAATCAATCGAAATAAAACTTTCCTGGGGCGAATCCGGCGTTGCCTGGGCAGGCGGTGACAAGGGGACGTCGGCCGCCGGCGTATTGTCTTCCGCGGTTTGCGCAGCGGCAGGGCACGGATTGCAAATAACAAAAAACAGAGTGCACAGGAAGAAAAGAACGATTGAAAATTTTTGTAAGCGTAGCATATTGATCATCCGAATTTTATGATTTAAATATTTATTCTATTTGATAACTTATGGATCGCGATTCACCCTGGCGCTCAATCTGAAGTTCAACCGAAGATGAGGATTTCAGGTTGTCATAAAATTTCAATGCATCATCAACTGATTGAATTTCTTTTCCATTGACCCCTTTGACGATATCACCGTTCTGGAGGCCCATTTCCTTGAAAATCGAATTCTGCTGCACATGGCTCAGCAGCAGGCCGTCCGGTTTGCCGTCTTTAAAATGGGGCCGTACTTTCACCTGGCTCATCAACTGATTAATATTTTTTAACGAACTGTTAATTTCTTCCCGATCAATGCTGACGGTTTCATCAATATCAAACCGGTCGTCTTCCATGGATGATTCCGGTGAATAGGTGGGACTCGGCACTGATCGCTTCCGGGCATTCTTTTTTTCATCTTCCATCAGCAGAATTTCATCTTTGCCATTTACGCTTAAAACCACTTTTTTTCTCAAGATTAATTTGATTTCAGCGTTCTGAATAGTGTCGCCTATTTTATAAAGTCCCTGTTTGCGCTTCTGGGTATCTTCGATCACCGCATAGTCATCATCATCCGTATCAATGATGGTGCCAAACAGTGTCAGTTTCAGGCTGGTCTCCTGTAATTTTTCAAGTTCAATGCCACTGGGCGGTTTATCCGGCTGGGCCGCTTCTTTGGTCTTAAATAAATCCCGTTCAGTGATGGACTGGTAGGCGATCCTGTTTTTCCGGCTCGTCTGGTTCATGGGAGACTGAGGCTCCCGGGCATAGGTTGACGGATGGACAAGCGCTGTCAAGTCACCGGAAGACATTTCCGCTAATTTTGCGGAAAGCATCTGGTACCCCAGATTAACGGCAAAAAATATCAAAACGGTCACCAGAATAATATTCAGTATGGAAAATAGATTTTTAAACATAGTTTAAATCGCAAAAAATATAATTTAACGGCCTACCTGAGGGCAAAATTTGGCTGTTCCAATGAACCGGTAATGCGAAACGGCAGCCCGCCGCTTGCGGTCTGCCTTCGTGAAAGCATCTCAACCGGAAAAAGATTGCCCAGCTGTTTGATAAAGGCCGGATGCGGTTTGAATTCACCGCGAATGTTAATCGTACTTTTATTAACCGGGGTTCGCAATATAATTGATCCGCTGGCGCTGGCGGACACATCCCGGCTGTCTACATCGAATTTTTTCACCACCACCCGCTGGCCGCTGATTTCAAAATCCGTATTAATGGACTTAAACGTCAGCTGCTCCAGCCCGAACAATGCCGGCGTGAATTCAACAGTGGCGTCCGTTACTAATATTTGCGCGTTCCCTTTTCCGGCTTTGACTTCTTTGTTGTCAAATAACAGTTGGCCGCTGGCAATTCCGGCAATTTGATAGGACTGGAATTGTTCGAGGATGGGAATTTGAGAAATCTGAATATTGGCAAATGTGGCTTCTGCATCAAATGCCGGATTTGTGCTGAAATCGGCCAGTCGAATAACAGAATCGAGATTTCCCGTATATATATCACCATTGACAAAAAAAGTTTTATTGCCCGAAAAAAGCGAAAAATAGGCCGGCTTGATCCGTATCAAATCCGCGCCCGCAACGGGCTGGTTCCGGTACAGCAGGTCCGGTCCCAGTAATTTTACGCCGGGCGGAAAATCCGGCTGCAACCCGCTGATGGATATTCTCACGTCCGGGGACATGTTGTTTATTTTATAATTAATATAAGCGGTTACCGCATCACCGGGAAACAGATAATACAGGAAAACCACTGTAATGATGATGAAATATCCCGCATAGGCGATTTTTTTCTGCATGTATATTATCCCGAATTAATTAAGACTCAAAGGTTTCCACCTGCAGGACTGCTGTCACAAAACCGCTGTCCTTGCCGGTTTTGGTTATGGACAGCCGCCGGACAATGACCATATTTTCCGAAGTCTCTACCTGGAATAAATAGGAGGTCAGGTCCTTGATGGTTACTTCCTGCAGTTTTAATTCAACGCGTGAAATTTTTAAGCCGGAATCTTCTTTCACACTGGTGGACGGCTTCATGTATGCAATATGATCTTTTACGCCGGTCTGCCCTGCCAGCCGGTCCAGAAAGGAAAAGAGCGTAAAATCGGGGGATCTTTTCTTCAGTCCCTGCTGGGAAGATTCCAGCTTTTCCTGCATGGTCATAAATTCCGCGCGCAGTATTTTCATGTCCAGCAGGGTATCGTTTTTTTGGGCAACCTGCAGTCTGAGATCATTTCGTTTTTCAAAGACCGGCACGATGATAAACTGAATCAGGAAAAAAAGGGTCAGAAAAACCGCAGCACCGGTTACAGCAATTTTTTCCCGTTTGTTCAGATTTAAATTTATTGAAAAAATTTTTTTCATGTTTTTTACAAATCAATTTTCAGTTTGAACTGAATACGGTTGGTGGATTTTTCTAAATTGGCCGAACTGATGGTAATGTTTTTCAGCATCTCGGCACGTTCCAGGCGGCTTTTGATGTCATCCACATTATTAAATGAATCCGTATGGCCGGAAATCACCAGATTGTCTTCGCCGCGGACAAAGTTGGATATTTCCACATCCAGTTCCGCGGGAATCCGGGAACTGATTTCATTGAGGATATCGATATTTAATATCTCCTGTTCAATATTTCCGGTAAACATATTTTTTTCCTGTTCCTGCTGCACCAGAGTCTCCATCTGCTGCGCCGGATCAATGATTTTTGTTACCTCCGGAAATGTGGACTGGAAAATAAACGCGATCTGGCGGTTGATCTGATTCACTTCCTTTTGCAGAAAATGCGCTTCAGACAGGACATTGAACATGAGCAGCACAAAGACAAAAGCCGCCACGAGTCCGGTCTTGATAAAATCATTTTTATATTCTTCCCAGTATTTTTTGATGATGGAATGTTCGCCGTGAAAATTAATGGATCGGATGCCCATAATTTCGGCAACCGCCAGGCTCAGGGCATTATTCATATGTTCGGCATCAAAGGGGCTGTCGCTGGTAAGGCTGAGTTTTGCGTTCACCGTGTCGAACATATCCACGGCAACGGTCCCGATCCCCAGGGTATTTTCAATCTCCTGATTAAAAAATTCCAGATCAATGCCTGTGCCGGAAATTAAAATTTTCGATGGCTCAAAATCCATGAGAAACAATGATTCAAATGCCGCAATGACCTGGAAAATATTATCAGATAATTTTTGGGCCTTTGCGCGCAAATCCGTTATTTTGGAATAAAATGATCGGGCAATGTGGACCCGGCCGGTGACCACCGTAAATACAGTGGCGTATTTGCCATCCAGGTCGACAAAGATAAAATCGCTGTCCG
The DNA here is from genome assembly GCA_011390415.1 of Desulfobacteraceae bacterium. Classification (GTDB taxonomy): domain Bacteria; phylum Desulfobacterota; class Desulfobacteria; order Desulfobacterales; family Desulfosalsimonadaceae; genus SURF-3. Next base: position 5,100 of record JAABSL010000321.1, read on the forward strand.
CCTGACTGAATTCAGCCAGGCAAAGCACGGATGAAAAACTTCCCGGCGTCAGAAGATAGGGTTCGATTTTAAATTCTTTGAGAATTTCAAGTATACCCTTGATTTCAGATGCCTTGGCCACACTGACGAGAATATCCGTTTTTTCCGCCGGCCGGATCATTTTAAAATCAATGATCAGGTCATCAATGGGATACGGCAGCACCGGTTCCAGTTCAAAGGGCAGCACCTGGCGGATTTTTTTCCGGTCTTTGAAGGGCACCTGAAGATTACGGTATGATACGTATTCCGGTAAAATGGAAACCATGGTTTCCGCACCGGTCACGTTCATTTGACGGGTAATTGTGCCGATGGCTTCGGCAATCCGGTCCAGCTTGTTTGCAGGCGCCTGGCTGGTTTCAGGTGTCGGCAGGGTGACATCTGAAAACGGAATATGCATCTGTGCCTGAATCCGGTTTCCTTTTAAGCTGTTTTCAACCAGCAAGGCGGATATTGCATCATCCCGGATATCAAGTGAAAAAATTTTTCTGCTCATAGCACCAAACAATATATTTGAAATAGTTTTATAACTGAGAATTTATAAGTTTTCCAAGCGTTAATGTAAAGAATAATCATCATAAAATTATTCATAACGCCAGCTCAAGGTCTTACAATACCATTTGCCGGATTCTTTTTCTTTTATCCGTTCAACAATGACGGTTGTTTTTTTCTGAATATCCCGCAGAACGGCATAACATTCAATGCGGAAAATATCACTTTGGGTGGTGATCAGTTCCGGATCAATTTCAACGTCACCGAGGCCCGGCACCTCTTTATACCAGGTCGGACTGGTCAGATCATAGAGATACTGCTCTTCTGATTTTTCAATGCGGTATTCAAAAATTTCCGGAGCCAGAAATTCCTGGCCCAGGGGCAGCAAGCCGGCAATCACCGGCAGATCCGCGGTATTGATATTAATTTTCCCGGCATAAGTAAATTTATCATTTGCATCGGAAACCCCGTGAACGGTCAGAAAATCGGAAATTCCCACGATCTGTTCATCCGCGGCATAAAAAAGTTCCGGTGTAATGCCCTTGGTCCGCATCAGCTCTTCAATCTGCCGGAAGGGACCGTTGCGGGTGGTGTAAGGCGGATCAAGATCCTGATAATATTCATCCTCAGCCCCGTTTAAGCCGGTAATGGTATCATTGTCATTGGAATCCAGCCAGTCTTTAACCGGATTGATCACCGCGCTGGGTTCGAGGATTTCATCAGACAAAAATTCCGCCGTATCCTGGTCCTCCTGCTGGGTTAAAATCAAGGTCATAAACCGCAGCCAGAAATCCCTTTGAGGGATATTATAATCTTTGCCTTCGGGAAATTTGACCAGGGCGTTGACCTGGACGCGCCCCAGTTCATCACTGATAAACAGTTCGATATTCCCGTCTTCAAAAGGAATCTGTGAAAGATAGGCGTTAATTTTTTCCGGATTGGCCCAGTCTTCCTGAACGGAATCGATTTCAGAATCTTTTTTATCGTTTACCAGTATAGATTTGGCCACCTCAACCCCGGATGCCAGCATATGGTTCATCACCACCCGGTCCCGGTTGGTTGCCGAACTTTCAACCGATGCCTGGAGCTGACGGTTGAGCTCAAAGGTAATCGTGACCAGCAACGCAATAATGGTCAGGGTCAGAATCAGGACAACGCCTTTATTATTTTGAAGCGGGTGAAGTGGCATTTTATTCAAATTTTTCCCGAAAAACAGGCAGGGCAATTTTGGTTTCAAATGTATATGACCCGTCCCCATCGCCGCTGTTAATTATTAATTTAATTTTCATCGCGTACGGGGTGGCATATTTCAAAAAGTCAGAATCAGAATCCCATTGTTCATATTCATTTTCTTCATGATCATAGTAACGAATATTAAATTCTTCGATGTTCTCACATAACACGGGATCACTCTCTTTTTCCTCAAACTGGTAATCCTCATCATAGGGATAGACCACATCGGATCGTTTCAATACAAAATTATACTCCGGATACCCTTCTTCTTTGACATAATAAACGATTTCAGCGATTCCTTTTTCAGGCTGCCGGGTCATAGGCAGATGTTCGGCTGAGGCAAACCGGAGCTGGGAAAAGTTTTTATTGCCGGCAAATGTCTCTTTTCCAAACACGCCATATGGATCCGGGGGATCATCAAAGTCCGGCGGATGATACAACGGTTTCTGTTCGATATGGATGGCATTTAAGTCGGAAGATATCCGGTTGAGACAGATTCTGGCCATTTCAAATCCGTCCAGACCGTTTTTTATGGCGTCCGTCCGGGAGATAACCCCGTTAAACGTTCCGAAGATGGTGGAGATCACAACAGAAAAAATAAAGATCGCAATCAGGATTTCAAGCAGCGTGAATCCGGTGTTTTTTCCGGAGGGAGCGGATGCCGCAGGGCATGTAAATGACTTTCTATTCATTTTGCGACTCCCCGGAATCCGCATTCAGAAAATGCCGCAGGGAAAATTTTAATTCACCGTTGTTCAGATTGATGCCTACATCAATCTTTTTTAATGTCAGATCCGGGCTTTCAAAGACCTGGATTTTTAATTCTTCAACTCCGATCTCCCAGGCATATCCCGGGAAATCATCACCAAAATCACCGGAAGAAGAGAGTTCAAAATTGTCCGGGTTTAAGGTAATCTCGGAAATTTTTGCGTCCGCCAGCATCGGCGCAATCGTATAAAACCGGATGGTTTCATTCATTGTGATGCTCTGGCCCTGCAGTTTTAAAATACTGACCAGGACAATGGCGATAATGGCCACCGAAACCATCACTTCGAGTAAGGTAAATCCGTTGTCAGGTCCGGCGGAAGTATTTGAAAAAATTTTAGAATTCAATATATTCTTCAAAAATTTTGACATGGGGAAGAAATGATTCAATCAGGTAGGAATACTGATTGTTATCCTCCTTAATGTGGATGAGGGCCTTGTCGGAATATCCTTTTTGATAAAAATAGATTTCAGCAACACCGCTGGAAATTTTTTCTTTGTTTGCGAACTGCACATCCCGTAACTCATAACCGGAAGGCAGCTTAATTTCATTGGCTTTGGGTGTTTCTTCCGTCATGGGTCCAACCGATGACCACATCCGATCATTATCAAAGTCGATGTTTAAAACAAGAAGTGCCTGCTCCTGCACCGCCTGTTCCTTTAACGATTTGACATTCAATAAAATCCAGGTCGAGAGTTTGCGTTCTTTATCTGAAAAAAAGGACGCATCCAGCCGGGGAAGCGCAAACGCAAGCAAGACGCTGATTACCGAAATGACAACAATCAGCTCAATCAGTGTAAAAGCCTGATTGTTGCAGTATTTTAGTGCACGGAAACGATTCAAAGGTGGCTGAGCGGCTTTAAGGCTTTGAAAAATTATTATTCGATTTCCCAGTTGTTGATATCCTGGTCATATTCTTCACCGCCGGGTTCTCCGTCTGCGCCGTAAGAGGTAATGTCAAAATCGCTGTGAGCGCCCGGAGAAAGGTAAATAAATTCATTGCCCCAGGGGTCCTTCGGGATTTTACCCTTTTCAATATATCCGCCGGTCCGCCAGTTTTTCGCTGCCTTTCCGGTGTCCGGTTTTCTCACCAGCGCTTCAAGGCCCTGATCCGTGGTGGGATACTGACCGTTGTCCAGCTTGTAAAGTTTTAAAGCGGTTTCAAGGCTCTGGATATCGACCTGGGCTTTCACCTGCTTGGCCTGGTCGGGTCGTCCCATGATTTTGGGGGCTACCCAGACGGCCAGAACACTCAGTATAACGATAACGACCATCAGTTCGATCAGGGTAAAGCCCCTGCTGGATCTGTGATCGGTAAAAAAAGTCTTTTGCATATTCTGATACCTGTATTTCTGAAATAGTGGAATTATGGATAAAGAAATGATATGAAGTATAATAACCTAAGATTTGAATTAAATTATTTAAAATTTTTATTTATCGGAACTTTATCTCAATTTCAAGTTTTTTTATAATTGTCTGCCGTAAACGCCAAGGTTAAGTTAAGCACAAAACAAATCATTGCAAGCGAGGTAAAATCATGTCGCAGCAACCGGATTATTCCGTTCTGGACCGGCCGGAAATATTAAATTTTTTATTTCACCCCCGAAAAGAATCCGGCAGAGCCGTGCCGGAATTTGCCGTCAACCGGGAAATTGATACCGGAAACGGAATTCATATCGGAACCCGCCTGTACTTAACGGACCCGGAAAAGCCCCATATCCTGTTTTTTCACGGCAATGGGGAAATCGCGGAAGATTATGATGATATCGGTGCCATTTACCTGAAGTTCGGGCTCAATTTTATTGTTGTCGACTACAGAGGCTATGGCAGAAGCAGCGGAGAGCCCGGGATCGCATCCATGTTCAGCGACGCCCATGCAATATTCCGTCACTTTGCCGGCTGGCTGTCCCGAAAAGGCCGCACCGGCCCGTTATGGATAATGGGACGGTCTCTGGGCAGTGCATCGGCCATTGAACTGGCCGCCTCCTATCCGGAACAGATCAGCGGACTGGTTATTGAAAGCGGGTTTGCCCGGACCACAGAACTCCTGCAAAAACTCGGCATCGATCCGGACCGGTTGGGCATCACGGATTCGCAAATATTTTCCAATGCCGCAAAACTTTGCCGGTTTCCCGGTCCCACACTGATCATCCACGGTGAACTGGATCAGATTATTCCGGTGCAGCATGGCAAAGAACTGTTTGACCGGTCACCGGCAACCGTTAAAAAACTGCACATCATCAACAGCGCCGGTCATAACACACTGATGATCCTCGGCGGCAGAAATTATTTTGAAGCCATCCGGGATTTTATTCAGGAGCAAACCCATTGACTCCGCCCTTAAACGGATTCTTCAAACCCGCCGGACTGCCGCCGGAAAAAGGGCTGCCGGCCATTCACCGGGCCATCGTGAATACGGCAGAACCGGTGTTTGTGGTTTCTGTCGACGGAGAACCGGGCGTCAGCCAGGACGGCCAAATCTTTGTTTCAAATGCACCCGCGGATCAGAAAGATCACTATCCCCTGCTGTCCTGGGCGCCGCCACTGGTTCCCCGGGACCTGGGCAGTGGTGCGTTTAAAAAACGGTATCATATTAAATATCCTTATGTGGCCGGGGCCATGGCCCATGGCATTTCATCCGTAGAACTGGTCAAAGCCGCGGCACATGCCGGAATGATCGGCTTTTTCGGTGCCGCCGGACTGCCGCTGGCGGGTCTGGAAACCGCCATTATACGGTTAAAATCCGAGCTTGGGGGAACAGAGTCCCAAACCCGGCTTCCCTATGGGCTGAATCTCGTTTATTCCGGTAATCCCGAACTGGAAATGGCCACGGTGAATCTGTATTTAAAGCACGGGATCGATCTGATCAGTGCGGCCGGATATATGAAAATCACCCTGCCCCTGCTCTATTTTCGCATCAAAGGCATATACCGGGATGCGGACAACACAGTGGTCTGCCCGAACAGGATCATAGCAAAGACCTCGCGCCTTGAGATCGCAAAGCAGTTTTTGTCCCCGCCGCCGGACAAAATGATCGCCCGGCTGGTCGACCAGAAGCTGATTTCCGAAGATGAAGCATCCCTGGCCGGATATATTCCGGTGGCCCAGGATCTGACCGCGGAAGCCGATTCCGGCGGCCACACGGACAACCGGGCTGCGATTTCTCTGCTGCCGTCCATGATCGACCTGCGGGATCATCTGGCACAAAAACATCAATATGCCTCCGCAAATGTGCCCTGGCCCTGCATCGGCCTGGGAGGCGGCATTGCCACTCCCAAAGCGGCGGCGGCCGCATTTGCCATGGGAGCGGAATATGTGCTCTCCGGATCGATTAACCAGGCATGCGTTGAAGCCGGCACGTCGCAAATCGTAAAACAGATGCTGGCAAGTGCCTTGCAGACAGATGTGATGATGGCGCCGTCGGCCAACATGTTTGAAAGGGGCATCAAGGTCCAGGTGCTAAAGCGCGGCACCCTGTTTGCCCAGCGCGCAGCCCGGCTTTACGACATATACCGCAATTATGACGGTATTTCACAGCTTCCGGATGATGTGAAAAATGAACTGGAAACCAGAATATTTCAAAATTCCCTGGATGCGGAATGGGAAGGATGCTGCGGATTTTTTAATGCCTGTGATCCCGGACAAATTGAAGCTGCGGAAAACAACCCCAAACGCAAAATGGCCCTTTTGTTTCGATCCTATCTGGGCCAGTCCTCCAGATGGGCCATATGCGGTGACACCGCCCGGCAAAAAGATTTTCAGATATGGTGCGGGCCTGCCATGGGCGCTTTTAATGAATGGACTCAAGGATCTTTTCTGGAAAATCCGGATTGCCGGGAATTTAAAACCGTTGCCATGAATCTTGTGTTCGGCGCATGTGTTGTCATGCGGCGCCTCCGGATTGTAAATGACCTTGCCGCCGCCACTATGAATCTGCCGGCAAAAATCGGTAAATTCACGCCGATGTCAATAGAACAAATTAATGAGATTTTAAAAATATCTAAAGCATAACATTATACTTTAGATAATAATATACTGAAAAAATGGAGAAAAAAAGAATATGTATTTTCAGGATCAGGACGACGCCAAAAACTGGGACCAGGCACCTGAAATTGCGGCATTTTCCGCGGACAATAAAAATGATCTGAAAAAAAACCTGGCGGAATTTACGACCGCACTGCACGCATCCGACCCGGACGCCGGGCAATTTGGACAGATGGCGAAAAACAGCCGAAATGCTTTTTCAGCGTCCCATGCCTGCCGGCTCCTGATTATCTCTGAAACAACCGAAAACCCGCTGGAAATAATCCATACCGCAGCAGAGGACCTTGAAAACAATACACAGACCTGCTGGTCCACCAAAAATGCTTTTTACGGTGAAACCAATTGTCCGGGAAAACTGGCATTTGTATTTCCGGGCCAGGGAAGCCAGTATCTCTTTATGGGCCGTGATCTGTCCCGGTTGTTTCCCGGGGTCCTCGAATCAGTGAATGCGGCCAGTGAGGCGGTTGACGGTTCCGGACCCCTCGCGGATTATATTTTTCCGGAACTTTCAGGAATGGAAAATGAAAAAACAGTCCGGGAAGAAGCCTTACGATCCACTGATATCGCACAGCCGGCCATTGGAGCGGTCAGCGTGGCCATGCAAAACGTGCTCCGGCGGTTCGGAATAACACCGGAAAGCACCTGCGGTCACAGCTACGGGGAACTCACCGCCCTGTTTTCATCCGGACGGTTTGATAAAACCGCGTTTTTCCGGTTATCCGCGGCCCGGGGGAAATATATGCGTGAAGCCGGGGGCACCGGGGATCGAGGCAGCATGCTGGCGGTAAAAGCCCCCCTGGAAAAGATTGACGAGATCATTGCGTCCAGCGGCATTGATGTCATCCTTGCCAACCGCAACAGCCCGGACCAGGGGGTATTATCCGGCCCAACCGACGCCATTGTTCAAATGAAGTCGATCTTCAAAGAAAATAAAATCCTGGCCACTGTTCTGCCGGTGGCGGCGGCCTTTCACAGCAAACTGGTGGCTGCCGCGGCCGCACCCTTTGAAAAAAAAATCGCAAGGGTTGCGTTCAGGAATTCGAACATACCTGTTTACTCAAACACCACCGCCCTGCCCTACCCGGATGCACCGGAACAAGCCAGACAGATTCTGGCCCGCCACCTGGTCAGTCCGGTGAATTTTATCGATGAAATCCGGAATATGTATCAGGCCGGGATCAGAATTTTTGTCGAAGTCGGACCCCGGACGGTTTTAACCGGGCTGATCAAAGCGATTTTAAAAGACCGGGATATTTTTGCAATGGCCGTGGATGCCTCCTCCGGCCGGAAATCCGGCATCACCGATCTGGCAAAAACCCTGTGCGCCTTAGCTTCTCTTGGCTATCCGGCGGCCCTTGAAAAATGGAAAACTTTCTGATGGAAAAATTTTTTCCAAAACTTTCTGCTTTGACCACCGCCATGCCAGTCTTGTCTCTGGCCCTGATCGCTCTTTTTTTAACCGCAGGAGAATGTGCAATGCCGGAAAATCAAAAACCAGAAACAATATCCCTTCCCCAACCGGACATTACCGGCACAAGGACCTTGGAACAGGTGCTTGCCGGCCGCAGATCCCAAAGAAATTTTTCCAAAACCGCCCTGGACCTGAAAGAAATTTCCCAGCTTTTCTGGGCTGCCCAGGGGATCACCGGCTCCTCTGTTTTTCGCACCGCCCCATCGGCAGGTGCTCTTTACCCGCTGGAAATTTATGTGATTTCCGGTCCCGGCAATGAACTGGCCGCCGGTGTTTATCATTATCACTCAAAGGACCATTTGCTGCAAAAGACGGCATCAGGGGATCTGAGAAAAGAATTATGCGAGGCGGCCCTGTCCCAGGCCGCAGTTGAAAATGCCCCGGCAACCTTTTTGATTACCGGTATTTTTGAACGCACCACAAAAAAATACGGCCAGCGGGGACTTACCTATGTATTCATGGAGGCCGGACACGCGGCCCAGAATCTGCTGCTTCAGGCCGGGGCTCTCGGCCTTGGCGCTGTGCCCATCGGTGCCTTCAGCAATAAAAAAGTCTCCGAGCTCATAAAACTTCCTCAGGATGAACAGCCCCTGTACCTGATCCCCACAGGACATCCGGAAGATCAATAACGGGGTGGTTTTTGTTTTTTTCAGGACTGCCATG
>JAABSL010000322.1 GCA_011390415.1 Desulfobacteraceae bacterium
GCATGGGAATAAATTTTGATTTCTGCGGGGCAAGGAATTTGTGTGTCGGGGATTCCGGGGTTGTCAGGGAACGCTTCGCGCACCCTGACCTACGGGACGGCTCTGCTCAACAATTCCATTCCACGGTATCAAAAAACCGGTTCACGGCAGCCTCGTATTGTTCCGGGGTCCGGGCTTTTTTGATTTTTTTTAATGTTTTTTTATCTTCCGTAAATCCCAGGCAAAAACTCATCATCAATCCTTTCATCCGGTCGATAATCTGGGTCGGGCCGTGCAACACCCGGCTGTACTGATCATAAAGGGCGTCATGAAAGACTTTCATTTTCTCCGCCTTGTTTTTTTCCGTATCTTTTCCGGTTTTAATGACCATGGGCAGAAACGGATCCACCATGGCCCACCGGCCGATCATCCACCGGCTAATTTCAGGAAATTGCCCGGATAGCTTCAGGTAATCATCTGCTGTCCGGATGTCGCCGTTATACACCACCGGATGCCGGCTCATGGAAAGGGCGGTTTCAAATGCCGCCAGGTCCGGCACCCCTTCGTACATCTGCTTTCCCGTTCGCGCATGAATAATGATTTCTTCGACCGGGTAGTCGTTAAATACCGGCATTAAGGCAAAAAGTTCACTTTTGTCTTCCCGGCCCAGACGGGTTTTGATGGACATCCGCCCGGAAAGACCAGGGATTGTTTTGTCGAGAAATTGCCGGATTTTATCCGTATGCGGCAAAAGTCCTGAGCCCCTCTGTTTTCTGGCCACCTGGGGATAGGGGCATCCCAGGTTCCAGTTGATGGTATCATAGCCCATATCCGTCAGGTAGTTGGCCAGCCCAACAAATCCTTCCGCGGATTTGCTTAAAATCTGGGGAACGACCGGCATACCGGTGTTGTTTTCCGGCAGCAGGGTGCGCACATATTTGGGTCGGATCTTGTCCGTGCCGATGCAGTTGATAAAGGGCGCCACCGCCAGATCAAATCCGTCAAAATGCGCGGCAAAGGTGTTCCGGTAGATATGATCCGTACCGCCCCGGATGGGACCCATATAGAGGATTGGCGAAGCCATTACGAGATTTCGCGGGTTTTGAAGAATTCTACCTCCGGCCACTGCTCCATGCAGTAGTTGAGCTGCCACTCGCTGGTGGTCAGAAAAGACAGGCAGCCTTCTGCGTCATAGGCGATATTGTTTTTATATTTTCGTTCAAATTCCGCCATTTTTTTCTTGTTGTTGCATGAAATCCAGCGGGCCACGTTAAATTCCACGTGCTCGTAAATCGCGTCCACCCCGTATTCCGCTTTCAGGCGGGCCATGGTCACGTCAAACTGGAGAATGCCCACCGCACCCAGAATATAATGGTTGCCCGAAACAGGTTTGAAAAACTGCACTGCCCCTTCTTCGGACAGCTGAATCAGTCCTTTCTGAAGCTGTTTGGCTTTTAACGGGTTTTTTAAGATCACCCGCTTAAAATGTTCCGGCGCAAAATTGGGGATCCCGGAAAATTTTAACGGTTCTTTTTCGGAAAACGTGTCCCCGATTTTAATGGTGCCGTGGTTATGGATGCCGATGATATCCCCGGGATAGGCTTCTTCTATGTTTTCCCGGTCCTGGGCCATGAATATGGTGGCGTTGGCCAGGGTAATCTCTTTACCGATCCGGTGGTGAAATACCTTCATGCCGCGGTTGAATTTACCCGAGCAGATCCGGACAAACGCGATCCGGTCCCGGTGGGCAGGATCCATGTTGGCCTGGATTTTAAAGGCAAATCCGGAAAACGGCTGCTCATAGGGGGAAACCTCCCGGGAAACCGCCGGCCGGGGTCCCGGGTGGGGCGCCATTTCCACAAAGGCGTCCAGCATTTCCCGGACCCCGAAATTGTTGATGGCGCTGCCGAAAAAGACCGGCGTCTGACCGCCGTTTAAGAAGTGTTCCAGCTCAAAGGGGTTGGCCGCGCCTTCGAGCAGTTCAATGTCATCGCGCAATTCATTGGCCTGGCTGCCCAGCAGGCCGTCTAAGGTCGGGTCGGACAGGTCTTCGATGACTACGCCGGCCTGCCCCAGTTTTTCCTGGCCGGCTTCAAATATATGCAGCTGTTTCTGAAACAGATTGTAAACCCCTTTGAACCGCTTGCCCATGCCGATGGGCCAGGACAGCGGCGTGCATTCAATCTGAAGCTTTTCTTCGATATCATCCAGGATTTCAAGGGGTGTTAATCCTTCCCGGTCCAGCTTGTTGATAAAGGTGATGATGGGGGTATTGCGCATGCGGCAGACTTCCATCAGCTTTTCCGTCTGCGGTTCCACGCCCTTGGCGCTGTCAATGACCATCAGGGCGCTGTCTACCGCCGTGAGCACCCGGTAGGTGTCTTCGGAAAAGTCCTGATGCCCGGGGGTGTCCAGCAGATTGATTTCAAAGTCCCGGTAATTGAATTTCATGACCGAAGAGGTCACGGAAATCCCGCGTTCCTTTTCAATGGACATCCAGTCGCTGGTGGCATGGCGTGCGGATTTTCGTGCCTTGACGGAACCGGCCTGCTGGATGGCGCCGCCGAAAAGCAGGATTTTTTCCGTGAGTGTGGTTTTGCCGGCATCCGGATGACTGATGATCCCAAACGTCCGCCGCCGGTTGATTTCGTTTTCGTGATAACGATTCATAATATATTTAAATAACTCCTGATATTTTTTATTCTGCTAATCCTGTAAAAACGTCTTCCCGGGCCCGGCGTCTCGCTTAACGAATCGCACGCGCATTGTATCTGTCTTGAATAATGTGAAATAAATAAGAAGAAAAATTTCAGGAAGATTCGGAAGACATTGTTTAAGGAATCGAATTATATCAGCGCAATGTTAATTTGTAAAGAAGATAAAAATTTTGGCTTTTGTAACGCGCCACTCGGGTGCAATTTCTCCGGTAAGCGATACGGTATAGATAATTGTGGCAATGGGCGCATCATTTATGATATAGGGTTGTTGCCAATATGTCCACACAGGGAATGGAATCTGCCGTCGAATCCTGACTTTTACGATTCCATCAACTTAAAAGGAAATAAAAAAGCTTATGATACAGATGGTTTCAGACGCTCTTTCGTTGACCGGGGTCGTTAATCTGCTGCTGATTCTGGCGATTATTTATATTTTCAACCGGATGGTGCTCGGTCCGAAACGAAAAGCGCCCGGGGCCGGTCAGCACCCCTTGTTTGGCAACTTGACCATTAATATGCCGAATATGATGTGTTACCTGCGGTTTCCGCTGGGGGGGTGGATTTTCTGTGTTTTCTATTTTAACGCCCTGCATACTTCCTTTTTCGCTTTTACATATCACTTAAGTTTTGCGCTGATCTGCCTTTTTGACTCCCTGGACGGTCGGTTTGCCAGAAAATGGGATGCTGTCACCGAAGACGGGAAATCCCTTGACCCGGCAGCAGACAAATGGGTGACCTTCTGTCTGGCGGTGACCGCCTTCATGTTCGGTGAATTCAGGTGGTGGGCCCTGGCGATCGTTTTTGCAAGGGAAATCCTCAGTATGCTCCAGCGCATGAGACTGCGCCGAAGGGGCGAGGATGCCAGTGCCCGGTGGCTGGGGAAAATTAAAACCGGGGTTCAGTTTACGGTATTGTATATCATCTTGCTCAGATCGGGCGTGCTGCCGGAAACCATTGTGTTTGAGCCGGTAGCCAAATTATTCCCGGCGAATTTTATTTTATGGGGCATTATTCTGCTGGCATTTTCCACGGTTATTTCCGTGTTTCCGTATTTCAAATCGTTTTCTTATGTCAATGATTATACCAAATCCCAGTTCAAGTCTTCCGACCGCGCCTGGTATGTGGTGATGATTCCGAACCTGTTTACCATCGGCAATTATCTGTGCGGCGTGACCGCCGTGTTTTTTGCCATGCCGGAAGTGGAAGTCGACTACCGGGCATTTGTCTGTCTGTTCTGGGTGTTGGCCGCAGCTGCCTGCGATGCGTTTGACGGTCCCCTGGCCCGCAAGCTCAACTCTCATTCCGATTTCGGGGCCTGCCTGGATTCCTCCACCGATCTGTCAACTTTTGGTCTGGCCACGGCGGTTATTATTTTTCTTCGGTTTTCAGCGATCAAAGGCGGAAATTCCTATCTGGGGATAGCGGTTGCGCTTTTATATTTTCTTTATGTGCATCTGCGTCTGGCAAGATTCACCGTCCGCCTTCAAGCCCATGAAGACAAAAGCAAAAAACAGGATTTTGAAGGGTTGCCTTCTCCCACCGGGGCCTGTGCCGCTCTTATGGCATTTACTTTTTTTGATAATATTTTTGTCCTGTGCGGCGTAATTGTGGCCATATCCTTCTTAATGTACAGCAAGCTGGATTTTATCAGCCATTCGAATTCAATTGCGCATCCCCTGTACCGTTATTTTCTGATTCCGATATCCCTGTCCGGATTTTTAATGCTCAATATCCTGATTTTTCAACAGCCGTTTGTCACCTCTCATTTTGCCCGGGAACTGTCCGTTTATTTTCAGATTTGTTCCTGGCTGCTGGTAGTGCCGGTATTTATTTATATCCTGGACGGGGTCCGGCGAACACATTTTAGCTCTTGACTAATGAAAAATCTGTCAATACAATGACTTATCTTAAAATTAAGAGAGATTTCAAATCCCTTATCTTACATTCACTGACAAAAGAGAGAAAATCATGCCCGAAAACAATTATCGCGTAGTGCTTACCGGAGAACTGGCAGAAGGGAAATCCGAAGGTGAAGTAGTGGCACGGATGGCGGCTTTGTTTAAAACGTCGCCCGACAAAATCGGTATGCTTTTGAAAAAACAGGGCGCTGTTATTAAAAAAGATATTAACCTGCCCACAGCCAAAAAATATGCCGGTGCGATTTTGTCCACAGGGGCGATATGCAAAATTTTTCCGCCGGAACAGCAAGTGTCTGCCGGTGCAGCCGTTTCTTCTGCTCCGGCAGCCCAGCCCCCGGAAGTGGTTGCATCTGAAAAAAGCAACGGTCGCGCCGAACCCCGGGTGGTCGTGATTATGCTTTCGCAAAAACCGGAGGATCGTTTTACCCCGAAGGAGTTGGAAAAATTATCCGGTACATCAAACGGTATCCGTCTCCAGGCAGCCGATGCCCGGGAAGTCTCCTATGATCAGATTGTCGGGCTGGCAGCATTTGCCGAAACCGGCGGCGGGGAAGAAAAAACAAAGCTTTTTGTTTTTATCAGCGCACACGAGGCGCCGTTTGTCTGTGATATTGAAAATATTGCATATTCGGATTTTCCCATAAAGGTCTTGCCGAAAAGCATTGCTTCCTTTCGGGGATTTCTTCATTTTCTATGCAAGGAAAACCCGTCCATTATTCTCGAAGAAACCACGTTGGATTTTCTGTCCGGCAGTCAGCCCCAGAATCTGGATGCGGCAAAAGCCATGAAGCTGGCCACCGGCATGGGAGTGCTCATTGAGTCCGGAGATATTGACGCCCAGACTTAGGTGTGTCTTATGATCCGGGTAAGATTTTTTTCACCCGGCCGACAATACCGTTTTCCAGCCGGACCTTGATGCCGTGGGGATGGGAAGGTGATTTGGTGAGAATGTTTTTGACAATCCCGTCTGTCAGTTTTCCCGACCGCTGGTCCTGTTTCTGAACCACCTGCACGCGGATTCCCGGGACAATATCTGCCCGTTTTGTGCCATCCATGTTGTTTCCCCTTACTTATGCGATTTGAGAATCGATTTCACCCGGGTCATGATTCACCCGGGCCAGGACAATTTACTTTCCGGCGATATCATAGTATAAAAATACAGGACAGTAATTTATGACAAAAGGAGCTTTTAATCATGAAAAGGTTTAAAATTTTTTTAGGGATACTGTTTTTCAGCGGCCTGGCTTTTTTGTCCGGTTGCGACGGCAGCAGCAGTAACAGTTCGTCGGGATCCGGCAAACTTTCTTTATATCTGACTGATGTGCCCTCAGACAGATATCAGGCCGTTTATGTTTCCATCGACGAAGTTCTGGTCCATCAGGGGGATGGAGAGGATGACGCAACAGAAGACGACGCAGATGGGTGGCAGGTGGTGGCCGCGCCTCGGGCGACATATAATCTGCTGGATTTAGTGAATGGGGCAATGAAAAAACTGGCTACTTCAGGGCTGGATGCCGGGACCTATACCCAGATGCGTCTGATGCTGAAGGATACGCCGGATAATGGCGATAATCTTTTGGGACAGAAGCATCCGTACGCCAGTTATATTATCGACAAGGAAGATGCCGTTCATGAATTAAAGGTCCCGAGCGGCTATCAAAGCGGGATTAAACTGGTGCATGCCTTTGAAATCATCAGCGGCCTGACCGTGGAGTTGATTCTTGATTTTGACGCAATGAAATCAGTTGTTCAAGCGGGCAATAGCGGTAATTTTATTTTAAAACCCACCATCAAGGTCCTCGGTACACAGGATAACGGCATTGTTTCCGGAACCATAACAGATGCCGGCAATGCGGTGCTTTCCGGCGTGACGGTGAGCGCACAGGTGGCTGATGCGGATGCTGCAGCCATAGAAGATCAGGTGACGGTGGTTACTTCGACACTGACTGACCAGGACGGTGAGTACAGCATGTACCTGACGCCCGGCCGCTATTTAATCGTGGCATATAAAGGTGCGGCCACCGACTATGGCAGTGCTTTTGGCCCTGAATGTGTTAACCTGAAAGTGGATTTTAACACGGCATTTACCCAGGATTTTCAACTGGTTTCCAGACCGACCGGCCATATGGTGGCAAATGTAAAAACCGGGAATGAAACAGTTGATTTGAGTTTGCGAGGATCGGCCGACTGCGGTGACGGAGCGCAGATGATCGAGGTGGCTTACCTGTCAGTCGCTGAAGACGGGGAATATATGGTACGGCTGCCCGGAGATATTGCAGACCCGGTTGCGTACACGGTCGTGGCATCCTCCGGCGCAGAAACCGATACGGCAGTCGCAGATGTTACAGCCGGTGAGGATACTGGCGTGCTGTTTGATTTTACAGCAGCACCTTAACCGGTTGAAGCCAAAAACGGCTGTCTTTTCAATCAGCGGATTTTGCCGGTGACGAGTGTGATTTGAAGGCCGCCGTGAGCAAGCTCGCGGGAGGTTGTTTTAAAAGGGATTTTTGCTAACAGGTGTTTGTCCGGCATCAGCAGTGCGATCTTCCAGCCCCTAAAATCATTTTTCAGCTTTTCACCGATCCGGCCAAACATTTTATCGGCCGCATTTTTACTGCCGATCCGGCGGCCGTAAGGGGGATTTAATACAACCAGGCCGGGTGGCTTTATGCTCCGGGGCCGCAGTTCAAAAAAATCCGCGGAAGACACGTTGATTGTATCTGACAGGTGATTATCTTGAATCAATTGGGATAGCTTTTGAATGATGTCCGCATCCGTGTCTGAGGCATAAATAAACGGTTCCGCCGTGGTCGTTATTTCACTTTCCGCTTCCCGGCGAATGTGCTGCCATCGCAATGGCTGGAAAGACGGCCAATCCATGAATGCAAATTCCCGGTGCCATCCGGCCGGGATGTTTTTGGCAATCATGGCGGCTTCTATGGAAAAGGTTCCGGATCCGCACATGGGATCTATTAGGGTTTCGCCGGGCTGATATCCGGCCAGGGCAAGAATAGCGGCCGCCATGGTCTCGCGTACCGGTGCCCTGCCGCCTTGAATCTTTACGCCCCTTTTATGAAGCAGTTCACCGCTGCTGTCAATGGATACGGTGAACGTATCGTCTTGCACCCGGACAAAAATCTGCTGGGACCTTCCGGCATCACTTGCAGCATAGTGAGCGGATGACGTTCCCAACTGCCGGTCGATGCTTGTTTTAAATCGCTCCGAAATGGCGTCCGTATGAATCAGCCGGGAGTGTGCGGCAGTGACATTAAGTTCGCAGGCAATATTTTTGCTCAGGTAAAGCTCCCATGGCATGCTGGAAAGTTTTTTTTCAAGCTGCCGGAAATTGGAAGCGGTAAAGGTAAAAAGCCGCATGAGAATTCGATTCGCCGTGCGAAGTTTCAGGTTCGCCAGGTAACAGTCGTGAAGGCGGCCGTTAAACGTGATGCCGCCTTTGCCGATAACGGCATCCGTCAGTGGAATTCCCAATTGGCGAAGTTCATTAAAGCAAACGGGTTCGATACCGGGAAGGGTGGCAATAAAAAAAGTCTGGGTTCTGCCCACCACGTGCCGCTTGATCCGCTTTTCGATGTTACCGGTATCATTCATTAAATTGATTTGTCTTTCCAGTGGATTGTTTAATCCATGCGTTTTCAGGCATTGGTTGATATTCCGATTGGTTATAGATCTCCTAAGTTGAGCGATTGTCGAGGTTGCCGTATATGCAAGGAAAATGCGTTTCCGCTATAGTCGTTTATGCGGTGATGCATTTGACGCAGCAGATGCGGTGAGATCGGCAATCCCGAAGGGTTTTAAATTTTGAAATATAAAATAGATTAATATCCTTAATTTAATATAAAAATAATTATTTCAAAATTTGAAACGCTCAACTTAGGATCTGTAATTCCGATTTTTTTTATGATATACTTTAATGCAAAATCAGGCAACAGTTTGAATCTGAATCAGGGAGAAAAGAATGGATACGATTGTGTTTGGTAATTTTGCGGTTTGGGAAATATTAATCGCAGCCGGTGTGATTGCCGGGATTTGTTTTTTGTGGCCGGTATTAAAAAGGGCTTTAAGCGAAAAAAAAGTCCCGCCGCATGCCCAGATTGTCAAGTGCGGGTATTGCGGATGGCAGGGGCAGGTCAGCCGGCTTGCCGGAAGATGTCCGAGATGCAACAAATCCATCGGGGATCAGAAGGCCAAAGAGTATAAGAAATGATGATCAGGAAAATAATTTCCGGTGCCCAGACAGGGGCGGACAGAGCCGCCCTTGATTTTGCCATCAACAACGATATTCCCCATGGTGGATGGGTACCCAAAGGCAGAAAAGCGGAAGACGGGATCATTCCCGGACACTACAACGTCATTGAATCGTCCAGTGATGAATACAGCCGGCGGACGGAACTCAATGTCATGGATTCGGACGGGACGCTGGTCCTCAGCCACGGCGCGCTGACCGGCGGGTCGGCCTTAACGGAAAAAATGGCCCGAAAACACGGCAAACCGTTTCTCCATATCGATTTAAACTTAAAACCCGAGTTCCAGGCAACCGTGGATATCACCCACTGGCTCGGCGCCAATCAGATTGAAGTGTTAAATGTTGCCGGGCCCCGGGCCACCAAGGACCCCAAAATTTACGAGGCTACAACGGGTATTTTAGAAGCCGTGTTATACCTCGGCATTATCGAAGACAATATGCCGGATTTTAGTAATCGCCCCTATGAAATAAATGATCCGGCGTCCGCGCAGCATCTACCGGAAACCGTCGAACAGGCCGTATCCTGCCTGATCGATGAATTGCCGTTAAAAGATAAGACCCGGATGGCCCAGATGACGCAGACGGATTTGAATTATCTTCATCCGTCTCTGGGGATATATATTAAAAATAATTACAAAATACTAAACGGGAATGAAAAGTTGACGGCCTCCTGCCGGCATATGGCAGGTGATATGGATCTGGATGCGGACGCCGCCGCATTGGTGATTATCAAAAAATTATGGGAATATTTACGAAAAACCCATCGTCTCCGGCGGGTGAAATAGCGGCTGCCAAAGGACGACTCAAACAGGATAAAAAGGGGGGGCAATGGATCGGAGCGCATGTCTTAATAAAATAAAAAAAACAATTACATTTTTTTGCATCATAGTGATCGGGGCCGGTTTGATTCTGCCGGTTCAGGAGAGCGCGGGGCAGGGCCTTGCCGAAGAACGCATCGCGGTGATGCCGTTTATTAAAGGGAAAAATCCTGACACCGTGGAAGAAACCATAACCTGTCCGTATTCAAGTCTTTGTTTTGATGAGCAAAGTATGAAAGCAGGGGCGGATACCACATTGACCCGCATGCTCCATTCGATGCTGGACAGGGAGTTCGGCGGGCGGGTCTTGCCGCTGGCGCAGGCGGCAGCGGCGTTTGAAATCTTAAAAATAGATCATGCGAAAGATACGCCCAAAGCGGTTCTGTTAAATCTGGGAAACTCCCTGAAAGTCGACTATATGATGGCGGGCAATGTCTGGCGGTACAGCGAACGGGTGGGTACGTCGTTCAGCGTCGAAAAACCGGCCTCCGTGGCATTTGCCGTTTACCTGGTGGATATGAAGACAAAAAAGGTAATATGGCAGGACAGTTATGACGAAACCCAGCAGGCCCTGACGGAGAACCTGTTCAACGTCAAAGACTTTTTCAAGCAGGGGGCCCAGTGGCTCACCGCCGACGAACTGGCAAGATTCGGCATGGAAAAGATGTTTAAGGATTTTCCGTTAAAAAAATAATTATCCCCTCAGCGCCTGGATGGGATCCAGCTGTGCAGCTTTCCAGGCCGGGAAGCTGCCGAAGAAAATACCTGTCAGTGATGAAATGATCAGTGGCAGGATGATGGCTTGTGCGGTAATGACCAGTTCCCAGGGTGATGCCAGTTTCAGCACAAAAACGGCAATCAGTCCCGCCCCGATGCCGATAATGCCGCCGGTAAACGTCAGCAGTGAGGCTTCGGTCAGAAACTGAACCAGGATATGTTTCTGCTTTGCGCCGACCGCCCTCCGGATGCCGATTTCCCGCCGGCGTTCCGACACGGTGGCCAGCATGATGTTCATAATGCCGATGCCGCCTACCAAAAGGGAGACCGAGGCAATCCCGAACAGGAGCAGATTGAACAGTTCGTTTGTTTTCTTTGATTGCTGCAGCAGCTCAAGAGGCGTCACCACCTGGTAGTCTGCAATATTTTTGTGATTCATTGCCATGATTTTTTTTATAATTCCGGATGCCTCCGGTACATGAGAAACTGTGTCAATTCCTATGATCAGTTCCGAAAGGGTGTTTCCGGCACTTTCGCTTCCGGTGGACGGCAACAGCCATGTTTCACTGCCTTCGGGAAGCAGTATCATTTCATTGTAGTTTCTTGCTGACACGGCCCCTGTTTTTGGCGACTTGATATCATAGCGTTCAAGAACGCCGACAATTTTGAAGAGATGGTCCCCGATCCGGAGTCGATTGCCCACGCCCCCGCCGGAGCCGAGTTTTTCATAAACATGATCACCGATGACGCAGACCTGATAGTGGCCGGTAATATCACTTCCGGTAAAAAACCGGCCGGATTGCAATCGCAGGTCTATAACATCAGCATAAGAAGGGGTACAGGAAACGATCTGCGGCGTAATTTCCTTAAAGGCCCCGATCACTGAAACCGGAATTTCCACAACCGCTGCAGCTGCCGAAACATGAGGACAGCCGGTGCGGATCCGGGCCAGGTCATCAGACGTCACTCCCGGGGGGCGCATTCGCATTGCATGCTGTTTTTTATCTTCTGCCAGTTCAACGGATTTGATATATATGTTGGTGGTGCCCAGCTTTTCAATCTGGCGCAATGCTTCGGCTTTTGCACCTTCGCCCACAGCAATAATGACAATTACCGCCATTACCCCGAAGACCACGCCGATAATGCTCAGAAACGACCGCAGCCTGCCGGCGCTTAACGACAACAGGGATATTTTTAGATAACTGGCTATCTTAAACAAATTTACCATCTTTCAGGGTCATCATCTTGCCGGCCCAGGATGCCGTCTGGGTGTCATGAGTGACAAGAATCAGCGAGGTTCCGCTGTTGTTGAGGTCTTTGAGGAGTTTCATGATGGCGGTTCCTGTGCCGGAATCCAGGTTCCCGGTAGGTTCATCTGCCAGAATAATTTTGGGATGACGGACCAGGGCGCGGGCAATGGCCACCCGCTGCATCTCGCCGCCGGAAAGTTCATCCGGGTTATGATGAATCCTGTCTGACAGCCCGACATCCTCAATAGCCCGCATGGTTTTTTCATACACGGTTTTTTTGCTGTTTTCGGCGTATAAAAAGGGCATGCTTACATTGTCATAGACATTTAAATTGGATATCAGGTTAAAGCTTTGAAATACGAAGCCGAACACAGACGCCCTGATTTCCGAAAGCCCGTTGTCCGAAGCATGGGAGATGTTGACGCCATTTAAAGAATAGGAGCCGGACGTCGGCCGGTCCAGGCATCCTAAAATATTCAGCAACGTGGATTTGCCGGATCCGGAAGGGCCCATGACGGCAAGGAAATCGCCCTGGCCAACACAAAACGTCACTCCCTTGAGCACAGCCAGTGATTCGTTGCCCAGGGTGTAGGTTTTTGACAGGTTCGAGATCTCAATCAGGGGGGCAGGCATTGTTCAATTTTTCCGTAAGGACTCAGTTAAGGGCTGACGGCCGGACGGTGCAGACCTTATCGAATTCCGCAATACCGTCAAGTATTTCAATGAAGTCTTCATTTCTGCGGCCGGTGGTGACATACATTTTTTCAAATGTTTTGCTTTCCGAACGGTAGCAGTAGCACCCGTCGTTTTCTTCAAAAACCGCATACACGGGCAGGGTCAGGGCTTTGTCGACATGGTCGGCAAGAATATTGACCCTTGCGGTCATGCCGGGCCGGAGGACCGAATCCTCGGATGTGACGGCAATTGTCATCTGGAAATATTTGGCACCGCTGCTGCCGCCATATTTGTCGGATGCAAGGGCACCGATAAACGAGACAGTGCCTGTCAGTTCCTTTTCCGGGTACGCATCCACCCGGACCGTGCACGGCTGGCCGGTTTTGACTTTATGCAGGTCCACTTCCCGGATACTGGTTTTAACAACCATGGATGAAATATCCGGCAGATAGAGAACGGGCTGGTTCTGAAGAATCGTGTCGCCCACCCGGGGTTTGCGTTTCTGGCCGTCACGAAATGTTTCATACAAAATAACAATACCTTCCGAGGGAGCGGTGATGGTGGTATCCCGTAACTGATGCTCCGCCTGTTTCAGCTGCTTGTTAAAACTATCCAGGCCGGCAATCACTTCATCCAGAGACGATTTCGCCTGGGCGATTTTGTGCACGCTGCCTTTCCGGGTCTGGTCCCGGAGCATTTTTGCGTGTTCCACATTGGCTTCCAATTCTTCAATAAGGGATGGATAGAGGTAGGCTTTGTAATTGTGATATTTTTCTTCCGCAGCCGTCAATTGTTCATCAAGCTGGAACACTTCTTTTTCCGATTTGGCGATTTCCGTGGGATGGTCGTACCCCTTGTCTTTGAGTTTTCGGAGATCATTTAAATAATTGAGGTACTTTGTCTTTTCCTTGAGAATCGTATCAATCTCCTCCTGGAACTGGGCAAGCTTAAGCGGTCCTTCCCCTTTCTGATATTTGGTGAGCTCCAGTTCGGCTTTATGTATGTTAAATTCAGCGGTGTTGAGTTCTTTTTCGACCTGGCTTTTTTCCCATTCAAATAATTGATTTTTTGCATCAACCGCGGCTTCAAGCTTTTTGATCTCTCCTTTCAGACGGAGGATCTCTTCTTCAAAGGGCAGCGGGTCCAGCTGGACCAGAAGGTCGCCTTGCTCCACCCAGGTGCCGTCTTCAACCAGGTGGATGATTTTTTCTTTTTTACCGGTAAAATAGTTATCGAGACAAATTACTTCATTTCCCTGAGCTAAAAGATGTTCGCATAAATGAGAACCTACAAAACCTGCACCAC
>JAABSL010000323.1 GCA_011390415.1 Desulfobacteraceae bacterium
AATGCCGCTTTTGGGGGATGAACGCCGTCGTATTACCTTCCAGCAGGTGCGTCTGGGGCTGGATGATACCCAGGCCCGGAATGAAGCCCGACGCTGTCTGCGGTGCGACGTCTGCATCCGGTGCGGCCGGTGCGTGGAGATCTGCCGGGATAAAATGGGAATCAACGCCCTGCAGCTCGGGTATATGGATTTCGATCATCCCGGCGCAACGGACCTGAAAATAACGGCTGAGCGCTGCATTGCCTGCGGGGCGTGCGCCACCAACTGCCCCACCGGGGCCATGCAGATGAGTGACCAGGGCGGCATGCGGGTGCTGTCTTTGTGCGGAACGGAATTAAACCGCCTGAAGCTGGAATACTGCGACAGTTGCGGCGCAGTGATCGGGCCGGCCCGGTACCATGATTACATCATGGGGCGGATTAAGGAAATCAGCCCCAAGCTGGCCGGAAAGCGGGTCTGCCTGGACTGCGCCCGCCGGGAAACCGGCCGCCGGCATGCGGAAATTGCCCCGCCGGGAAAGGTCTAGGATAGAACCAAAGTGCATAATCAGATTACAGATTAACCTTTTACAAGGGGATATATCATGACGTTTCGAAACGGCCAGCGAGTGGAAATTTACAAAAAGTCCGCCGACGAAAGCTGGGAATCCTACATGGATGAATTTGTCGGCCTGCACGGGATTATCACCGACCCGGATGCGGTGAAAAATGATCCGGACGCCCTGGTGGAAGTCAGCCTGGATGAAAAAGGCACCCATCGGTTTCCCCAGGATTGTCTGCGGGTTTTAACAGACTGAGATAAAAGAGAAACCAATGCCCGAAACAATTTTAAACGGACAACCCCACCAGGTGGCGGAAGACAGGACACTGCTGGAAATTTTGAGAGAAGCGGGGATTCGGATTCCGTCTTTGTGCTATCATCCGGTTCTGTCGCCGGCCGGGGGTTGTAAATTATGCGCTACGGAGGTTCCGTATGAAATCAAAGATCTGCCGGTCTTTAAAAAATGCCATTTCATTTGCCATGGACCAGGAGAAAAAGGCCCGGAATTTTTATCTTTCCTGCATGGAGCGGGCAATCAATCCCGGGGTCCGGGCTTTTTTCAAGGAACTGGCGGCCGAAGAAGCCGCGCATTTAAAACTGTTACAGGAAACCAGACTGACTGGTGCCGATACACTCGCGCCGTCCGATGTGGCGGATTATCATTTAACTGAGTTTATGGTAGACGTTCAATTCACGCCGGAGATCACCTATCAGGAAGCCCTGGTCATGGCCATGAAGAAAGAAGAAAAGGCATATCTGTTTTACAGTGCCTGGCAGGGCCGCTGCGCCAGTGAAAAGATATCAAATGTGTTTGGCCATCTGGCAACGGAAGAACTGAAGCATAAAAAAAAGATCGAGGCAATTTATGATTCGGAAATATTACAATGGGATTAAAAATTGAAAAGGAGAAGCATCAATGAAAAAAAAGATTGCATTAATTTTAATCGCAGTTTGTACACTGGCCATGGCCGCGCCTGTTGCTGCCTTTGAAACGGAATTCCACGGCGGCATGTGGCAGGTGTTCGGCGGCACGGACAATGACGCCAGCCTGCCCCATTCACAGAAAAGCGGGTCCACGGATTTCTTCAGCTACGACGGCATGCTCAATGACAAGGGCATGAAAGATACCATGTATGACGTGCTGGGAGAGAACGATTCCTCCATTTTCGGGCTGACAAAGGCCCGTCTCCGGTTTGAAGGCAAAACCGACGACAGCCTGGCCAAAGTCGTGTACGGCCTGGAAGTGGGCACCTATAACTGGGGTGATACCGAAAACAAATTCGGTTTGTCCGGAGACGGGGTGACCCAGGAAACCCGGTTCGCGTATGCGGAAGTTGCCGTGCCCGGCATCGGCGGAAATCTCCGGGCCGGGCTGCAGCCCACCAAGATCAATGACTGGGTGTGGAGTGAAACCGCGGCCGGCCTGACCTATCATTATCAGATGGCCAACTGGAAGACCATGACCGGCTGGTATCGGGGCGATGACGACGATTCCACCGGCACGGGAGATGATGATTACATCGTCCTGAAGCTGGACAACCAGCTTACAGACACGACGGCAATGGGCTTTTTCGGTATTTACGCGAACCTGAAAGACAATGAAACCGCCGCCGATGACCTCTATGACAGCAATATTTACTGGACGGGCGTAAACGGAAAATTCGGCCGGGACGCGGTTTTTGCCGGCTTTGACGTGATCTACCAGGGCGGAGAAATTGATTTTGAAAATGCCGCCATCGACGATATCGACCGGTCCGCATGGCTGGCGGACGTGACCGTGGGCGTAAAAGTAAATGACAAATTCACGCTTTCCGGCAATGTGCTCTATGTGAGCGGCGATGACGATGCCGCCGACACCGACGCCAATAACTTTGATTCCATTGACGTGGATGTGAAAGTCGGGGCTGTTTTCTTCAAGGACACCATTCTGGCGGACTGCGACCGCACCATTTCCGACGCGCCGTACATCATGGACAAGGGCCTGGTGAACTATGCCGTCCAGGGCGAGTATCAGATCACGGACAAAAATCATGTGCGCATGGCGGTCCGGTATCTCACCACCGCAGAAGACCTGGAATTCAAGCCCGGCGCAAAGGACAAGGACTTAGGGGTTGAGTTTGACCTGTGGTATACTTACAGGCTGAACAAATACGTGCAGCTCAAATGCGATGCCGCCTACCTGGTGGCGGGGGACGCGGCCGACCATCTGGCGGCGGCGGACAACTACAAGGGAGATGATCTCTATAAAATCGGTGCGGGAATGGCCCTTAAATTTTAAAAGGGTATCCTTTTTACTTAAGGTTCAGTCAGGGAGTCCCAAACCGACAGGACACCCTGACCTGCGAAAGAGCTTTCTTCGTAGGTCAGGGTGCGCGAAGCGTTCCCTGACACATCCGGGGAAAAGGCTGTTTTGCAGGCAAATTCTGTGATACGGTCTTTTCAAACCCTTAACCCGGAGAAAGCGCTTGCAGCCACCCCACGATAAACCACCTCACTCTCATCAGCAGCTCAGGCGCATTCGCCTGTTTGGTGCCGCTTTTATCCTCATCGGACTGGGCTTTGCCATATACGGCGGCCTGAATCTGTTCGAGATCTACGGCCGGCCGGCCCCTATGTTTGAACTGGAAGCTGTATTTACACCGGAAAAAGGCATGGCATGGTCGAAATTACTGGCCGGTTTGTCGGTCTGTCTGACCGGTATTCTGATGACCATCAAAGCGCGGAGTGATTTGAAACAAAAAAATAAATCAGAATAATTATTTTTCTCGTAGGTCAGGGTGCGCGAAGCGTTCCCTGACACATCCGGGAACTCCGGCACACAAATTCACAGGTCCTTAAAAAATCGGCCATCGGCATTTGGAAATGTCAGGGAGTCCCAAACCGACGGGACACCCTGACCTACGGAAGCGATTTTGTCTTTGTAGGTCAAGGGTGCGCGAAGCGTTCCCTGACCTTTGGCTTTTGCATCACCCGGCTTTTTCATCCAGGATTTTTTCCGCCTCTTCCATGGAGGTGACGTTTTCGGCGTGGTATCCGACGTCTGCGGAGGCGTTGTCAAACTGGAAGTGGCCCAGCAGGCCGGTTTCGCGGCGGACCCGGACCACCCGGGACATGCCGGCGGCAATCAACGCTGCCTGGGTCTGCTTCACATAGTCTTCAAACAGGTCATCCTGTACTTCATATTTCCGTAAATCAGTGATACAGGTGAACCCTTTTTCAAGTGTTTGGCATTTCGTTTTTACGGTCTGCGAAATGGCCTGCATTTCCGCCTCACCTTCCAGCTTGCCGATGGTGATGTAAATCCGGTTTTTAGTTTTATCCGTTTTGACGTCGTGCATGACTTTTTTTCTCCCGCAGATGAAGTTTTTCAGCCGTAAACAGCATTTTAAAAAGTGAACAGATATTTTTTCCTAAACACCCTAATGCAAAATCTGCGGTTTTGTCAATTTGGATTTTACTTGTCAGGGTGGCAATTATTAAGATTTCAATTGATGGATCTTTTTTACGACCCGCTCGTACTCATCTTCCAGATCAAGCAGTGCCATCATTATCGGAGGTTTCGTGGAATGGGCAGGCAGTCGTTCTTTGGTTTCTCGGATTTCGTCTTCCAATTCCTTTCGTCTTTGTTCCAGTGCTTTTAGTCTTTCCATTTTTCCCTTAAGAATCGGATGATGACGATGTCTCTTTATTGTCGTTGACCGGCGCCTCCACATACCCCTCCAGAATTTTACGCCAGTTACCATGGGCATTGAGCCGGCAAAGATTGCCGAAATGGCCGCTGAAGGTCCGGTCGATGAAAATAATGTCTTTGGGAAATACCATGGACATGGATTCGTTGATATGTTTGTTGCCGAGTGCATAGAACCGTTCATAGATTTTTTCATCATTGCCGAAAGTATAATGCGCGTCCGGATCAAAAAACTCCGAAAGCACGTTTAGAAAATCCGTGGCCATTTCCCATGGCATCAAATCGCCATTGGCTTTGTGGACCCCCATGGTTTTTAAAATGGCAGAAATCTTTTCATATTCGTGATGCAAAAAAGCCCGGACCAGGCGGGTATATCCGTCGCAGAGATCTTTGGGGATTTCTTTCATGCAGCCGAAATCATACACAATCAGCCGGCCGTCGTCCAAAAATGCAAAGTTGGCGATATTGGGGTCGGCGTGGAGAAATCGATACCTGAACAGACCTTTTAAGATCAGGTTGAGCATGGTTTGTCCCCATGCGTTTTTCAATGACTGGGAATAGTGGTTTTCCGACACCCGGTCCGGTGAAATGCCGAGCACCAGTTCCATCCCCAGAATATGCCGGGTGGTCACTTCATCAATGACTTTGGGAATGATGATCCGGTCGTCATCCGCATAAAGATCCGCCATGCGTTTCATGTTGGCGGCTTCGGTTTCATAATCCAGTTCTTCCATCAGCCGCTCTTTGAGTTCCTGCCACACGGGTTCCATATCCATTCGGGAAAACATGGAAAACAACAGTTTCAGCAGCCCTTTGAGATTTTTCAGGTCCGCCCGGATGACGTCATCAATGCCGGGATACTGGATTTTAAGCGCGATTTGGACGCCATTGACCAGAACAGCCCGATGCACCTGGCCGATGGAGGCGGCCGCCAGCGGGGTTTCGTCGATGTGCCGGATGTAGGCAAACCGGGGGCCCAGTTCGGTTTCAACCATTTCCCGGAGTTCTTCAAACGGGACGGGCGGTGCATTCTGCTGCAAAGATTTTAATGCCAGGACGATTTCTTCGGGCAGGAGTTTTTCATGCAGGCTGACCATCTGGCCGATTTTCATGGGAACGCCTTTGAGCTGCCCTAAGAGCTCTTTGATCCGAAGGGCGTTTTTCATCATGGTATCGGCCCGGTGGCCGTCCCGGGCTTCCAGATCCCGAAACAGGTTGGCCACCGTATTGCCGGCCATGGAAACGCCCACCCGTCCGGCCAGGCCCCCCAGACGGAACATGCGGGAGGCTGCGGATCTGATTAATTCTTTACGGGCCATGGGATTCCTTTTTCTGTTTAGTCTAAAATAGGATGATGTCAAAATTTAAAATGTTAAATTTTGACATAACATAAACACTATAGCAGTAAAATAAACCCGTTGAAAGAATGAACCTCCGCATTGGTTTGGGCAGGGATAAAAAATATGATAATGTCAAATATATGGCCGTTTCCCTGCGGGCCCATGGAAATGAGGGCAAATGCCACTCGCCCATGCGGTCCGTCCCAAACCCAGCGCACAGGAATGCGGAGAACGCCATGTGGTTAACCAGGTTTCCGGGAGGCGTTTTTACCCTCCCGCAAAACAGCGACCCATAACGCAGAGGCAATAAGCCCATGTTCCAAACCGAACCGATACTTTTTCTCCAGTCTTTTTCAAATGAACTCTTAGACCTTTTTTTCATTGCGGTCACATCCATGGGAGAACGGGAAAGCGTTGCGTTTTTTACCATAGCCGTTATTTTCGGTATTGATTTGCGCAAAGGTTTTGTCCTGCTTCACATGGTGTTCTGGACCGCTTTTGCCACCGGCTGGGCCAAAGATTTTTTTGCCCTGCCGCGACCCTTTCATATAGACGCTGCGGTCCGTGCCATTGGAAAAGATATCGCCCCCACGCCGTTTAAGGGCACGGGTGCTGAAACATTCTGGAGTCTTCCCGGCAAAACCGCCATCGAGTTTGCCAGATGGTACCGCACGGGCAGCTTTGGATTTCCGTCCGGCCATACCAGCGGGGCCGTGGCATTGTGGGGCGGGCTGGCCGTCTTGTTTTGCAAAAAATGGGTCTGTCTGACCTGCGGCCTGCTGATGGTAATGGTTCCCTTTTCCCGGCTGTACCTGGGACGTCATTTTATCGCGGACATCCTGGGCGGCTACCTTCTGGGTGCCGCAATCCTCGGTTTTATTTTCTGGATTGCATTCACGCGGCCGGCCGTAAAAAAATTTTTGTTCAGCCGCGGAACATTGTCATCTGAAGCGTCAAAGACGGAAGCCCGATTTTCAGCCGGATACCTGTTCGGCCTTCCGATTCTGATCATGCTGCTGTTTTCCTCTCATATCACCTATCCGGCCATGCTGCTGGGCCTGAATATGGGATTTTTTCTGGTGAGTTTACGCAGGGTGCCGGATGATTCCGGTTCAATACCCCATAGAATCATGCGGGTCTGCATTGCGGGGATAATTTTTCTGATGACGGAATATGTGCTGGGTCTGCTGTTGCACCTGCTGCCCCGGCCGTTTCCGGTCATCACCTCCGTTGTCTGGCCGGTTTGCATGATGGCGGCTTTTGTCTGGGCCGCTGTTGAAACCAATGTGCGGCTTGGCCTGATGAAGCGGTTGGAATAATCAGATAACCGGATATTGCAATTTAAATGGACATGTGTAAAAAAAAAGCACAATATATATAGGTTTTTCAGGAATGATGCAAAATCAAATATTAACCGGCAAATCTATATTCTCTCAAATTTACAGTCTAAATAAACTTCCGAAAAAAATAACTGTTCAAAGGTGATTGACATTATCAATTTATACAAATTACTGCCCAAACACCGGGTGGAATTTCATCGCAACGGGATCGCGCTGCTGCCGGAATCCGCCGATCCGGACCCGGGCGCGGCCATTCTGGTGATAGATGACGTGTCCCGTGGTAATTATTTTTCCTGCAATTGCCGGGCGTATAAAGCAAATCATAATTGTGCCCACAAAATTGAAGTGTCCGATATTATAGACCCCAATACCGACCGGCCGGATAAAACGGATTTTGACGCGGCATTTCGAAACTCACCCTGGTATCGTCTGGCCGAAATCCTGAATGATGCCTGCTGTTTTGAAACCGAAAAGCTGCGGGTTGAAACAAACGGCAAAGCCGATAATGCGGTCCGCGTTTTTCACAAGGAACAGCCTGTGCTGACCTATTATTGCCGCAGCCGGACGGACGGTGCGCCGGGCATTGATGAAAAAGATCTTTTTCTGGAGCGCACGGGTCTGGTTTTGCCGGGCGGCAATCCGTTTCATCGCGGCCATGCCATTGGAATGCTTTCCGTACTGACCTGCACGGAATCTGAAAAAATTTTAAACGCAAAAAAGTTAAAAAGCCGGCGTCAGGCCCTGGAAGAAAGTTTCTGGTACCGCCTGGCGTACCACTGCAGCCATCTGATGGCGGAAAATGCGGTTGAAATTGAACCCCGAATTGAAAAAGACGGGTCCTGCGTCGTCTGCGGCGCGGACGGCCAAAACCGGATATTTGAGTTTTTTGTTCCCTGTCACAAGGTGTTGCCGGTACTCAAGGGGCTTGAGAACAGTAAGATAGTAAAAAATCCGATAAAGCAGCTGCCCAAATCCATGGAATCCATTGTCAAGGTTTCCACGGACGGCAACAATGATCTTGCCGTGTCTCTTTATCTGCTGCTTCACCTTCCGGACGGCACCACAGAGGCCATCGACCGGCATCGGCTGAAAAATTTCTGGTACACGGATGCCGTGTACGTGCCGTGGCAGCACATTATGGCCACCTGGCGCAAGCCGGATCATTTGTGGGAAAAATTTGCGGGCCGTTACCGGAAAAAGCTTCGTCGGGACCGGATCCCCCGGATTGTGGAAAATATTGAAGACTTTTTTGCACCCCCCAATATTGTCGACGAACAGGTTCGGCAGCTGGCAATTTATACGGATATTCGCCGGGTGGTGATTACCCCGTCGTTTGAAGATCGGGATTGGTGCTGGTTGTCCGTGGATTACGGGTTTGGAGAAAATGCCGCCGTATCGCTGGCCGACATCTACAAGGCCAAGTTGTCCGGCAATCGGTATTTGTCCGTTGCCGGCGGGTGGGTGGATACCCGGGCCATTGACCTGGAAACGGTTTTAGGCGGTTCCGATAACGCCATCACGCGCCAGCTTGCCGGTTCAGACCCCCGGATGCGATTTTCCCGCGCGGATCTGCTGAGGCTCCAGGCTGCCACCGGCAAATCCCTGGAAGTCAGAAAGAACACCGGCGCTGACTCGGGCACGGCATTCAATCCTGAAACCGAACCGGAACCCCGCGCCCATGGCCCCGGTCTTGAAAATCTGCTGGCAATGGTTCCGGCATCCCCGGTCACCGCGCTGGAAGGCTTTACCAGTGTCCTGCGAAACTATCAGCACAAAGGCCTCGAATGGCTGGTGTTTTTGTTTGAAAACGGGTTCGGCGGTCTGCTTTGCGATGAAATGGGCCTGGGCAAAACCCATCAGATCATGGGGCTCATGGTCTGGCTACTGACGCAAAAAAAACAAACCGATCCGGCGCTGGTGGTTTGCCCCACCACGGTCATTTCACACTGGCACCGGAAAATTTCGGAATTCGCGCCGGCCCTGCATCCGGTGGTGTATCACGGCACGGATCGGGAATTGTCAAAAGGGAATGCGGCCCAAACCGTGTTGATTACCTCCTATGGCATTCTGATGCGCGATATTGCCCGGCTGTCAAAATTAACGTTCAGCATGGCCGCGTTTGACGAAGCCCAGTTTATCAAAAATTCAGATACAAAAACATATGCCGCCGCACTCCGGCTCGATGCTGCCATGAAAGTGGCGGTCACCGGAACGCCCATTGAAAACCGCCTGGGGGACTTAAAGGCCCTGATGGATCTGACGGTTCCGGGGTATCTGGGCTCGGATAATTTTTTTGCCCGGCGTTACGAATCCGAAGGTTCCGGTCGTCTCAAAGAATTACGCCAGCTGGTGGGGCCGTTTACCCTGCGCCGCACCAAAAAAGTGGTTTTGTCCGAACTGCCTGAAAAAATAGAAGATATCCGTTTCTGCCGATTGACGGAGACCCAGGTCCGTCTGTACCGGGAAGCTGTGGCCGCGCGCCGTACCAGTCTGCTTCGGGCCCTGGAACATGAAGATGAAGCCATTCCCTACATCCATATTTTTTCGCTGCTGACCCTTTTAAAACAGATCTGCAATCATCCGGCTTCTATTTCCAAAGACGGGTTTGATCCGGGCAAAGGGCCGCTGGATTCGGGCAAGTGGGAGGTGTTTGCGGAACTGGTGGACGCCTGCCTGGAAAACGGCCGAAAAATTGTGGTGTTTTCCCAGTTTGTCAATATGATTGAAATCATTACCCGGCATTTGAGGGAACGGGGGATTGGGTTTGCCGGCATCACCGGACAAACCCGGAACCGGGGCCGTGAAGTCGACCGGTTCAATGATGATGCCGATTGCCGGGTCTTTGTGGGCAGCCTCAAGGCCGGGGGCAGCGGCATTGATTTGATCGGCGGGTCCGTGGTGATCCATTACGACCGGTGGTGGAATGCGGCCAAAGAAGATCAGGCCACGGATCGCGTGCACCGTATCGGCCAGACCCGCGGGGTCCAGGTATTCAAGCTGGTCACGGAAGGCACGCTCGAAGAAAAAATTTCCGCCATCATCGAGCGCAAAAGAAAGCTCATGGCCGACGTGATCAAAGACGATGACCCGGGCACGCTTAAACTTTTTACCCGTGAAGAGCTGATTGATCTGCTGTCCCTGCCGGATCAGGAAATGGTCACCACCAGCCGGTTGCCTTTAACGGCAGTGGGGTAAGGAGTCACCGGCTTGGGTGCCGGACCGTAAATTTTTTTGCCGTTTTGGTCATAGGTGGACTTGTTGACGCTGCAGCATTGCACGGTATCGGTGCCGGGTACCGGGTCCAGGCGCCGGTGGCCGATGTGGGTGCATCTGTTTTTATATGCACGATAGGTTTTGTCTTTGCCAAAAACCACGAGCACCCGTTCCGGAAGATCTCCCCCTTCAAATCGCAGGGCCCCGCCGATTTTTTTCAGTTCCGGCGCTTTTTTCAGGTTAACGGTCAGTTTCCCGTCCGCATAGGTCCAGCAGTCCGGTGTCCCGGGTTTGCTGGTTGCCGGTGTGCCGAACAGGCGCTGAAAAAAGCTGCGGTCTAAAAATTTGATTTCCATAATTTTCCTTTCTGCTTATCGGGTTTGGTTTGGTTTTAAAGACGCCGCCGGATGTTGATCGATTCACCAAAAAGAACAATTGTCAATGTGCCTGATTTTGTGCTAATTTTCAAATAAATGTTTCCGGATATTTATTTTGCGCAATTAAGGATTTGTCCTGATGACAGACAATGAAAACCCGAAAATGGAAAAAAAATTTCCGGATCTTCCGGATTCAAAGGATCTTTTGACGTCATTGTTTGAGCAGGGTCCCGAGCCCATGTTCATTGCTGATCCGGCCGGCTGCCTGATCGCCGTCAACGACCTGGGGAATAAATTATTGGGATACGCCGGTGCTGAAATGCTCGGCAAGCACATTGGCGATCTGGTTCATCCCGATGACCTGGCCCTGGAGGCCATTCCCATGGAAGAATTGCGCCGGGGCCGCATTCTGAAGCGGGAACGCCGCCTGCTTCGCAAAGACGGCGGAGTCGTCTCCGTGGAAAATCGCTTCCGGATGATGCCGGACGGCCATATTCTGGGCATTACCATAGATATCACCGCGCAAAAAAAGGCTGAAGCCGCCCTGCGGCAATCGGAAAAAAAATACCGCCATTTATACCAGCATATGCATGACGGCTCCGCCGCCGTGAATTTAGACGGCACGATCATAGAGTTTAACGCGGCTTTTCAGCTTCTTCTCGGTTATGACGCCGAAGAGATCTATTCCCTTTCCTATGAGGACATCACCCCGGCAAAATGGCATGGCATGGAGAAAAAAATTCTTGAAGAACAGGTACTGAAAAGAGGGTATTCAGACCTTTATGAAAAGGAATATATTGCCAGGGACGGCCGGGTATTTCCGGTTGAGCTGACGACCTATTTGCTTCGGGATGATTCCGGCGCGCCCGCGGGATTCTGGGCCATTGTCCGGGATATCACGGAACGGAAGCAGGCCGAGGATGCGGTGCGCCGGGAAATGATGCTTTCCGAAAATATTATCAACTCCCTGCCCGGTATTTTTTACATGTATGATGACACCAACCGGCTGGTGCGCTGGAACAAAAGACTGGAGCAGGATACCGGATACCCGCCGGGCAGATTATCGGGAATAGATGTGCTGGAATTTTTTGCGGATGAACAGAAACCGGACATCATGTCCCGCATGGCACTGGTGTTTACCGAAGGCGAATCGTTTGCCGAAGCCCCCCTGCTGACCCGGGACGGCCGTCAGATCCCGTATTTTTTCACCGGCCGGAAGGTCACACTGGATGGCCGGCAATTCATGATCGGACTGGGTCTGGACATTACCGAACACCAGAAGATCGCAGCGGAAAAAGAGGCCCTTCAGGAACAGCTGCACCAGGCCCAGAAGATGGAATCCATGGGGCGGCTGGCCGGCGGAGTGGCCCATGATTTCAACAATATGCTTTCAGCGATTCTTGGCCAGGCCGAGTTGTCCATGATGGAACATCACCTGCCGGATCAGATCCATGGCAGTTTCAAGGTGATCAAAGAGTCCGCCCTTCGTTCCGCAGAGCTGGTCCGGCAGTTGCTGACCTTTGCCCGCAAGCAGGCCGTGGCACCCCATGTTATGAATTTAAATAACAGCGTGGCCGGCATGCTCAAGATGCTGCATCGGCTGATCGGAGAAAACATCGAGCTTGTCTGGCTGCCGGGAACTGACCTGTGGCCGGTGAGAATAGATCCTTCCCAGATTGATCAGCTGCTGGTAAATCTTTGCGTCAATGCCCGGGACGCAATTACCGGTGTCGGCAAAATCACCATTGAGACCCGAAATTCCGTGTTTGATGCGTCCCGTTGCGCTGGGCATCCGAATTTCAAATGCGGGGAATTTGTGATGCTGAGCGTCAGCGATAACGGCAGCGGCATGAGTCAGGCCGTTCTTGACAATCTGTTTGAACCTTTTTTTACCACCAAAGCCGTGGGAAAGGGAACCGGCCTGGGACTGGCCACAGTGTATGGAATTGTTAAACAAAACGAAGGGTTTATCGATGTCCGCAGTGATTTGGTGAACGGATCAACATTCAGGGTGTATATTCCCCGGTTTACCGGAAAGACGGCCGAAATTATGCCTGCCGAAACGGAAAAAATGCCCAAAGGCCACGGCGAGACGGTATTGATGGTGGAAGACGAGTCGGTGATTCTGGATGTGAGCCGGAAAATGATGGAAATATTGAACTACAGAGTGCTGGTTGCTTCTACCCCGGACGACGCCCTCCGCCTGGCACACGCACACGGAACTGAGCTGGATCTTTTGATTACGGATGTGATCATGCCGGGGATGAACGGCCGGGATCTGGCAAAAAAGATACGTAAACTCAAACCGGACCTGAAATGTCTTTTCATATCCGGCTATACGTCCGATGTTATCGCAAATCAAAAAGTTCTGGAAAAGGGTGTTCAATTTCTCCCAAAGCCGTTTTCAATGAAAAATCTGGCAGACAAAGTGCATCAGGTCCTGACCGAAGCATAAGCCGAATAAAACATCATCTCTCATTCCGGCAATCTTTATGCAGGTGTGACCTCAGATCTTGTCAAGCGAGTCTGGGAACCTGGAAACGGAAAATTGAAAATTGCTCAAAGGTAGGGTGCATTCTGCGCATCAACGAAGGTTCGTAGTGCGCCCATGAGGAAAAGAATAAAATACCTCACGGCGTCACTACAAACCATATGATCGGAGTCCGGAGCATTGCACTCAAAGCCGTTCGGCAAATTCTTCCGGGGTCTGGGCCGGCAGCGAGCAGGTGCCGTTTTCACACACATAGGCGGTAGCTGTGCCGTTGGCTGCTGTTTTGCCGGCAGCCAGGGGGATGATTTCTGCATTGTCGTCTGCCTGGTTTTCATCCGCCACGACCAGAATCCGGTTGGGGATAAACCGGTCCCGGAATTTGTCGGCAAACGCTTTTGCCGCTTTCCCTGCTTCTTCCGCTTCCGGCGTTTTTACGGGCGTGATCAGGATAATTTCTTTGGGTGTGTCAAAATAATAATCCACTGCCAGGAGCATTTCGGACAAAGCAGACGGC
>JAABSL010000324.1 GCA_011390415.1 Desulfobacteraceae bacterium
CACCAGGGCCTTTTCATTGTTTTTGGCCAATGTTTCAAATGCAGTTTTCAGGCGGTTCATCGTTAGCATTCCTTTTTAACCACAGAGATCACAGAGAAACACAGAGAAAGAAGATTTTCTCTTCACTTTTCTCTGAGATCTCTGTGCTCTCTGTGGTGATTTATTCATTTTTTAAAATGGTTATCTATTTCATGATTCATTACATCGACACATTTCTGATTTCGCTTTACCGGGTATTTCCGGTGCCCATTGCCGGGTATCTGTTCGGCACCTTCTGCCTGGCGGTTTTCTGTATTATACTCGGTCAGATCACCCAGGTTGTGCTCTGGCGATGGAACCGGCCGTGGCTCAACGCAGACAACCGGGAAATGGTGCGCATGCACAACCTGTCCCTAAAAGCCCTCACTGCAAAGAACAAACCCGCTTACACGGCCAGCAACAAGGTAGCCAATGACGCATTCGGCAAGTTCTTTTTCTCGCGTATCGCCATGAGCATGGCCTCTCTGTGGCCGGTGCCGTTTGCCCTGGCATGGATGGATACCCGGTTTGTAGACGTGGAATTCCTGGTTTTCGGGCTGGGATCGGTTGGCTATCTGGCCACATTCATTCCGGTGCTGATCCTGGCGGCCATCCTGTTTTCCCGGATAAAAACCCATATTCCGTTTTTTGCTACCGTGGCCCGGCAGATGCAAACCGATGCGGAAGCCATCGGCCGCCCCATGCGCATAGGGGAGCTTAAGTCAAAAAGGGCTCCCGGCAAAACCGTCCCGGCGGTGGATCATGAAAAATAATCGGGTCGTCCGGCTGTTTTGCCGCACCGTTCGCCAAACAATTTGCCGGTCAGGTCCGGCCCTGGCACTGGTGCTGCTGGCAGCCGCACCGGCCCTGGCGACCCAGACCCACGGTGATCCCGAAGGACTCGTTGTTCATCAAATTTCCCACATTTTCTTCCTGTTCTCCATGGGGCTGCTGATCTACTGGATCAGAACCCGGAAGCTCATTGAAAAAGCCGCATGGCGGTATATCCAGTATGCTGCTCTCCTGTTTATGATCTGGACCCTGGACGCGTTTGCCACCCATCTGATAGATGAACATTATGATTGGATCCGCGTGACCCGGGCCGGGCCCTGGCATATCAACATTGAAGCGAAAAATTTATCCACCGCCGTTTTTTATTACCTGGTAAAAATGGATCATCTGTGGAGCGTTCCGGCAATGATGTTCATGTATCTCGGTTTAAGACGCTTAAACCGGGCGTCCCGCGATGAAAATCTCCGGTCCGGCACCTCGGACCGGACAGCGCCGGCAGATCCGCTGTATTTGCCGGATCAGACGATTCACACCGTCTTTCCCCGGAGGCCGGAAAAATGACCATTACCGCATTGCCCATCTGGCTGGTGGATATCGTCGGGGCCTTGTGCATGATCGTTCTTTCCTTTCTCTGCATCTACCATGTCCGCCAGCTCAGCCGCCGGCAACCGCGCAATGTCATCTGGACCTACCTGTTATGGGTATCCTACTGCCTGGCCGGATTTGCCATTTCCCGGTCCGCGGGTCATATTCTCAAACAGCTGCTCATCGTATCCGACCATGGGGCCATATGGGATGTGATCCGGCCCTACAGCGGCAGTATCAATACGTTTCTGCTGTTTCTCGTGGCCTCCTTCACCCTTTTTTTTGAACGGATCTGGCAGATCTACAACCAGATCTCCGACGATCAGAAAGCGCTGACCCGTTCCCACCGGCAGGTTCTGGAGTTAAATGAAAGCTTAGAAAAGCGGGTGGCCGAGCGCACCAGAGCCCTGGCCCGTTCTGAAAAACAAATCGCCCAGGCCGACAAACTGGCATCCATCGGCCAGCTGTCTTCCGGCATTGCTCATGAAATCAATAACCCCCTGGGTATTATCCTGGGATATACCCAGCTGCTCTGCCGGAATGAAGCACCAGATTCCCAGAAATATGAAGATTTAAAGATTATTGAAAAACATGTCAAAGCCTGCAAAGCCATTGTTGAAGACCTGCTCAACTTTGCCAGGAGTTCAACGCCCCGGCAGAATCGTGTGGATATCAATGCCCTGACAGAGGATGTGCTCACCTTCGTCCAGCGCCGGGGACAGCCGGATGCCCTGACCATCGTAAAGGACTATGATCCCAATGTCCCGACCCTGCTGGCGGACGGCGAAAAAATCAAGCAGGTCCTGATTAACCTGCTGATGAACGCCCGGCACGCCACAGACAACAGAGGGACCATCATCATCAAAACCCTTTTTGACGTCACTGCCGGAAAAATTCATATTCACGTCAAAGATGACGGCTACGGCATTGAGAAAAAAAATATGTCCCGGATTTTTGATCCGTTTTTTACCACAAAATCCACCGGCGAAGGCACCGGGCTCGGACTGGCGGTGAGCTACGGCATCATTAAAAGCCATGGGGGCCATATTGAGGTGGAAAGTGACCCCGGCGCAGGATCTGAGTTTATTGTCACGCTCCCGGTAAGTACATAAGGATTCGGAAAAAAAGGAAAAAGGATGAGCGTTCGATCCATACTCGTGGTTGATGATGAAACCGATATGCGGCACCTGTTAAAACGGACCCTGGAACCGGACCTGGACTGCCGGGTGGTGACGGTGGCCTCCGGCAAGGCGGCTTTGGCGCAGATCGAAGAAGAGCATTTCGACCTGGTGCTGGCAGATATCAAAATGCCGGAAATGGACGGGCTTACGCTTTTACACCGGATCAAGCAGGTTCTGCCGGATCTTACGGTGGTGATGATGACCGCGCACGGGTCCATTGAAACCGCCGTGGAAGCCATCAAGATCGGTGCGTATGATTTTATCACCAAACCCTTTGACCTGGATTCGCTGATTGTCCGAATCGAAAAAGCATTGGAGCGCAGCTCCCTGATCAAAGAAAATATCCGTCTGAAAAAGGTGTGTGAAAGCGCCCATCTTTTCCAGGATATTGTCGGTGAAAGCGCGCCCATGCAGCGGGTATTTGAGACCATCCGCATGGTGGCCAACACCGACCTGACCGTGCTGATCACCGGCGAGTCCGGCACCGGCAAGGACCTGACCGCCCGGGCGGTTCATGCCCTCAGCAACCGGTCCAAAGGCCCCTACGTGCCGGTCAATTGCCCCACCGTGCCCGAGCAGATTCTGGAAAGCGAGCTTTTCGGATACAAAAAAGGCGCGTTTACCCATGCCACCGGCAATAAACGGGGCTTGTTTCAGGAGGCCCACCGGGGGTCCATTTTTTTAGATGAAATCGGTGATGTCAGCCCGACCATTCAGACCAAACTGCTGCGGGTGCTGCAGGAAAAAGAAATCAAACCGTTAGGAGATACCGCCACCGTTAAAGTGGATGTGCGGATTATTGCCTCCACCAACCAGAATTTAAAGGAAAAAATCGCCGGCGGAGAATTCCGGGAAGATTTTTTTTACCGGCTCAATGTGCTTCCCATCAAACTGCCGCCGTTAAGGGAACGCCGGGAGGACATTTCCCTGCTGGCCACGCATCTGCTTGCAAAACACTGCGCAAAACTCAACCAGCCGACCAAACATATTTCAGGCGACCTGCTGCACATGTTCATGGAATATCCCTGGACCGGAAATATCCGGGAACTGGAAAACATCATCGTGCAGGGGATCATGTTTTCCAAATCCGATGAAATCCGGCCGAAAGATATCGGATTTGATAAAAAAGCCGCCCTTCCGACAAAACCGGCGGCCGCCGGAAAATATGTTGAGAACCTCCCCTATAGGGATGCCAAGGAATCGACTCTCGAAGCGTTTAATTTTGACTATATCGGCAATTTGCTGAAAAAGACCGGGGGCAATGTCACCCAGGCGGCCAAAGAATGCGGTTTGGAACGCCAATCCCTGCAGCAGATCATGCGGCGCTATAACATCAGCGCGGATGATTTTCGTTAAAGCGCCGGCCTGATGGTCAACCTGATTTTTTTTTATCCGCTTCTCTTATCTGAACGCTGATCCATGCGTTGACATTTTGTTCTGATTTTGATAGCAGTATCACTGCAAATTGTTTCAGCCGCTTTTTATTTTTTTGACAATTGCCTTGCACCATTTCCATTTTAAAAGTTCCGGTTTAAAACCGTCCGGTTGATAAGGTCCGGACAGAAATATGCACAATTCTGACTGGTGATTGCTGTTCATCTTCTGTTTCACTAACCTCAAAACGGCTTAGATTTTTTTAATGGGATCTTCAAAAAAGCGCTCCCAGATACAAATTCTGCAGGATCAGACCATTGCGCTGTTAAAAGAAACGGGATTATACACCTACCACAGCTTCAATGTCACCAAAACATTGATGCCCCTGATCAAATTGCTGGCCGGCCGTGAAAATGCAACGGTGGAACAGCTTTCCGGCGTGCTGGATAAAATTTTTGCTGCCCTGTATGATCATCCCCTGACCCGGCACAGCAAATCCGTGACAAAATTCCTGCGTCGGAAAAACGTGCTCCCCAACGAACAATCCACTGAAAAACTGATCCGTTATGTGGTGGAACAGATTCTTTTGCGAAGCCCCATCAAAGTCCCGGAAGTGGTGGTCAACGAATTCTGGTCGTTTTTTGACGAACTTTTCAGTGAGCCGGAACTCAAAGGCCTGGCGGAATTAAATTTAGACATCACCCGGATCATTCTCAGATGTTATGAACCGCTGATCGTTGAAATCATCAATCTTTTGAAAGAAACCAAACGGCTGAACAAAACCATTGTCAACGACCTGTTGCAGCGCGTGGGCGTCGTGCGCGGCGACCTGGTGATTATCCGGCGCCAGATAAAAGCCCTGCGGTACATTAAACCCTTTTTCCAGACCGATCCCAAGGATTTTAAAGCCCAGGCCCAGATTGTCGTGAGCATGGTGCATGAATTCGGCCCGTTTTTTATCAAAATGGCCCAGGTGGCGGCGGCAAACGCGGATTTTCTGCCGGAAGAAATTGCCAGGGAACTGCTGGTTTTCCAGGAAGACGTGCCCCCCATGTCACCGGAGGAGGTTTACGAAGCCTTTGAAGAAAGCCTGGGGAAAAAACCCTATGAGTGCTATTTTGATTTTGATGTTGAAAATCCGCTCAAGTCCGGCTCCATCGGGTCCGTATACCTGGCCAAAAAACCGATTGTCCGGAACGGCCGGGAAGAACTCAAACCCATCATCGTCAAAATTGCCCGAAACGGCCTGGACAGGGAATTCTTACTGGGAAGGACCGTCATCGGGGTGGCCATTATCAGCAGCCATTACTGGGCCCCTCATTCCAAACTGGCGCCGTTTCTGGAAGCCATTCAGCAGCAGGCGGATGAATTTGTGACCGGTTTTCAGCGGGAACTCAATTTTGAGCAGGAAGCCGAAAGCCAGAGACGGTTTGCCGAAAGAAGCAAAGATTCCCTGGTCTGGAACGTTCCGGAGGTATTTTCCGCTTCCCACCGTATTATCGAAATGGAATATATCGAAGACGCCACCAATATTGCCCAGATTCTAAATTTCATTCCCAAGAAAAAACGCAATAAAAATGCCCGCATGATCGCATCCCGTTTTTTATACACCATCCTGCTGCATACGTTTGTTTACCAGGAATTTCACGGGGATCTGCATCCGGGCAATGTGCTGTTCAATGCCAACGGGGACATGTATTTTGTCGACTGGGGCAATTGTGTGGATCTGGAGGGAAAATGGAAACCGCTTTGGGATTATATTTCCGGCGCCCTGGCGGCGGATGTTGAATTACTGACCACCGCCCTGATCAATATCAGCTCCAATCCCGAGCAGAACCGGAAGCGGGAGGCGGAAATCAAATGCACCCTGACCCAGACGCTGAAAAAGAAAAAAGTGGTTCAGCTGACCTCGCCGTTTATCTTTCAGCTCCGGCGGGAGGGGATAACCGGAATGCATCGCCGTCTTCAGGTGGTGCTGCACCTGATGTCCAACACCCAGCATCTGGGGTTGGTGGTTAAAAGCGAATACCTTCATTTATCCCGATCCATTTCCGCAATTGTCGGGACCTATTTAAACCTGTACAAAGGCATTCCCAGAATATTTTTATGCGTGGATTCCATCCGGACCTTTACACAGCTTCCCGTCTCTCTGGTACTGGACAAGATCGCAGACAAGCAGTCCGCTCAGTACATCCAGCTGCTTCACCGGCTGCCCCTGCTGGCCGGGTTCCGGAATCCGTCGCCGATCTACCTGGACACATCCACGCGCTGCCTGCCCGAACCCATGAAGATGGTCGGATAGCTTTTCTTCTTCCTCATCCCTACCCCGGATAAACCGGAAAAGTTAAAAGTGAGCTAAAGTTTGAAGTGAGCTAAAGTTGTGGTTAATGCCTTCGGCATTTTCAATTTTTATTTTACAAATGATCGCGCGTTTCGCGCAGTCCATAACTTTAGGCACTTTAGATCACTTTAGTCACTTCACACTTTTTGAAATTTTAAAATTGCTTGGCAAAAAAAAACACAAAAATCAGAGATAAGAAACTAAGTTGGTCTTTTACTCAAACGGCTGGATATACGGCAGAACCTCGGTTTTTACCTCCTGCACCCCTTCAACGGAACGGCTCAGCGATTCCACGATTTTTGCAATTTTGTCATCTTTGAACATATTTGCCTGGACCTGGACCGAGACAATGCCGTTATGGGCGGAAACCTGCTTCGGCGGCTGAACCTCCATCAGCGCGGCCTTTACCTCTGCTTCCATGGCAAAGTCCGCCATTTTCCGGCGGGAAACCTCAGTGGTTTGAAATTTTTCCCGGCGGACCAAGCTGCAGATGACTTCCGCTGCGTCATCGACTGTCAGCCGGTTGATATTAACCACCATATCATATTGTTCCGGGTTCGTGATATCTGTTCCGTGAAGGTAGAGCCCCCACTTTTTGCGCTGGTCATCCAGCTTCAGGAGCATGGCATAGGCGTGCTCTTTCGACACATTTTCCGACTGCATGCAGTAAGCCACCCGGTCCTTCATATCCACAATCAGGCGCACCAGCAAAGCGTGAGAAATATTTTGCACAAAAAGATGCCCGGCCAGCCCGTGATACACAATATTGTCTTTTTTTAAGTGACTTAAAAGGGCGGACTGCATATATGAAAGATATTTTTCCTTTTCAAAGCCAAGTCTTTCAAAAAAATTCGGGGCCCGTTCCATGGATTTTTTGAGTTTTACTTCCGGCACATTATATTTTCGGGACGCCTCGAGCAGAATATCACGGGACAGACATTCATATCCGAGATTTAAGGCGATTTTTTCCGCCACCTCTTTTCCCCTGTGATGTGCCCCTCTTGAAATCATGACAATAGACATAATGCCCTCCTTTTTTGAGGTTATTTATGGCAGCGGTGTCAATTTCTTCAAAACTTGAAACACTCAACGTTGCTGCTTGTTTCAGCCGGAGAGATTCAGGGGGTAAGAACGCGATGCGGACGTTGCCGGGATATGAGGAAAATAGAAATTGTATTCTGTATTTTAAAAAAACAAAAACCGGTTTTCAAGCCATTTTTGACATTTGGGATTTTATCAAACCGCTTTTTGGCTGTCCATTTTGCCCAAGTATTGAAAAATGATTAATCATGATTAAATTAGTTGTAATTTAAACCCGACCAAAAATATTTTTTTCATGACTTTTACATTTAAAAAAGGATAAATTAATGAAAGCTTTTGCTCTTTTCTTCCTGTTTATTGGTGTTTATTTTTTTCTGCAGCTGTATCTGCTGCCGAAACTCGGGATATCCACATGACTGCGGAATTCCTGTCAGGTGACAGAAAAAAAAGATTCCGAGACCATAAGCATTTCCGAAACACCATCTGATACATCAGATAAAGGCTGATTTTCTTATTTAACAGGAGAAACACAATGGCCAACCCCGAGGACATGTACCAATGCCAGACAGTCAATTG
The DNA here is from genome assembly GCA_011390415.1 of Desulfobacteraceae bacterium. Lineage (GTDB taxonomy): Bacteria > Desulfobacterota > Desulfobacteria > Desulfobacterales > Desulfosalsimonadaceae > SURF-3. Next base: position 7,909 of record JAABSL010000324.1, read on the forward strand.
CGGCTGCATCTATGACCCGGACCGGGGAGACAGAAAAGCTAAAATTTCCAAAGGCACGAAATTTGAAGAAACGCCGGAAGACTGGAAATGTCCGGTGTGCGGTGCAGGCAAAAAATGCTTCCGGCCCCTGGGCGGACCGGGGTCTGCAGCTGAAGACGGCTGCTGAAAAACATTGCGTCTGTTTGAAACAAAAAAACCGCCCAAGGTGCTGCCTTCCGGCAAAGACGCTATCTCAGTTTTGTTTCCTTAGACCGCTGAAAATAAAGCGCTCCGAAAAGTATCACCACAATGGCAATGTTTACGGATACCACCACATTAAATAGTGTTTTGGGGATACGGACATATTCGGCTTCCGGTTCGGGCGTTTTGGGGTCGTCTTCGGCCGGCACTGGTTCTTCTTCAGCGACTGCCGGCGGCGGCGGATTGAGCAGTATTTCCATCAGCCCCTTGGAAAGCAGGAGGCGGGCGTGTTTATTCCGTTCTTTACTGGAGGGACTCCCTAAAACCACTGCAATGGCCCGCACATCATTTTTTTGGGCGGTGGCGGCAATGGAAAAACCGGCAGCATAGAAATAGCCGGTTTTCAGCCCGTCACACCCTTCGAAATCCCTGACCAAATGATTGTGCGTACGCATGATAAACGGTTCCGGTGCATCCAGCCGAAACTTGCGTACCTTTGTTGACGTATATTTTAACGCTTCGGGATATTTCAACAACTCCCGGCTGAGCATGGCCATATCCCGCGCCGTGGTGACATCCGGTTTATTTTTACCGGACGGCGGCAGTCCGTGCACGGAATAAAATTTTGTATTCTCCATACCGATTTCTTCCGCTTTTTTATTCATCAGATCCACAAAAACTTCCATACTGCCGGTATAATAGGTCGCAAGGGCCAGGGCCGCGTCATTGGCGGACTGAACCATCATGGCATAAATCAGTTCTTCGACGGGAAACACTTCTTTTTCCTTTAAATACACCTGGGAACCGCCCATGCGGGAAACCCTGGCCGAAACAGTGACCGTATCGTCCAGAGAGATGTGATTGGCCCGGATGCCGTCCAGAATAATCAGCAGATTCATCAGTTTGATCATACTGGCCGGATATCCCATGACATCCGCATGATCTTCAAAAATTACCCTGCCGGTATCCGCATCAACCACGATGGCCCCTATGTAAGGGCTTTTGGATACTTTTTTGAGTCCGAACGCCGGTGAAATGGAAGCCATGACAATACACACGGCCAGTGTGGTCACGCAAAAGGCGAATGCTGATTTTCCCATATATTATTATCCCCAAAAGATTGTCCGGTTTATTTTGACTTAACCTGAGTGTTTAATTTAATTTGACCCTGAATGGCGTGCCTGAATTCCATAATTGACATACAGCGCGTCACCTGCAGGCTTTCTCAGGTTGTCGAGTATACCGGTATTTTTTTTCTTGTGTCAAGGGCCAGATAGCAACCATCCGTAAAATCACAACATAATTTTTGGCAGGCTGTGGGGGACCTTTCGGGCAATGTGCTGGCAACCGGATTGCTGGCAACGGGGTCAGGGTCTGGTTTACAAGGAACCCAAACCATAGTATGTTCAAATTTGAAAATTACCATCTGCCCGGGATAAAACCGGCCAGAACCTTATCAAATTTATAACCACAGGAAAACAAGATGAAAAGATTTTCTGTTTGGGGCTGTTTTTTTTTAATCCTTCTGGCAGTATCCGCCTCCCTGGTGTGGGCAGATATTGTCATCCTGAAAAACGGACAGGTCATCAAAGATGTCACGGTAAAAGACGAAGGCGACCGGCTGTATTGCGAGAGCAACGACCAGCGCTTTTATATCAATAAAAACACCGTAGAAAATATCATCAGAACCGGTCCGCAAACATTTTCCGAAAAAGTCCGTGATTTTATCACCTACCTGCCCCAAAAAATCCGACTGTTTGTCCAGGACTATTTTGCATTTGCCGCAACCATTGCCGGCATCCTGATTCTGCTGACCGGCCTGATCGTGTTTAAATTTCTATGGGTTAATATTGCTCCGGTTTTCAGCCGGAACGCAAAGCGGCGGGATGTCTTCAAGGCGGTCAAACAGCTTGACGCAGATGAAAAATCGGTATTGCGGGAATTTTATATTCAACAGGCCAACACTTTAGAAATGCCGGTGGAGGATCGGGTAGTTTCCGGGCTTCTTACGAAAGGGATTCTTCAGACGACACAGAATAAAGGCCAGTATTCAGCCGGCGGCCTTCTGCTGCCGACGATCATCACGCCGGCGGCTCTAAAATACATTACCCCCAAAAAAATCGGCATGCCGGCCAATCTTGACGACCCGGCTGCCCGGGAGGCATTATCCACATCGCGGCCGCAATACATGTATGAAATGGCTGGATTTTACAAATCGCTCGAAAAAAAAGGCAGAGACGAAAAGTAAAACCAGAATTAAACCGATCAAGAATCCGACATATCCTCGATGGTGGCATGATTTTTTATAAAATTATCCAACTGAGCGGCCTGGTCATTATCTAACGCCCCGAATTGAATGCCCACCCGACTTTTCACAAATGTCGTAAAAAGGCTTTTGCTGTCTAAATAAGCTTCCGAAATCTTTTTGGAGGGAACGTCTTTTAAATAAAAAACCCGGCCCGTCACAAAGATGTCCGTATCAAAAATTTCAGGAATATGTTCCGCATTGGCGATGGTCACCAGTGAAATCCCGCCTTTGCTGATATTCTTTATTTTACACAAAATTTTAGAATCATTCTCGATAAAGGCAAATGATTCTTCGCGGACCTTGAATCGTTTATGGGTTCTGCGATCAATACGATTTCCCATGATCATGACCTCCGTTTTAAAAAAAATCATGCTGTGCGCCGGCACACAGCCGGCAGATAATTTGAAATCCCGGCCAAAGACAGCCGGGCCATTTTTCATAAATTAGTTCAGCCCGCTTCATTAAATTTCCTTTAATTAAGGTCTTTTAACATTGATTAAATATAACGCATTGCAAATAAAATATCAACTAATACTATTCAATTTAAACAAAAATCCCTTGTTTTTCCGCGCAGCAGCTTCTATTGTATTGGCGAATATTCACATGACCCCAAGCGATAAACGGTTGAAATGGAAACGACAAAACATCTCCTCATATCCATAGTCCTTTTGCTGATAATTTTCACAACAGGCACTACCGGATATATGGTCATAGAGGGGTGGGGTCTGACGGACGCCATCTATATGACCATTATCACCATTACCACCGTCGGGTTCAGTGAAATTCATCCGTTGAGCGAATTAGGCCGGATGTTTACCATCGGACTGGTTTTCTTCGGTGTTGCTTTTTTTCTTTATGTCGCCGGATCGATGGTTCAGTTCATGGTTGAAGGCAGAATCCGTGAAATTATGGGGAGACGCACATTGAATCGTAAAATCGAACATCTAAAAAAACATTACATTGTATGCGGATACGGCCGCATCGGAAGGGTCCTTTGCAAACATTTTCTGGCAGATCCGTCATTGAAGATGGTCATCGTTGAAAAAGATGAAGCCCTGATTTCCGAAATGGAGGCTGACGGGGTGCTCTATATAAGCGGGGACGCTTCTGAAGAAGAGACACTGTTAAAAGCGGGGATAAAAAATGCAAAAGTACTGATTGCCGCCCTGGCAACCGATATTGACAATGTGTTTCTGACATTGACGGCAAGGCAGCTGAATCCCACCATTTTTATCGTGGCCCGATCCAGCAGTAAAGCGGCCAAATCCAAACTGCTGGCCGCCGGCGCCAATCGGGTGGAATCACCCTATGATATCGGCGCCGTCAGCATGGCCCAGCGTGTTTTAAGGCCGTCGGTCACCTCTTTTCTGGATCTTGTCTTTGCCTACAACCGCAAAGACATCCAAATGGAAGAGATTCCGGTATCGCCGTCGTCCCGGCTGGCAAATGTCATGCTCAAGGATTCCGGAATCCGTCAGCAGTTCAACCTGATTATCATTGCCGTTAAAAAACCGGACGGGGATATGCTGTTTAACCCGTCTTTTGAAACGGTCATCAACAGCGGGGACACGGTTATTGCCATGGGAAAAACGGAAAATCTTCTGGAACTGGAAAAAATACTGCGACCGCAGGAATGGAAAGCCGGCGAACTATGAAATATGTTGAAGCCAGAATTGTATTTGAATCTTCAGATGCCGCTGCTGCCGCAGATCTTATTTCTGAAATATTTTATGATTTCGGGCTCCAGGGGGTAATCGTTGAATCGCCTGAAGCGGAAGCCGGGATTGACTGGGCGGAAAACGACGTCACCATTTTCAAAGAAAATGCGGTCATCGGGTATTTTCCTAAAAACGGGCAGCTGCCCGAGCGATGCCGGATGCTCGAACACCGGCTGGCCCGCCTGAAGCAAACCCTGACCATGAGCTTTCAGGTGAGTTACCATGATATTGACGAACAGGACTGGGCCGAATCCTGGAAACAGTATTTTTTTACGGAAAAAATCACGGACACCATTGTCATCAACCCTTCCTGGCGGCAATATACCGCAAAACCAGGTGAAATTATCATAGAGATCGATCCGGGAATGGCATTCGGCACCGGGACCCACCCCACCACGCGGATGTGCATCGCCCTGATCGAAAAATACATTCAGCCGGAAGACACGTTCTTGGACATCGGCACCGGCTCCGGAATCCTCATGATTGCCGCGGCAAAACTCGGCGCAAGGGCCATGACAGGGATCGACAATGATGAAATGGCGGTGTCCGTGGCACGGCAAAATCTGATCCAAAACCATATCGCGCCGGAAATCTATGAAGCAAAAACCGGAGATCTGGTGAACAGTGTAACCGCTGAGTATTCACTGGTGACCGCCAACATTCTGTCGGAAATCATCGTAACCCTGTTAGACGATGTCCATTGCGTTTTAAAGCCGGACGGAATTTTCATCTGCTCCGGCATCATTGAACCGAAACAGGCAATGGTGGAAGAAAAACTGCAGGCCTGCGGGTTTGAAATTCTTGAGGTGCGGATAGAAGATGAATGGGTGGCCATTGTTTCAAGGCTAACATAAAAAAGGCATTTCACTGAAAATTCAATGAAATGCCTTTTAAGCTATTTAAAAAAATGGCCTTAAACAACCATCACTTTTAAGCAAGCGTCACTAAACAACCGTCACATTAACTGCTGCCGGTCCTTTTTGGCCCTGCTCGATCTCAAAAGAGACCCGGTCTCCGTCATTAAGTGATCGGAATCCGGTTGAATTGATTGCGCTGTGATGAACGAACACATCCGGTCCGCCATCTTCCTGCTCAATAAAACCAAAACCCTTGGTGCTGTTAAACCATTTTACTGTTCCATTAGCCATTGTAACATCCTCCTTTAAAAAAATTCTCATGGTTCCAGACTGCAGGATGCCACTTTAACAAATGGATAATTCCTTCAGACGAAACGAAACTGGCCCGCACTTCAAGAGCAGGCCCTTAATAATAATTTCTCTTCTATCATAATATTGCCGAATAGCAAGTATTTTTTAAATTATATTTAACGCAGCTTTAAAAAAAATCCGCTAAAATACTTCCACGATTTCCGAGGCGGGTATCAGGCGGATCCGCTTTTTCAAATCCGGCAGCGCCTTTTTCAGCACCTGATAGGTTATCTCATATGGATGCCCGATTCCTATGGCTTTGCCATGAACTTCGGCAATATTGATCAGGTGTTCCACCTGGGCCTGGATTTCCGATTCCGTGCGCACATGATCGATAAACACGTCCCGTTCCGCAAACGGTACCTTAAACAGCCGGGCGGAAGACAGACTCAGCGTGGCCGACGTGGTCCGGCTGTCGATAAAAAACAGGCCCCGCTTTTTCAGCACCGTAAAGACCTGGTTCATCTCATCCGACATGGTGGTGGTTTTTGATCCCATATGATTATTCACCCCGGAAATGCCCGGGATTAAATCGAGATTATCGTTTAACTGCTTGATTCGTTCATCCGGTGTCATAGCCGACAGCAGCGCCCCCGGCCCCGGATCAATCAACGGGTATTCATTCGGTTCCATGGGCTGGTGAAGCATGACCTCATGCCCCTCTTTTTTCGCCAGCTGCGCAATTTGCCGGAAATAAACACTATGCGGCAATACCGCACAGGTCAGATTGACATCCAGTGCCAGAAATTTTTTCGCCATCTCCATATCATATCCAAAATCATCAATGATAATGGCCAGCACCGGCCGCTGGTCCGCAGGAACCGAAGGGGTGTCTGCCACGGCCTTTTTTACGGTTTTGGGGGTGGCCGCCGCCCGCTGGGAGGGAATCGGTTTTGCGGGAAAAATTTCAAAATCCGGTTTTTCAAACTTGGCTATTTTTAACGGCATCACTTTTTCCGGTTTCGCTGTGAACGGTTCCGGCTTTTTATTTATTTTTTGGGGATGAAGCAGCACATACGCCACAAAAACAGCAAATATAACAAAAAACGATGTGGTCAGAAGGGTAACAATTCGATCTCCCATTCTGCCTTTGGGTGTGTCCGTTTTTTTCTTAGCAGGTGACCGCTTCTTTTTTGCCGCCCCTGTTTTCTGCGAACCCGCTGATTTCCCGGATGCAGCCTTTTTGGCGGGAGCAGCGGATTGCTTTGGTGCCGGTTTCTTTTTAGACGGTGGGGATTTTTGAGTTGCCATCGGGTCTCTTTTTAAAAATGTCAGATTTAAAAAAAATCAAGGGCGCAACACATTGCGCCCTTGAAAATTAAGATTGAAAACTAAATTGATTCCTTAACCGTTTATTTACCAGTATGTTGATTCAAATTCGAACCAATTCATACCATTTTATTTTTGGGACATTTTCTGAAAAAGATCATACCCCCGAAGAATCTCATATGCCCGGTTGACCTGGGAATCCAGAAGCAGTGCATTGGAATCCGTGGAACTGTGTTCATAAAGCGCATCCCGCAGACGTACGATCTTTTCAATTTCTGTCAGATCCTCTTCTTTGCTGTCTTTGGCTTTGGCACCGGCGTCGGTTTCTCCGTCTTCGATCAACTCCTCAATGGCTTCTATCTCGCCTTCTTCGTCATCCCCCGTCAAATGATTCTTCAGGTCACCTTCCTTGATCAGGTTGGCATCAAACCCATCGCCTGCCGTCTCATCCAGAATCCGCCGTTTGACCACCAGATCCGGTATGATGCCTTCGGCCTGGATGGATTTGCCGCTGGGGGTATAATATCTGGCGATGGTATATTTCAGTGCATACCCGTCCCGCAAGGGTCGGACGGTCTGAACCGACCCTTTGCCGAAAGTGGTCGTTCCGATAACCAGGGCCCGGCCATTGTCCTGCAGCGCGCCGGCAACAATTTCCGAAGCACTGGCACTGCCGCCGTTTATAAGAAGGACAATGGGGTAATCGCCGGCATAACCATCATTGCGGGCTTTATACTCTTCGCCTTCTTTGCCTTCACGTCCCCGGATGCTTACGATGGTGCCGCTTTCAAGAAAAATATCAGAGACCTTGACTGCCTGATCCAGCAAGCCGCCCGGATTGTCCCGCAAATCCAGAATCAGCCCTTTTAACGGATCACTTGCTTTTTCCAGGTCTGCCAGGGCTTTTTTAACTTCATCGGTTGTATTTTCCCTGAAATTGGTTACCCACAGATACCCGTAGCCGGGCTTTAAGGTTAAGGAACGGACACTTTCCATGGGAATAATCTCCCGGTTCAGCGTCAGGTCCATTATTTCCGCGGCCCCTTTCCTGTAAATGCTTATTTCAACCGGTGTTCCCGGCTCACCCCGCATCAGCTTAACAGCTTCCCAAAGCATCATGTCTTTGGTCGGCTCACCGTCGACTTTGACAATAATATCCTGTGCCTGGACGCCGGCTTTGTATGCCGGTGTTCCCTCAATGGGGGAAATCACCGTCAAACGCTTGTCCCGCATGGTGATCACAATGCCGATGCCGCCGAATTCTCCCTTGGTCTCGGTCTGCAGATCGTCAAACGCTTCCGGCGGCAGAAAAGACGAGTGGGGGTCCAGACTGTGGACCATGCCTTCAATGGCTTTTTCAATCAGCTCTTTGGTTTCCACCGTTTCAACATAATTATTTTCAATTTCAGCAATCACATCGGTAAAAAGCCGGAGCCCTTCATAGGTCTCGCTGTCCGGTTTGGCGGTGACAAACGCCACGGTTGCGGATACGACCATAAAAACAACAAGAAGGGTGAACAGCCCGCTTTTTAACCATTGCTTCTTTTCTTGGATCATTAGGATCTCCTTTTAACTTTTATTTATCCATTCAAGCGGATCAACAGGATTCCCCTGATGGCGGATTTCAAAATAAAGCGACGGACCCGTCATTGAGCCGGTATCACCGACTGTGGCAATGACTTCTCCGGTTTCCACTTTTTCGCCTTTTGCCCTGAACAGTTCTTCGGCATGTGCATAAACGGTATGATAATTTTTACCGTGTGCAATTATAATCACATTACCGTAACCTTTCAACCAGCTTGAATATATTGTTTGTCCGGAAAATACAGCGCGTATCGGGGCGCCCGGCCGGGACTCTATTTCAATGCCACTGCGAAAATTCGAAATCCCGGACTGCGGCTCAATATATTTCCCGAATTTTGAAATAACTTTACCGTCAACCGGTATTTTTAGCAAGCCCTGATAAGCGGAAAAATTGTTATTCTTTTGCTGATCGGAACCGCTTTCCGCGCTCAGGGCAGTAATGGTTTTGTCCAGCTGGATGGACGCATTTTTCAGATATTTGATTGTGGCCAGGCGGTTTGTTTTTTTCTGCTTAATTTCAACCAGCAGGGCCTGGCGCTGCTGGTTTTCTTTTTCCAGTTCCGCGGCAGCCGCCCGATGCGCCTGGTTCAGGTTTTCTTTTTTGTTTTTTTCAACATTCAATGCATCGACCAGGGCGGCCAGATGGTTTTTTTCCGCTGCCATCTGACTGATCACCTGATGGTCATACTTTAATATTTTCTCAACCGCTGACCGCCGCTGCATCAGGTCATACAGTGAGGTTGCCGAGGCCAGCAGGTTCAATTCGCCGAGTTTATGTAATTTGTATATCGAAATCAAGCGATTCACCGCATATCCGCTGCGCTGATCCATGCTCTGCTGCGCCTGATCCACTTCCTTTTGCATGTCTGAAATACGGCCCGCCACGGCGGCCAGGTCGGATTCAATAACCGCCATCTGCTGCCGGACGCGGCTGAGGGCCTGATCGGTTTTGTGAAGCGCGTCAATAATTTGTTTTTCTTTCCGGTTATATCGGGCCACTTCCTCGGTCTGCTGCCGGACTTTTTGCTCAATCTCTTTTGCCCGGGTCCTGGCAATGTCCAGATCCGTCTGACGGCCGTCGCTTACGGAATGAATGGTATATAATTTTATATATCGACTGCGGTCTGCGATATATCCCACATCCGATTCATGTATTATCTGGAGCCAGTCGCCTTCATGGGCCAGCACACGGACCTGGGCGTCTTTTTCCAGCACCTTGATGACCGGATATCCCGTCCCCGCGCCGTGACGCATATTCAGGCGGTCTGTCGCGACGACCCCGATTTCCCGGGTTTCAAATCCCTGCCCCGCCGGTGCCCAGATCAGGCAGAAAAAAAGGATGCCGACACAGATTAGAGTTTTAAAAATTTTCTGATTGAAAAATAGCACCCCACCCATCCAATTATCATGCTGCATAAAACGATTGTCAAAGCGAACCTGATGGTAATAAACCGTATTTCAAAAAAAGCAAAGATCGTTTCAGGGGCAAAATTCGGTATTGTCAGGGCAAATGCCAGATAAAGCATTAATATACCGGCAATTCCGCCCAAAAAACCCTGGGCCACAGCGGCGAAAAACAGCGGGTATTTGATAAATTCCTCGTCCGCTCCGATGATTCTGATGATTTCAATTTCTTCCCGCCGGGAATACATGATCAGCCGGATGGTATTGGCAATGATGAGCAGGGTGGCCATGAAAAAAATACTCACCAGGACCAGGCCGGTGACCTTAAAAAGATTATAAATACCGCTGAACCGATACAGCCACTTCTGGGCATATTCCACATCGTCGACATACGGCAGTTGGGCAATCGTTTGGGCCAGTTTTTCAATGTCTTCAAGATTGCGGAAGGAATCTGCCAGGGTGATTTCAAAAGAATCCGGCAGGGGATTTTTATCCAGACTTTCCAGAAGCGAAGACTGCTGACCGATCTTTTGCTGCAGGTCCCGGTACGCATCGTCTTTGGAAATAAATGCAATGGCGGCGACACCGTCCAAGCTTTCGATGCGTTGCTTTAAATCGGCCTGATGGGATTCTGCCGCCGTATCGTCTAAATACGTGATAATGCGGATGCCCTTTTGCCATGCATCCAGAAAATCGGTGGCATTATTGAAAAAAAGCGAAAACGCGCTGACAATAAAAACCGACAACGCAATGGTTGCAATGCTCACCATATGCAAAAACTTATTGTTTACAATATCCGTAATCGCCCGCCGGGCAGCGAATATCAGCATGAATAAGGTTTCCCGTCTAATCCGGGCCGGCCATCCGGCCTTTTTCCAGCCGGACCACCCTGCCGTTATGGTTTTGGATCATCTGCTGATCATGGGTCGCAATGATAACCGTTGCCCCGCTTCTATGAACGGCCTGCAGCAACCGGAAAATGTGTGCCGCGGACTCCGGATCCAGGCTGCCGGTGGGTTCATCGGCCAGAACAATTTCAGGCACCCCCACCATTGCCCGGGCAACCGCCACCCGCTGCTTCTCCCCTCCTGACAGCACCGGCGGGAATTCTTCAGCCCGGTCATCAATCCCCACATACGTCAGAACTTCCATGACCCGGGGATAAATTTCTTTGGGCTTTAATCCGCCAACCTCTAAGACCAGTGCCACATTCTGAAACACCGTTTTTGTGGGAATCAGCTTAAAATCCTGAAATATGACCCCGAATTTGCGGCGAAGCCGGGGGACCTGTTTTCTTGAAATCCGGCCCAGATTCATTCCGTCAACAAGAATGGCGCCGGATGAAGCGGTCTCCCCATGATACAGAAGCTTGATCATCGTGGATTTGCCAGCGCCGCTGGGACCGGTCACAAAAACAAATTCATTTTTCCGGACATCCAGGGTTAAATTACGCAACGCTTCCATCTTGCCGTATCGCTTGGTGACATTAAACATCCGGATGATCAGATTGTTTTCCTGGTCAGGATACATTTCAAACCTTTCCCTGATGAGGGTCGAACACATTAAATCTTTTCTTCGTTGACCTGGTCCGGTTTTATTGATAATTGATCTTCGAGTCAAGGAGTGCTGTTTCCAGTTTTTCTTGCTCCCCCCACTGATCCCATAAAAGCTTCTTCCACTCAGTGGGGGTTATTTTATTTATCGAAGATTTCCCATACAATCAACAATTTTTGCCGGGCGTCAATGGCGGATCACCGGTTACCGATGATCATTGCTGCCGGCTAAAAGGAATTTTAAAAATGAAACAGGAACTGATTGACCTGCTGTGCGAAAAATCTTTTCAATACACCGAAACGCCCTCGTTTAAACTGGCATCCGGCACCTTGAGCCGTTTTTACGTCAATTGCAAGCCCGTCACTTTGAGTCCCCGGGGCATGTACCTGATCGGCCATCTCGTTTTTGACGCCATCCGTGACTTGGATGTCGACGGCGTCGGCGGTCTTACTTTTGGTGCAGACCCCATTGCCATGGCCGCCTCTTTTGTTTCCGAAATTAAGAAAAAACCGGTCAAAGCCTTTTCCATCCGCAAAGACCAGAAGGATCACGGCATCATCAAATGGATCGAAGGTGACCTGGCGGCCGGGGACCGGGTCGCCATTGTTGAAGATGTGGTGACCACCGGCGGTTCCACAATCAAGGCGATTGAGCGCGCCCGCATGGAGGGCATAAAGGTCGAACGGATTATTGTGCTGGTTGACCGGCAGGAGGGCGGCATCGCAGCCATACAGAAACTGGTACCGGATGTGGTCTCCCTGATCACAAGAGATGAATTAATGGCCGTCTATAAGAAATAGAAAAGACATTGATTGGATTAAAAAAAGCCCGCATTCATGCGGGCTTTTTTTTACGGCATAATATACGTGGCGCAGGAATCATCCGACTCCCAGACCCCAACCCGGGAAACGCCGACACCGGGAACGGAAATCTTGGCCTGCATGGTTTCGGCAATATAACGGGCAATATTTTCAGACGACGGATTGCCGTCATCAAACAAATTCAGTTCATTCAGATACTTATGGTCCAGAGAATCGATGATTTCGTTCAAATGAATTTTAATTTCGCCAAAATCCATTAACACACCGGCACTGTTTAGTTCTTCGCCGGCAATATATAGTTCCACCCGCCAGTTATGGCCATGAAGATTTTCACACTTTTCCGCAACCATTTTCAACTGATGCGCGGCAGCAAAACGGGAGACGACTTTCAATTCATACATTTTATAATTTATCCTGTTCTATCGGGTTTTAAAACGGGGCCGGCATATCAGCACAACCGGCACCGGTTTAAGAGAATTCAACTCCTGACCGCTTGTCCGGTGGATGCTCCGGTGAATGCCCGGGAAAATTTTATTTGGCCGCCTTGGCGGATCCGCCCTTAAAAAGGCGTTTTATTTTTTTGGTTATTTTTTCAGATTCCAGCCTGTCAAATTCCTTTAACAGCTCTTCCTGTTTTTTACTCATATGCTTGGGGGTTTTCAAATCCACCTGGACAATCTGATCCCCCCGGATGTTTGAACGGATGGAGGGAATGCCCTGGCCGGGCAGCCGGAACGTATCGGCGTACTGAGTCCCTTTAGGAATTTTGAGGGTTTCTTCACCGGTTAAGGTGGGCACCGTTATTTCGCCGCCCAATGCCGCCTGAACAAATGAAAGCTCAATGGTGCTGATGACATCGTTATGATGCCGCTTGAAAGATTCATGCGGTTTCACATTGATAAATACATACAGATCTCCGGGAGGACCGCCCCGGACACCGGGTTCCCCTTCACCGGTCAGTTTGAGCTTTGAGCCGTTGTCCACGCCTGCGGGAATTTTTAAAGATACTTTCTTTTTGACGATTATCCGCTGCTGCCCCCGGCACTGGGGACAGGGTTCCTTGATGACCTGGCCGGCGCCCCGGCACTGCGGGCAAGTACTTTTGACCGAAAAAAAGCCCTGGGTTCTGACAAACTGTCCGGTTCCGCGACACTGGGCGCATGTTTCAGGATACGTCCCCGGTTTGGCGCCGCTGCCCTCACACGTGGGGCAGGTCTCGTACTTTTCAATATCGATCTCCGTTTCCAACCCGAATGCCGCTTCCATAAAATCGATTACCAGGTCATAGCGCAGGTCATTGCCCCGCTGGGCGCTGCTTCTCCCCCCCCGATTGGTACGAAACCCAAAAAAATCTTCAAAAATATCCCCGAAACTGGAAAACACATCTTCAAATCCGCCGCCGGAGCCGCCGTTCATTCCTTCCAGTCCCCGATGGCCGAACTGATCGTAAACCTGTCGCTTCTTCGGGTCGGACAACACACTGTAAGCTTCCGATGCTTCCTTGAACAGATCTTCCGCTTTCTGGTCCCCGGGGTTCCTGTCCGGATGATACTTTAACGCCACTTTTCGATATTTGGTTTTCAACTCGCCATTATCGACATTGCGATCAACACCGAGAACCTCGTAGTAATCTCTTTTTGAACTCATTTATTTTCCAAAAGGCCCTAACTTATTCAATTATAATAAAAAAAAACATTCCGCCAGGTAGATACGACCGAATGAATAACAATACCGGTTATCTATAAAACACTTTGACAGCAATTGCGATTATGGTATGAAAGCGAAGATACAGATTATCCTTGGCGATACATTAATGCATAAATTCAGATTGTCAATATGGAACTTGATTTTATCAAAGAGATGTTTGATTCGATTGCACCGCGGTATGATTTTTTAAACCGCCTGCTCAGCTTGCGGCAAGATGTTTACTGGCGCCGGACCATGATCAGCGCGCTTCGCCTGCCGCAACATGCAGCGGTGCTCGATGTGGCCTGCGGTACCGGGGATGTTCTGATTGAAATCCTGAACCAGACCGACAGTCCCGGACTCCTTGCGGGCGTGGATTTTGCCCCCGAAATGCTGAAACTGGCCCACCGCAAGCTGACGCAACCCCCTACTCGTTCCGCGGTTTCACTGATTGCCGGCAATGCACTTTATCTGCCGTTTGCCCCCGGTTCCTTTGATGCGATCACCATTGCCTTCGGCATCCGCAATATTATGGATCGGGAAACGGCTTTGCGCCGGTTCTTTCATTGTTTAAAACCCGGCGGCAGAGTGGCGGTCCTGGAACTGGCCACCCCTGCCAACCCGTTCTTTTTGTCCCTTTACCTTTTTTATTTCTCACGGATACTGCCGTTTATCGGCGCACTTTTCTCAAAACATTTAAAAGCCTATGATTATCTGCCCGCCTCCGTTATTAATTTTCCTCCCCCGGAAAAATTTGCCGCTGTTATGAAACAGGCGGGATTTGATAAAATCCAGTGGCGCCGCCTGACACTGGGCATTGCCACAATTCATATTGGGCAAAAGCCCCTGTCACAAGATAACAGATTGACAATGAACCCAAAAAACATACCATTCGAACCACAGGAGATCAGATGAAACGCAAAACCCTATTAATTATGCTATTCATACTTTTAATCACAGGCATCGCTTCTGCTGAAGAAGAAAAAAGCATTACCGGTTCCGGGGAAGTCGGGCTGCTGATCACCACGGGTAATTCGGAAACCGATTCCGTAAACGCCAAAGCCGGTTTAAAATATGAAAAAGGCCATTTGCTCGGTCAGATCGATCTGGCCGCCCTTTACAGTTCTGAGGAAGTTGAAGAAGACGGCGAAAAAGAGGACCAGGTATCTGCGGAAAAATACAATTATTCCGCAAAAGTCGGCTACAAATTCAATCCGGTCAGTTATGTCTTTTTAAATGCCGACTACGAGGATGACCGGTTTTCCGGATATGATTATAAAACAACGTATTCCGCCGGTTACGGCCGGAAACTGATTGACACGGACACCGTCAAACTCAACATCGAAGCCGGCCCCGGTTACCGGTATGACAAAGTAGAGGGCGGGGATGCCAACGATGAAGCCATACTCCGCGGATATGCCATGTTCAACTACAAATTTTCCGATTCGGTCTCCTTTCAGCAGGATCTTACCGTCGTCACCGGCTCGGACAATACCAACACCAAATCCGTCACGGCCCTGAAATCCCAGATTCTGGGCGCTTTGTCCATGAAAGCCGCATATACGGTAAACCACAACACCGATGTCCCGGCAGACACGGAAAAGACCGATACGGAAACCGCGTTGACGCTGGTGTATGATTTTTAATCGGTATTAAAAAATTTTCAGCGCCAAAAAATTTAAGGGGAACATCTTCAATGAGGTATATCCGGATAGCCTTTCTGTTTTTGTTCTTTAGCGGCATATCAGGCACCATCTGTGCCGGGGAGCCGTCGAAAAATGTCCTGCTGCTAAACTCTTATCATAACGGGTATTTGTGGAGCGATGGAATAACAAATGGCGTGCAGCGGGCCTTTAGCGGAAGCAGCGTTGAACTTCACATCGATTACATGGATACCAAACGGCAATTTGGTTCTGATTACCAGAAATTGCTTTCTCAAATCCTCAGCCTGAAACACAACAGACATAAATATGATGCAGTGATTGTTTCCGATGATAATGCCTTTAATTTTGTCAGTGAAAACAGAGAGCAGATATTTGGGTCCACCCCGCTCATTTTTTGCGGTGTCAATTACCTGCAGCGGCAACGCCTGGAAGGAATGCCCAATGTTACCGGTGTCAACGAACAGGCCGATATCAACGCCAACCTCAACCTGATCCGAAAAATCCATCCTGACTGCCGAAAAATAGTCATCATTACCGACAACACCACCACCGGAAAGCGTATCCAGGAAGAAGTCGGAAAAATCCGGGCCGACCGGAACGGTCGCAGCCCGGAAGCAGCGTTAATGCCGGAATTAGAGTTAATCTACGATGTCGGCGTTGATGAATTAATCGAATCACTGCACATTCTCGACAAAGAAACCATTGTGCTCTACACGTTTTTTTTTCGTGATAAGAATGGCGTATTTTTAGAATATGACATAGGCGCAGAACTGGTTTCTGAAAATTCAAAAAGACCGGTTTACGTTGCCTGGGATTTCAGCTTTGGCAAGGGCGCTGTCGGCGGATATCTGGTTACCGGCATTGATCAGGGCATTGAAGCCGGACGAAAAGCATTGGCTATTTTAAACGGCACCCGTCCGGAAGATATTCCGATTCAATACGACACCCCGGCGCAGCTGACTTTTGATTTCAGACAGCTGAAACGCCATGGCATCTCTTTGTCTCAGATTCCACAAAATGCGGCTATATATCATCAGCCGACTTCTTCTTATGAACAGCACAAGAAACTGATCTGGTTCATGGTGCCATTGGGCGTGCTTCTGACAGCTGCCCTACTGGGCGTCAGTTACGGGCTGGTCCGTTCACGACAGGCTGAAAAAGAGATCAAGGATTTCAAAAAAGCGCTGGATTCGTCAACCGATGCCATCGGAATGGCAACGCCTGAGGGAAAACATTACTATCAGAACCAAACCTTCAGTGAAATGTTCGGCGATATTGGAAATGATCCGCCGGAAACACTCTATGTTGATGAAACCGCCGGGCGGGAAATTTTCAAAACCATCATGGCGGGAAATGAATGGCGCGGTGATGTTGCCATGTATGGAAAAAACAATGAAGTGCTGGATATTTTTCTTCGGGCCTATCCCGTGGAAAGAGACGGAAAACTCGTGGCGCTGGTCGGGGTGCATACAGACATAACGGCTCGCAAACAATCGGCAGCACAGCTGCAAAAGATAGATAAGCTGAAGAGCATCGGCATCCTCGCCGGCGGGATTGCCCATGATTTTAACAATGTGCTGACGGGTTTATTCGGTAATATTTCAATTGCCAAGTTAATGCTGGGAAATGACCATCCCGCGTTCACATCCCTTGAAAAAGCGGAAAAATCCATGGATCGGGCAACCCGCCTGACCAACCAGCTGCTGACTTTTTCCAAAGGGGGCCACCCGGTCAAGGAAGATGCCGACCTTGGGCGGTTTATTGAGGAAATGGTTCTTTTTGATCTTTCCGGCAGTCATGTCAAACCGGTCTTCCGCATCGCCGAAAATCTCTGGCGGGCCGAGGTGGACAAGGGGCAGATACAGCAGGTGTTTTCCAACCTCACCATTAATGCGGATCAGGCCATGCCCGACAGCGGTCATCTTTATATAACAGTCGAGAACTTTGAAGTTCCAAAGACCGGGATGCTCAATCTTGAGCCGGGAAACTATATCCGGATTACGATGGCGGATGAAGGCATCGGCATCGACCCGAACCATATTGAGCTGATATTTGATCCGTATTTCAGCACCAAACAGGCAGGCAGCGGACTGGGTCTGGCAACCGTCTATTCAATTATTAAAAAGCATGGCGGCCTTATCCGTGTTGCTTCGGAACCGGGCAAGGGAACAACCTTTACCCTTTACCTGCCGGCTTCCCATAAAGCGCAGCCGCCGGGAACAAAGCATCGACAGACAAAACGCCTGACCTGTCCACGAACGGCCAGGATACTTGTAATGGACGACGAAGAGGTGATCTGCGAGATTGCCGCGGAGATGCTGGGGGCGATCGGGTATGAGGTTGAAACCGCGGACGACGGAAAAAGTGCCCTGAAAAAATACCGGCAATCCATGGCGGCCGGCACCCCTTTTGACCTGGTCATCATGGACCTGACCATCCGGGGCGGGATGGGCGGACTGGAAGCGATCCGTGCCCTGCTTGCCATTGACCCCCACGCAAAAGCCATTGTTTCCAGTGGCTATGCACAGGATCCGGTTATGGCGAATTATGATGCATACGGGTTTCGGGGCATTGTCGCCAAACCGTATGCACTGGATCAGTTGCAGCGGGCATTGGATCGTGTTCTATCCGGTCGGTGAAAAAGAAAACAGATAAACCGGAAAATCACCGGAAACGAAATGAAGAGATAAAACACCCCCCGTCGCTGCCGCTGTCCGAATCCGAAGTATCCGGTTCGGTATCTGGTCCGGTATCCGGTTTGACATCCGCTTCGGTATCCGGAACCGGGAGCGGCAATCCGACAGCGGCCAGAACCGCTGCTTCGGCGTTGACCCGCCCGCCGGATATCAGCTTGCCTGCCAGATCAGGAAGGGGATCAACCGATGCCATAATAATCTGCCTGACGTCTGCATAGCTTAACCCCGGGCTGGCCGACCAGACCAGACCGGCGACGCCGGCCACTACCGGGGTGGCCATGGAAGTACCGCTTTTATACCCATACTCATTGCCTGAAAATACCCACCTGATACCGCTCAGGGAAATATCATCCAGGTAAACACCGTCATAATTGGTATCTTCATCAGAACGCAGGCTGAACCGTAAATAGAAATCATCAAAATCCGCATCATTGCTCCAGATGACCTGGCGCTCGATGCCCGCCGAAAATCCGGTAATCGTGTTAATTGTTTCGTAGCCGCCTTTTGAGAAGTCGGAAATTTCAACATTTACATTATCGAAACCGGTCTCAAGCGCATATAAAATACTGAACTGAAGGTTCAACCCGCGAAAATTCTGAGCTGAAATCAGATCAGCGGTCCGGATATATGAGAATTCATTTTCATGGTAATTATTGACCGAATCAACGACCACCGTGGAGTTAAACGCTTGACTATAAACCGTTGCCCAGGATTCATATTCACCGCCGGTCACCCATTGCCCTGAGGTTTCAAAATCATCTGCAAACATGATTTCCCGCGGGGGCGGCGTTGTGCTGTAAATGTTTGACCGGGAGCCGCTTCCCCCCGGGGCCGCGACATCCACTGAAGTCGCACCATAATTGGAATAAGACGCCAGCGCATCGTTTTGCTCGGTGGCGGCCACACTGATAATATTTTCCAGATCATAACTTGCCGGATAAGTAAAAAAACGGTCATTGTCATGGGCGTCATTGCCGGCCGCCGCAACCACCAGGATATCGTTTTCACCGGCCAGTTGATAGGCTTCGAATAAAAACCGGCTGAACGACGGCCCGCCAAAGCTGCAGTTGATAATTTTCGCCCCGTTTTCCACCGCATACAGCACAGCTTCCAATACCACCAGGGTAGTGGCGTTAAACGGGCTGTCTTCAAACAGATCAAATATCTGCAGCGGCATGATTTGCGCCTGCCACATGATCCCGGTTGCGCCAATGCCGTTATTCCCTTCCGCGGCAATTATTCCGGCCACATGGGTGCCATGGCCGTCTCCGTAAAGGTCTTTGGAGTAATCGGACGGATTGTTATCATTGTTTACAAAATCCCATCCGTGCACATCATCTGTAAACTCATTGCCGTCATCATCAATGCCGTTATCGGGGATTTCTCCGGTATTGGTCCAGATATTATTCATCAGATCCGGATGGTCAAACGCCACTCCGGAATCAATCACCGCAATGACGATATCGCGGCGGCCGGTTTCCACATCCCAGGCAGCGATTGCCGAAATATCCGCCCCCGGAATCCCGCGACTGCCGTTTACCCGCTGGCCGGTATTTTCCAGATACCACAATCGGTTAAAATCCTGATCATCCGGCACGGTTTGCGGTGAATAAAAATAGTTGGGTTCCGCATATTCCACAGCCGGCAGTTGTAAAATTATTTCAATGGCTGACAGCGGGTCCATATTTTTCCCAAGCCGCCAGTACTCCAGCCGCATCGCTTTAACTGCTTTTATCATTTCAGCCCCGGCCATTTGCCGGGCCTGTTGCCTGTCATTTTCATCCGCCCAGGCATGAAATTTTACCAGCAGTTCATGGGAAACAAAATTTTCCGGATCACGGGATTTTTCATTGATTGCCGGTGCCGCAGCGAAAGCATCGGCCGCAGTCACCAGAAACACAGCAACTGTAATGATATTAAATAGTTGTCGTATGGGTAGGTTTTTCATTATGTCCCTGCGCGTCCCAACGGGTTTTTGGGAAAATAAAATACGCTTTTAATCACCACATAATAATAAGGACACAATTGGGATTTGAAAACTTTATTCTTCGGCTATTTTTTCATTTGCAAGGGGGTGCATTTTGAAAGAGATAGCATCCGGTACATAGCTGATATCCAACAGCTCCGGGGATTCATGAAAAATCTGCACTTCGGGTTCATATCCGGGCAACTGCGCCTGAATGATATAATCATCGGTTTTCTTCATGGGCCAGGGATACCATTTATCATAGAATCGGTAATACATGGGTGTTTTGCCGGCAAGTTCACTGTTGATCCGAATGTCTGCAAAAGCGGGTTTGGAGTCGATTCTTACCAGCTTGGACGTGCAACTGCAAACCATGCCAAAAACTATTACCGTAAACAACAACCGGACTATTGTATTCATTCGGTATCATCTCCAATTAAAAATGATTAAACTTATCTTTTAATTGATAACATATCCGGTTTGTTGGCACAAGCACATATTCAGTGCCGGACCCGGCCGGCTTACGACCGCACCATCATTTTTTAACCTGTGCTCATCTTAGTTAAACTGCGGATGAACCGGCACCCATTCCCACTTAATCCGTTCATTATCATAAAAAAAGCCCAGATACCCTTTTTCATGCCACTGCCGGATATACCGGCCGACAAAATCCGGCGCCATGTCCACTTTTGAAGCGATCCGGCGGCTCAATGCGGCAGCCGGCCCATCGCCGGAGACGTCCAAAAAACCCTCTTCTTCAATCAGGTCCGTGGACAGGATATGATAAATCAACTTCAAGCGCTGTTCGCTTTCCACTTCCAGCGTTTCCCGGGAGGTGGCATTTCCTTCGGCATATCGCTTCTTTTTTTCTTCCCAGGTCTGAATAATGGACTGATACGCACGATTAACAAACGCCGTCATGTCTTCCGGTTTCAGCTGCGATGTTTCGACAATGGGCGTATTGGCATCATAGCGGTTCCAGTCATCTGTTAAAATCTGAAGGTCATAGTCGTCGATATGATCCCGGACCGTTGTTCCGGGAAAGGGCGAAAGAAAATGATACCCGTGTTCAATATCCAGTTCCCGGGCAAAATCGAAAGAGTCCTGCATGGTCTGATGATTTTCCCCCGGAAGCCCCACCATGAAAGAGGCATGGGCAATCATTCCCACTTTTCGGCACGCGGTCACCGCTTCACGGGCCTGATCCAGGGTAATTTTTTTCCGGACCCGGGCCAGCATTTCCGGATTTCCCGATTCAATGCCGAAACTGACCGCATCGCACCCGGCTTTTCGCATGATCGCCAGGGTTTCTTCATCCACCGTATCCACCCGGGCAAAAGCGCTCCAGCCGAAATTCAGGTTCCGGCGGATAATTTCTTCACAAATGGCCTTGACCCGTCTTTTATTGGCGGTAAACAGATCATCGGCAATATTGATTCGCTCAAACCCACTGGCAAGAATCATTTCAATTTCATCCGCCACCCGAACCGGATTTCGATACCGGACTTTAAACCCCACCATTTTTCTGCCCAGACAGAAAATGCATTTATTGGGACACCCCCGGCTAGTGATAATGCTGATGGGAAACCCGAGCGCTTTGTATTTCGACAACGGCAGGAGATGACGCGACGGCAGCGGCAGGGCATCAAGATCACGAATCAGCTCTCCGGGACCGGTGGCGATAAATTCTTCATTTTCAAAAAATGCCAGCCCTTTGATATCATGCCATGCCGCCCGGTTTTTGGCGGCCGGCAGCCACTGCATCAGGGTGTTTTCCGCTTCTCCGATAATAACGGCGTCTATTTCAGGATACCGGGTCAGGGTATTTTTGGCATCAAATGACACATGGGGGCCGCCCATCACCGTCACCACCGACGGACAATGCTGCCGCACCGCCTTTAAAATCTCAGCCCCGGCCAGAAAATTGAGCGTCACCGACGTGGCCCCCACCACATCCGGCGCAAATTCATCGAGAAGGCGCCATAATTTTTCAGGGGTATACTCACTGACGATGTAATCAATAATCCGCACTTCGGCCCCGGCCGCTTCACAGGCCGCGGCAACATAACAAATGCCCAAAGGCGGGGACGGGGCTTCTTCCAGCGGATATGGCGGAGCTATCAGCGCAACTTTCATACGCGAATCTCGATTCATACATAAAAAGGTTCAGGATGCGATACTGCTTGCGGTTTCCAATGCCGGAACTGTTTACGGGAAATGAAATAATCTTTACCGGATTGGAAATTTCTTTCATGACAGAATTGGTATTAACTGTCAACGCGCAACCGCAAAAGCCTGGGCATTTATTGCCCGGTTTGCGCCGGATTTTCAAAATCATTCAATATTTTGAAAAATTGCCGGAACTTATTTTACATTGATAGGATGCTTTGGTTCTGATATATTTAAATCAATCCAGAACAATAAACCGAAAAGGAGCGGAGCAATGGCAGCCATAACCATTTCCCGACAATTCGGGGCCGGCGGCAGAACGCTGGGAAATCTGATTGCGGAAAAATTGAATTACCGGTTTTTAGACGATCAGATTATCCAGGAAATTGCGAAACATGTGCAAGTGACAAAAGATACCGTTATTTCGATGGAAAGAACTGCCGGCGGCAGCATTTCACGAATGATCTCCGGCCTGCTTTCACGCGACTACATGGCCCGGCTGACCGGTGAGGGAAAGGGCTATTTGGACGAAAATATCTATGTGCAGGCCCTTTATGACGTGATGCAGAAACTGGCTGCCGAAGGCAATGTAATTCTGACCGGACGCGGCGGGCAGTATATTCTGGAAAATTTTGAAAATACGTTTCACCTGCTTCTGGTGGCGGATAAACAGGACCGCGTGGACTTTATGAAGCGTCATTACAAGTTGTCTGACGCAAAGGCACAGGCCGCTGTCGCAGGCGGTGAAAAAAGACGCCAAAATCTTTACCGCAAATTCGGCAAGCAAGACTACAACGATCCCATTCATTACCATATGGTCCTCAATATGAGCCGGATTCCCCTTGAAAAGGCCCTGGATCTGGTCTGCGGCCTGGTGAACGGTTAATTCTTACTCCTGCCCGGCTATTTGGGAAAAAGCCGCAAATAAACAAAAAAAGGGATTGCAATGATTAAACTGCAATCCCTTTATATATTTCTGGCTGAGGGTATAGGATTCGAACCTATGTTAACGGGGCCAGAACCCGTCGTGATACCACTACACTAACCCTCATTAAGTAACCTGTGTCATTAACTTAGCAATTGTCCGGTGTCAAGTCAAATTTTATTGCCTGAATAATGTCCAAAACGCAGGCCTTATTCACTGACCCTCTCAATATATGCAACGGCGTCACAAAGCCTTGAAATCACTTTTTCTTTACCCAGGGCGAGCATCATTTCAAAAATTCCCGGGCTCACGGTTTTTCCGGTCAAAGCCACCCGGACCGGCTGCGCCACCTTGCCGAATCCAAGGCCGGAATCTTCCATCACCTGCTTAAAAATATCTTCCAGGTTTTTTTCATTAAATTCCGCCATCCCGGAGACGGCATCCGTCAGCTGTTTCATGGGCCCCAAAAGAGCGGGCTTTAAAAATTTTGCAGCGGCTTTTTCATCGTACTCCGGTTTTTCCACAAAATAAAACGCCGCGCCGTCCGCCATTTCAACAAAGGTTTTGCTGCGCGGTTTGAGTGTTTCAATCACCCCGTACAGATACGCCCCGGCTTCGACAGCAATACCTTTTTCCTGTAAAAACGGCAGCAGATGAGCGGCCAGGGAATCGGCAGGCGCATTGCGAATGTGTTCGGCATTCAATGCCAGAAGTTTTTCCGGATTGAATACGCCGGCGGACCGGCCGATATGGTCGAGGTCAAATTTGTCAATGAGTTCTTTGCGGGTAAAAAATTCCTGATCGCCGTGGGACCACCCCAGACGGACCAGAAAATTGACCATGGCATCCGGATGATACCCCATATCCCGGTATGCGGTAACCGACATGGCCCCGTGCCGCTTGCTGAGCCGGGATTTATCCGGCCCCAGAACCATGGGAACATGTCCGAAATCCGGGACTTTCGCGCCGAGTGCCTGATACAGCAGAATCTGTTTGGGTGTATTGCTGATATGGTCATCGCCGCGGATGATGGTATTGATATTCATGGTAATGTCATCGATCACCACCGCCAGGTTATACATGGGCGACCCGTCACCGCGGGCAATAATGAAATCATCGAGTTCCGTATTGGAAAAGGCGATATCCCCCCGGATCATGTCTTCCACAACGGTATTTCCGGTAAGCGGCGTCTTAAATCGCACCACCGCCCCTTCCTGCCAGGGCAGATTTTTCTCCCGGCAAGACCCGTCATAGCGGGGGTTGTCGCCCCGTTCTTTTGCCGCGTTGCGCATCGCGTCCACCTCTTCGGGTGTGCAGGTGCAATAATAGGCATTTCCCGAAGAAATCAGGCGGTCGATATATTTCTTGTAGATATCAAACCGCTCGGACTGGAAATAAGGTCCTTCATCCCAATCAATGCCCAGCCACTCCATTGCCTCAAAAATCGCGTTCACGGATTCATCGGTGGATCGCTGCACGTCGGTATCTTCAATGCGCAGAACAAATCGGCCATGGTTATGCCGGGCATACAGCCAGTTGAAAATCGCCGTCCGGGCGCCCCCTAAATGGAGGTACCCCGTCGGACTGGGGGGAAAACGGGTAATAATTGTCTGAGCCATTTATAATAAACCTTAATAATAATGATAATAATTTCTGATTATTTGAAAAAAAGCAGCCATCTGCCTGTGACTTTTTCAAAAAAATTATTGACCAATTCCGAACTTACCGGCATTGAACCTGACAAATCTAAATTTTTGAAAATTTTCGACGCTAACACAAACGCAACGCAAATACAAGGAGCAAAATATGGGATAATATTAAATTCCCTTGACAACATAGCGGATTTAACATACTAGTTTTAAAACTAAACCCAATTCTGAATAATAAAATATTAATAAATTTCAATAATTTAGGAGATAATCATGGCAGTACCAAAACATAAGGTTTCAAAATCAAGACGTGACAAACGACGGACGCATCACAAAACAGGGGCACCTGACGTTTCCACCTGCCCGGAATGCGGCGAAGCCAAACTTCCCCATTTTGCATGTCCGGAATGCGGTGTTTATAAAGGCCGAAATACAAAAGCAATAGCTGAATAACATATTCCCGAAACCGGAAATCAGAAGCATCCGGAACCTTGAGCAGGTGATCTCCGGCGGGTGACCCGCTTCCCTTCGGTTCTTCCGAATAAATATTAAAAAGACTATGACCAGCGACATCCAGCGAACGATTGTTGTAACGGGCGGTTCCAAAGGCATCGGGCGTGCCATATGCAAAACCTTTGCCGCGCCGGGCGTTGGTGTATATTTTAATTTCAATTCTTTGGAAACAACCGGCCGCAAAACAGCGGACGCAATCCGTGCGGCAGGCGGCATTCCGAAAGGCCTGCGGGTTGATGTTTCTTCGGAATCTGAGGTCACTGATTTTTTTAAAACGGTTTTCGACGAAACCGGCCGGATCGATGTGCTGATCAATAATGCGGGAATTACAAAAGACGCCCTGCTGCTCCGGATGAAGGAAAAAGACTGGGATGATGTGATCCGGGTCAATTTAAAAGGCACATTCAACTGCACCAAAGCCGCTGCCCGGATTATGCTGAAACAGCGGTACGGACGGATCATCAATATCACATCCATCGCCGGGGTTGCGGGAAATCCCGGCCAGGCGAATTATGCCGCTTCAAAAGCCGGTGTCATCGGACTTACAAAAACCGTGGCCAAAGAGCTCGGCTCCCGCGGAATAACCGTCAACGCCATCGCCCCCGGCTTTATAAAAACAGATATGACCGCCGGGCTGCCGGAAAAAGCGGCATCGGAAATTGTTTCTCAAATACCCCTGGGCCGCGCCGGCACACCGGAAGACATTGCCGGGGTTGCCTTTTTTTTAGCTTCCAGGGATGCGGATTATATAACGGGCCAGGTACTTCATGTGAATGGCGGGATGTATATCTAAACAAACGGAGAGATCTTTATGAAGATTGAAGACAAAGTCAAAAAAATAATTGCTGAAAAACTGAATGTTGACATGAGTGACGTTGTCCCGGAAGCATCATTGATTGATGATCTCGGTGCGGATTCACTGGCCATTGTTGAATTAATTATGACCATGGAAGAAGAATTCGACATCGAGGTGCCGGATGAAGATGCTGAAAAGCTAACCACGGTCAAAGAGGCGGTCGCGTACATTATTGAAAAAGCATAGTCCGTTCAATTGAAATTTTAAAACGGATCACCTATCGGGAACCAAAAATTTTATGGAAAACTTAACGCCTATTGCATTGGGAAGTGATCACGCCGGGTATGCGCTAAAGGAATTCATCAAAGCGTATCTGATTGACTTAAACCTTGAGGTCAAGGACTTCGGCACCCTCAGCGAAGATTCGGTGGATTACACGGACTTCGGCATCCGGGTTGCGCAAAAAGTCGCTGAGGGTGAGTTTAATCGCGGAATTCTGATCTGCGGAACCGGGCTGGGCATGTCCATGGTGGCCAACCGGTTTAAATACGTGCGGGCCGCATTATGCCATGATATTTTTTCGGCCATGATGAGCCGGCGGCATAATGATGCCAACATTCTTGTTTTGGGCGGCCGGGTCATCGGATCTGAACTGGCCAGAGAAATTGTTCAAACCTGGCTCAAAACGCCATTTGAAGACGGACGGCATCGGGCCCGGATTGAAAAATTTGACACGATACCGTGCAGCAGCGGGCGCAGCGATGCTTAAGGCAGAAAACGATGCCGCAAGGGTATCGTACCAGGAGAGTATAATATTGGATGTTCAGGAAATTGAAAAAGCAGATCCGGAAATTGCAGGCGCAATCTCCCGGGAATATGATCGGCAGAAAAACACTCTGGAGCTGATCGCCTCTGAAAATATCGTCAGCCCCGCCGTCATGGCGGCCCAGGCCAGTGTCATGACCAATAAATACGCGGAAGGGTATCCGGGCAAGCGGTATTACGGGGGCTGTGAAAACGTCGATGTTGCGGAAATCAAAGCCATTGAACGCGCAAAAGCCCTGTTCGGGGCGGATTATGCCAATGTTCAGCCGCATTCCGGTTCCCAGGCCAATATGGCCGTCTATTTTGCCCTGCTGGAACCCGGGGATACGGTTTTGGGCATGGACCTGACCCACGGCGGCCACCTGACCCATGGTTCGGCAGCCAGCTTTTCAGGCAAATTGTTTAATTTTATTCATTACGGCGTGGGCAAAGAGACCGGCACCATTGATTATGACCGCCTGGCGGATCTGGCAAAACAGCATCAGCCGAAAATGATCGTGGCCGGGGCCAGCGCCTACCCCAGATTTATTGACTTTCAAGCATTCCGGGATATTGCCGGATCAGTGAACGCCTACCTGATGGTGGATATGGCCCATATCGCCGGCCTGGTGGCCGGCGGGGTGCATCCGTCCCCCATCCCCTATGCCGACATCGTTACGTCCACCACGCACAAAACCCTTCGGGGACCCCGGGGCGGATTAATTCTGGCCAAAGGACCCCTGGAAAAAAAATTGAGCAAGGAAATCTTTCCCGGTATTCAGGGCGGGCCGCTGATGCATGTCATTGCCGCCAAAGCTGTGGCGTTTAAACTGGCTCTGGCGGATTCCTTCAGATTTTACCAGCAGCAGATTGTCAAAAACGCCGCCACCCTGGCCGGATTTTTAATGGATAACGGCATCCGGCTGGTCTCTTCCGGAACCGATAATCATATGATGCTGGTTGATTTAAGCAACCTCAATATTACTGGCAAGGAAGCGGAGCGCAAGCTTGAGCATGCCGGTATCACGGTCAACAAAAACACCATCCCCTTTGATGTGCAAAGCCCGTTTGTCACCAGCGGTATTCGCATCGGAACACCGGCCGTCACCACCCGGGGCATGAAAGAAAAAGAGATGAAACGCATCGGCCAATTCATTGTAGATGTTTTAAAACGGCCGGATGATGACCATGTAATCCGGCAGGTTAAAGAAAATGTCACCAAGATGTGTGCTGACTTTCCGCTTTTTCCGGCATCCCTTGAGTAGGATTAACATAAGCGAAGGAAGCGTCTATGCCTGATAAAGTTGGGCCCGGTAAAGAGCGGCCGGCCTGGGAAGAATATTTCATGGACATCGCGCTGCTGGTGGCCAAACGCTCCACGTGTTTGCGGCGGGCCGTCGGGGCACTGATTGTCAAAGACAAACGCATTCTGTCTACCGGCTATAACGGCGCGCCCAGCGGGATCCGTCACTGCGGGGAAGTCGGGTGCCTCCGGGAAACCATGAAAATCGAGTCCGGACAGCGGCACGAACTCTGCCGGGGCATTCATGCCGAACAAAATGCCATTATCCAGGCGGCATATCACGGGGTTCCCATCAAAGGGGCAAGCTTATACTGCACCAACCTGCCCTGCGTTATATGCACCAAAATGATTATCAATGCCGGTATTAAAAAAATATACTATCAGGAGGGTTATGCGGATACCCTCTCAAATGACATGCTTTTGGAAGCGGGAATCGAGGTTATTCAGCTCGGAATATCCTAATCATACATATTTTTTTCCTGCCTTTACCGGAATGAAAAAGGATGGCACACAATGAAATGTCCCTATTGTCGTGATAACAATAACAAGGTGATCGATTCCAGGCTCAGCAAAGACGGTACTGCGATTCGCCGGCGCAGGGAATGCCTTTCCTGCGAACGCCGGTTTACCACCTATGAGTATATTGAAGAAATCCCGCTGATGATCATTAAAAAGGACAAGCGCCGGGAGGTTTTCAGCCGGGAAAAAGTGCGATCAGGTCTGCAGAAAGCCTGCGAAAAACGGGAAATCAGCATGAATGTCATCGAAAAATTCATTGAGGAACTGGAACGGGATCTGCGGGAATCAGAAGCAAAGGAAATTCCTTCCACCATTATCGGAGAAAAAATGATGGCGATCCTGCACAGTCTTGACAAAGTCGCCTATGTGCGCTTTGCTTCCGTGTACCGGGATTTCAAGGATGTGACAGATTTTGAGAATGAACTGAGAACGTTAAAATAACCCCTGCGTCCACAACTATTTTATTTAGTTATTATTTTACTCAAACCTGAATGCAGTTCAGGTGAAACAATAATTAGGAATTGATGGTAATGGTTTCGCACAATTTTTTTTGCGAAACCATTCTGTTTTGAACCAATGGAAATGATGCCCCCCGAACATTTTATGAAAATCGCACTGGAACTGGCTGCCAGAGGCAAGGGATACACGTCCCCGAATCCCATGGTCGGCGCAGTGGTGGTGAAAAACGGAAAAATTATCGGCCAGGGCTGGCATGAAAAGGTCGGCGGTCCCCATGCCGAAGTCAATGCCATTAACGATGCAGGTGATGCGGCATCGGGAAGTACGCTTTATGTCACCCTCGAACCCTGCAATCACCAGGGAAGAACCCCGCCCTGCACTCAAAAAATTCTGGCAGCAAACATCCGGCATGTGGTCATGGCCATGACCGATCCCAATCCGGATGTCAGCGGCGGCGGGGCCGCTTTTTTGACCCAAAACGGCATCACGGTTGACTCCGGAATATGCGAGGCGGAGGCCCGGCGGTTAAATGAAAGTTTTATTAAATATAGTGCTGTAAAACGGCCCTTTGTCCTGTTGAAATGTGCGGCCACATTGGACGGCCGGATTGCCACGCGAACCGGGGATTCCAAATGGGTCACCGGCGCATCTTCCCGAAAATACGTGCATGAACTGCGACATGCAAGCGATGCGATTCTGGTCGGCGTCAATACGGTCAAAGCGGATAATCCCAGCCTTACCACCCGGCTGGACGATAAAAAAGGCAAAGATCCTATTCGGATTGTGCTGGATACCCGTTTGTCCATTCCGGAAAATTCAAAATTATTGCAGATCCCTGCGGGCTCTGATACGTTAATCATTACAGGTAATTCCAAGTCGTCGTCAAAACGTGATGCCATTGAAAATTCAGGTGTTAAAGTCATTGATGCGGTGCTCAATGCAGACGGCCGGATTGACCTGGATGCGCTGATGACTCAGTTGGGTCAAATGGGGATCACCAGTCTTTTGATTGAAGGCGGGGCGCAAGTTGCGGCATCTGCATTGCAGGCAGGCATTGTCGATAAAATCAATTTTTTCTATGCCCCCAGAATTCTTGCTGCGGACGACGGCATTCCCATGTGCAGCGGCACCGGGCCGGAGCTGATGGCCGACAGTATCCCGGTCAAAGACATCCGCGTCCGGCAGTTTGACAATGATGTCATGATTGAAGGATATTTAAGATAAAATGTTTACAGGCATTATTGAAGGATTGGGAAAGATATCCGGTATCCGGTCAATGGGGGCCGGCAGCCGGTTGGCCATTGCAGCGGATTTTTCCCTGACCGATTCTAAAATCGGCGACAGCATTGCGGTCAACGGGGCCTGCCTGACCGCTGTCACGATTTCCGGGTCACGGTTTGAGGTGGATGTGTCGCCGGAAACCCTTGAAAAAACGACATTAAAAAACATCAAAATCGGTGAACGGGTGAATATCGAACGGGCATTGCGATTATCCGACCGATTGGACGGTCATCTGGTGTCCGGTCACATCGACGGTACCGGCCGGATCATCCACAAAACCCGCCAGGGCAACGCCATTATCGTCGGGTTCTCCATCGCCGAGTCCCTGGCCCGTTATATGATATCCAAAGGTTCTGTTGCCGTCGACGGCATCAGCCTGACCATCAACCGCTGCGATGCCCGCAGTTTTGAAATCAGTATTATTCCGCATACAGCAGATATTACCACCATCGGAATTAAAAAAACCGGAGATGCGGTAAACATTGAAACCGACATGATCGGTAAGTATGTGGAAAAATTTTTAACAGCGCCCAAAACGCCGGATCCGGATAAAACCGCAAAGAAACCGGTGGATATGGAATTTTTATTGAAAACCGGATTTATTTAAACCATAAATATTTATCAAATTAAAGACATCCGCATTCTCGATAAATGGTTTACCCGATTGCCGATGTTTGAACATATTAAGGAGAAACAGCAGCATGCCGCATTTAACAATTGAAGAAGCAATAAGAGATATTAAGGCCGGCAAAATGGTCATCCTGGTGGATGATGAGGATCGCGAAAACGAAGGCGACCTGACCATTGCCGCCGAAGCCGTCACACCGGAAATCATCAATTTCATGGCCATGCACGGCCGGGGCCTGATCTGCCTGTCATTGGCCCCGCATCTGGTGGAAAAGCTTGATTTACCGATGATGGTCAACACCAACACCTCACAGTTTAAAACCGGTTTTACCGTATCCATCGAAGCCAGGCACGGCGTTACCACCGGCATTTCAGCAGCAGACCGCGCCACCACCATCCTGACCGCCATTGCAGATGACGCCAAGCCGGAAGATATTGCCCGGCCGGGTCATGTGTTTCCGCTGCGCGCCAGAAAAGGCGGTGTCATTGTCCGATGCGGACAGACCGAAGGGTCCGTCGATCTGGCCAGACTGGCCGGCTGCAAACCGGCCGGTGTGATCTGTGAAGTCATAGACGATGACGGCACCATGGCCCGAATGCCGTCTCTGGAGAAATTTTCCGAAAAACACGGCATCGGCATCTGCACCATCGAGGACCTGATCGCTTACCGGATGCGGACGGAATCTTTTGTCCACCGGGCGGTTGAAGCCACGGTTCCCACCACCCATGCCGGCGAATTCAAAGTCATTGTATATGAAAACGACCTCGAAGATTTCCAGCATATTGCCCTGGTGAAAGGTACCATTGATCCTGAAAAACCGATTCTGGTCCGGGTCCATTCGGAATGCCTCACCGGTGATATCTTCGGGTCTCTCCGGTGCGACTGCGGGGAACAGCTGGGCCGGGCCATGCAGATGATGGACGAGGAAGGTAACGGGGTCCTGCTGTATGTTCGTCAGGAGGGCCGCGGCATCGGGCTGGTCAACAAATTAAAAGCGTATAACCTTCAGGATCAGGGGTATGATACGGTGGAAGCCAACGAAAAACTCGGGTTTAAGGCGGATTTAAGAGATTACGGTGTCGGTGCCCAGGTTCTGGCCGACCTGGGGGTTAAACAGATGCGGCTGATCACCAATAATCCCAAAAAGATTGTCGGCCTGGAAGGTTATGGGCTCAGTGTGGTAGAACAGATTCCCATTCGAACCCAGCCAACCGAGCATAACCGGTGTTATCTGGAATGCAAACGCTTGAAAATGGGACATTATCTGAACGTTGACACAACCCCGTAACGGGCGACCGACTGAAAACCGCCAATTATTTCAGGTTTTTGCTCAAACACTAACGAAAAAAAAGGAAACCCCCATGTCAAAAATCATCGAAGGGAATCTTCTTGCCAAAGGCAAACGGTTTGCGCTCATTGTCGGCCGTTTTAATGACTTTATCTCGGAAAAACTGGTCAGCGGCGCGCTCGATGCATTGATCCGAAGCGGTGCCGACAAAGAGGATATCGACATCGTCAAAGTGCCCGGTGCATTTGAAATCCCGCTGGTTGCCAAAAAACTGGCCCAGCAAAACTATGATGCCATCATCTGTCTCGGTGCTGTCATTCGCGGGGCCACGCCCCATTTCGACTATGTCAGCGCGGAAGTTTCAAAAGGCATTGCCACCGTGAGCCTGGAAGCTGAACTGCCTGTAATCTTTGGCGTTATCACCACGGACACCATCGAACAGGCCATCGAACGGGCCGGAACCAAAGCCGGCAATAAAGGCTGGAGTGCCGCCATTGCCGCCATCGAGATGGCCAACCTCATGAAATCCATCGAGGATCAAAAATAACATTTATGGGAACTCGCCGCCAATCCAGGGAACTGGCCATGCAGGCGCTTTTCTGCATGGATATGCTTAAAAACGAATCCGGTGAATTAATGGAACAGCTCAGCGAAATGCTGAAGCTGGCACCGGATATTCAGCGGTTTTACATGACGTTAATCAAAGGCGTTCTGGAAAACAAATCCCGGATTGACCAGCTCATTGAAAAATTTTCCAGCAACTGGAAAATCAACCGCATGGGCTGTGTGGACCGGAATATTCTGCGCATTGCCGCATATGAACTGTTATACTGCCCCGATATTCCGCCGAAAGTCTCGATCAACGAAGCCGTGGATATCGGAAAACTCTACGGCACGGAAGAGTCCGGGGCCTTTATCAACGGGATTCTCGACGGCATCTATCAGTATCAGGCCGCTGAAACCAAAAAAATTGAAAACTCGGGTTAATATACAATCACTTAATACACTTAATACCTGAAGAACGAGGAGTTAAATCTTATGGACGAACGAAAAATTCTGTTACGTGAGGATGAAATGCCCCGGCAATGGTATAATATTCTGGCTGATATTGCCATGAATCCGCCACTGGGCCCTGACGGCAATCCGGTGACGCCGGATCAGCTGGCGCCGGTATTTCCCATGAACCTGATTGAACAGGAAGTCAGCACCGAGCGCTGGATTGATATTCCTGACGGGGTCATGGATGTCCTAAAAATCTGGCGTCCGGCCCCGCTGGTCCGGGCGATAAATCTTGAAAAAGCTCTGGGCACACCGGCTAAAATATATTTTAAAAATGAGACCTTAAGCCCTCCCGGAAGTCATAAACCCAATACCGCGGTGCCCCAGGCCTATTATAACAAGGAATTCGGCATCAAGCGGATCACCACGGAAACCGGTGCCGGTCAGTGGGGCAGTGCCTTGTCCTTTGCATGCGCCCAGTACGGCCTGGAATGCAAAATATACATGGTCCGGATCAGTTTTGACCAGAAACCCTACCGCAAATCCATGATGGCTACCTGGGGCGGAAAGTGTATTCCCAGCCCGAGCCCGGACACCAAAGCCGGCCGTGACGCTCTGGAAAGGGATCCCAATACCCCCGGCAGCCTGGGGATCGCCATCAGCGAAGCCATAGAAGAAGCTGTGTCCGATAAAAGCGGACAGACCCGGTATTCTTTGGGCAGTGTGTTGAACCACGTCATGTTGCACCAGACCATCATCGGCCTGGAAGCAAAAAAACAGATGGAAAAAATCGGACAGTATCCGGATATCATCATCGGATGTGCCGGCGGCGGCAGCAATTTTGCCGGTCTGGCGTTTCCGTTTGTGCATGATAAAATCAACGGCAAACAGATTGAGATATACCCCGTGGAACCGGCCGGATGCCCGACACTTACCAAGGCACCGTTTGTCTATGATCACGGAGATACCGCCAGATACACACCGCTGCTGCCCATGCACAGCTTAGGGCATGCATTTGTGCCGCCTCCGTTCCATTCCGGCGGCTTGCGCTATCACGGCATGGCCCCGACCGTCAGCCAGCTGGTGGATGAAGGTCTGCTTACGCCGAAATCCGTTAAGCAGAAAGAGGTATTTGAAGCCGGTATTCTGCTTGCCCGGACCGAAGGCATCATTCCCGCCCCGGAAACCAATCATGCGCTGGCGGCAGTCATTGATGAGGCCAACAAGGCAAAGGAAGAAGGCAAGGAAAAAGTCATTCTGTTCAACTGGAGCGGACACGGACTGCTGGACCTGACAGCCTATGAAAATTATCTTGCCGGCAACATAAAAGATATCGTGCTGTCTGACGAAGAAATGGAAGAGGCCGAAAAAATCTATGCGGACTACCCAAAACCGAAGTCGTTGAAGAGCAGATAACTGAAAGGGAATTTACATGTCAGACCAGGACATAGAAAAACTTGAAACACGCTGCCCGCGGCTTGGCAGTCCCATTTCCTTTCAATACTGCCTGATCAGCGGCGAAGATGATGCCATCTGCTGGAAAGTGCTCGACTGCTGGTGGGAAATATTCGATGTGGAAGGCTATTTGAAAAAAAATATGTCGGAAACGGATTTTAACGAGTTGATGGCCAGAGCCGAAAAGCCGAAAAATAAAATCAGCAGCATCATCGAAATCGCGGAAAAGGCGAAGAAAAAGTTAGAAGATTGAAGGCTGAAAGCCCTTCAAATTAACATTATTAAACTTACAGGAGGAACCTGTTGATTATTAAGACACTTGCCGTGGGACCGATTATGGCGAACTGTTATATCGTGGGATGTGAAAATACCAAATCCGCTGTGGTGATTGACCCGGGCGATGAGGCGGACAAAATTCTCATGACCCTTGCCGAATCACAGCTGACGGTCAAATATATTAT
>JAABSL010000325.1 GCA_011390415.1 Desulfobacteraceae bacterium
GAAAATCAGGGAGAAAAAATACTTGACTATAATCAAATTCTAAAATATGATTTTAACCATGAAAACACCCAACGCCACCCATACCGATTCTCCCCGGCGGCAGCGCGAAATCATCAAGGCCGCCCTGGCCTGCTTTACGGAAAAAGGGTTCCCGGCCACCAGCATTGCCGATATCTGTAAAAAAGCCGGGGCCAGCACCGGCAGCGTCTACCATCATTTCAAAAGCAAGGGCAGGCTGGCCGCCGCCATATATCTGGAGGGCATCCGGGATTATCAGGCGGGCATGATCGATGCGCTGTCGGGACAAAATAGCGCCCGGGAGGGAATCTTTGGGATTGTCCGGTATCACCTGATGTGGGTGAAACAGAATCCGGAATGGGCCCGGTTTCTCTTTCAGAAACGGCATGCCGAATACATGGACGATACGGAAGATGAAATGAAGCGGCTCAACGCTGTTTTGTTTCAGAAAATGGCGGTATGGTTTCAAAAGTATATCAAGGCGGGAAAAATCAGGCCGTTGCCACACGACCTGATGATGGCGCTGCTGCTCGGGCCGTGCCAGGAGTATTCCCGGCAGTACATATCCGGTCACGCCGTAACCGATGTGGCGGCGGCGGCCGAAGTCATTGGGGCGGGGGCCTGGGCGGCCCTGGGCATGGAGGCCTGAGCCTGAAATATATGAAATAATCAATGAACGCTCCGAAACTTTATTCATGCAAGGAGGAACTGACCATGCAGGATCAACATTACCACGAAGCGGCGGAAACGGTAATCCGGGCGGGAAATATCCCGTTTCCGGTGAACGACACCCTGATCGACATTTTAAAAACCATTATGACGACCGAGCAGGCCCGGTTTGTGACCCTGTTCCACAAGCCCCTGAACCGGGATGAGATCAAGGCAAAATCCGGCTTTGAAGACGAAGCCCTGGATGCCATGCTGGACAGCCTCATGGATAAC
This sequence comes from Desulfobacteraceae bacterium, assembly GCA_011390415.1. Lineage (GTDB taxonomy): Bacteria > Desulfobacterota > Desulfobacteria > Desulfobacterales > Desulfosalsimonadaceae > SURF-3. Next base: position 961 of record JAABSL010000325.1, read on the forward strand.
GGCATTGTTTCCGGAATTCCCAGCCGAAGCGCTGGAATGCCCGTATACCGACCCATGCCGCCCATCCCCGGCATATTTGAAACCACCATGATGCGGGGCGAGACCGGAGAAAAGCAGAAAACCCTGGCCCGGCTCTTTGAACGGCTCTTTGAGGAACTCTCCGGCATGGTTCAGGAAAATTACGACGCCATTGCCCCGGTTTTTGCGGCCATCCCCCCAATGAACCGGATCATCCCCGTGGAGGCCCAGGTTGACCGGGATTTTGACACCATCCTGCCCACCGAAGACGTAAAAAAACTGGTGGCGCGATTCGACACCATTGCCGTGGCTGTTTGCTATTGCCGTCATCAGAAAGATCTGCTGGGCCGGTCCTGCAACGTGACTGATGAACGCAAAAACTGCATGTTTTTCGGCAAAACCGCCAGATTCTTCATTGATCACAAATTCGCGGAACCGGTTTCCAAAGAAGAGGCCATCCGGATTCTGGAAAAAGCCGAAAAAGAGGGGCTGGTTCACAAGGCGTTTCATGAAAAATACGACACCGAACGCGATGAGATGGCCATCTGCAACTGCTGCAAGTGCTGCTGCGAAACCTTTCAGATCTTTTATCGCGGCGGCGGCCCGGCCGTCACCTACACCGCCTATATCGCCACTGTGGATGAGGATGCGTGTATCGGGTGCGAGGCCTGCGTTGACATCTGCCCCATGGAAGCCGTCCGGATGGCCGGCGACATCGCTCAGGTGGATGAAGCCCGGTGCATCGGCTGCGGGGTGTGCGCCGTCCATTGCGATGCAGACGCCATCAACCTGAAACGAACCGGTCAGCGGGTGGTCTGTGTGATGCCGCCAAAGCTGGTTGCGTAATGCCGCATCCGGCAATCTCTGTGAAAAAAACAAGAAAATGAAGCGGTGGCTGCAGGTTGCGGTTTTTCAGCAGAAGGGTTCAGAAAAATAAAATTCAAAGCGGCAGTCGCGAAACCAGAGTGGTTCCTTTTTCCGGTTTGCTTAAGATTTCTAGGATGCCGTCCAGCATTTCCACCCGCTCCCGCATGCCCAGGATGCCGAAAGATTCATTCAACAGAATATCGTCCCCGGAAAATCCGAGGCCATTGTCTTTTACGGTCAGCTCAACCTCGTTATTTTTTTTCATCAAATTGACCACTACAATGGATGCGCCGGCATGACGGATAACGTTGGTGGTGGCTTCCTGGAAAATTCGAAATAAGGTGATGCCAAGGTCTTCGCTTACTTCAAATTCTTCGGGCGCTATATTGACCTCAAAGCAGATTCCGGTGCGCTGCTGATACTCTTTCGCTTCCCATTTTATGGCGGCGGTAAGGCCCAGGTCGCTCAGCAGTGTCGGCCGGAGTTTGGATATGATTCTTTTCACCGATCGGATGGCGCCGACGGAAAGCTCTGAAATCGCTTCCATCCTTGGTTTTATAGTATTCAGGCTGTCGGGGATTTTTTTGGCGACCCATGACGCTTCCATGTTGATGGCGGTCATCACTTGTCCCAGTTCATCATGAAGTTCCCGGGAAATAATGGTACGTTCGCTTTCCCGGACGGTCTGGAGATATTTTGTCAGGTTGCGCAGTTTTGCGTGGGATTCCTTTAATGCATTTTCCGTCTGCTTTTGATGGCCGATGTCGATCAGCATCGACAGGATATAATTTTTATCTTCAATCTCCACGACGCGCATGTTCACCAATAAGTATAGGAGTTCACCGGTTTTCTTTTTGAAACGGACCTCTTTTTCCGTGATGATGCCGTATTGCTTCAGTTCTTGGATCAGCTGGGCTCTGGCCATCGGTTCTGCGTAAATATCTGTAAATTTAACATGTTGGACATCGGTTTCCAGATAGCCGAAGGTTTTCAGTGCCGTAGGGTTAAAATCCTTTACATTGCCTTCGTAATCGGAAAGGGTGATTGCCACAGGAGCGCTCTCAAACAAAAGGCGGTATCGCGCCTCGCTGGCCGCCAGTGCCCTTTCCGCCATTTTTTGCGCGGTGACATCCCGGGTGAGTCCCTGAAAACCGATGATCTGGCCGTCTTTGCTGATGGGGGAGATGCTGAACTCCGCAATAATTGTCCGGCCGTCTTTTCGGATGGCTTCCGATTCGTATGATCGGATACTCTCGCCGGAAAGCACTTTCCCAAAAACTTCATATGCTTCCTCCAATTTGGCTTCCGGCAGATATCTGGAAAAATGACTCCCAATGGTTTCTTCAACCGTGTAGCCAAAAATTTCGGTTGTGGACGGAGACACATATTGATGAAATCCCTCTAAATCCAATTCAAAAATCGAATCAACGCTGTTTTCCGCCAGCAACCGGAACTTTTTTTCGTTTTCCGCCAGCGCTTCGTATGTCATATATTCCTGCGTGATGTCCTCGACCATGCAGATGCCGCCCACAATCTCGTTTTGGTCTGAATACACCGGGTTATAATGCGCCCGTTTGAAAAAAACCCTGCCACTCGAGCAGTCGGTGAATTTGCCTTCATAATAGCCGGGATTTCCGGACAGAGAATCCAGCACGCCCTTCAAGACACCCTTCTGCTGATTTTTATGCAACAGGTTGAATCCGACGGCCGCTGCCGGTTTTATATTGTATATTGCCTCGGCTTTGGGGTTCAGTTCGGTCACCACGCCGTTTTGATCATAAAATAAAATACCGATGGCCGAGTTCCGGAATATGAGTCGATCGCGGGTTTGGCTTTCAAGCAGGGCTTTTTCCGCTTGTTTTCTTTTGGCGATCTCCTGTTCAAGCTCTGATTTCAGCGTTTCAACCTGAATCAGCAAGTCGTCTGAGACGCTTTGCGCGTTAGTTTTCATGAACTCTGTCTCTGTCCTGTTGCTTGTTTTTCATTATGAAAAACAGTTAAGCGCCATTAATTGTTTACTGGTCGATCTGAGCAATTTTGACGACATTTCGCTGGCTGATTTTGCCGTGATTATCCGTATAGGTCATTTTGACAACGGTCAGCCGGTTTTGGGCAAACAGCTGGATGCATTGGGGATACAGCTGATATTCCAGGGCCAGGCCTTTTTGTTTGACATCGTCAATGGTGTCTGTGGCTTCAATGGGAAAGCATCGCTGACCGATGATGGGGCCGGAATCTTCCCCATAGTCGATAAAATGGACCGTGCACCCGCCGACCTTGCAGCCGTAGCGGAAGGTGTCGCCGTATCCGTCCACTCCGGGAAAGGCGGGCAGAAGGGCCGGGTGGATATTCATGATTTTCGGTTTGCCGGAGGCGGTATTCACCCGGTCGATAAAATAAGGGGTCAGGTTCCGCATGAACCCGGCCAGCACCAGCAGGTCAAAAGGGTAGGGCTTCATTTGTTCAAGAAATGCGGCTTCGGCAATGGCCCGGGTTTCGATAAATGTGGACACTTTTTGGGCATCGGTTTCATTGCTTAAAAGGGATTGCTTGATTTTAATATCTTCAAAATCAAAATCATCCGGAAAAAAATGGTTTTCCGGGTCGGTTTTGAAATTTCTGATAATTTCGGCATAATCGACCACAAACGTGGGTATTTTTTTTTGAGCGGCTTTTTCAAGTCCTTTGGCAGCGGGGTTGTCGGAACCCACGAATATGACTTCCCCGTTTATTTTTTCTTCCGCACAGGCGCTGATGATGGCATCCATGTTGGTGCCCGACCCGCTGACCAGCACGCCGATTTTGATTTTTCGCTTCATTGTTTGCCTCTTTTTTATTTAAACCCCGGTCAGGGGAAACCGAATAGCCGAATTTACCGCCCGCCAAAGGAAAGGGTCATATCATCCGGATAGGTGATGGAAAATCCGTATTCAATTTCCTTTTCCGTATTCGGCGGCATGAGAAAGGACCATTTCAGCAGATTGTCTTCTTTTTCCGGTGTCATTTTATCAAATGTTTCCTTGAGTTTGATCCGTTCATCCCGGATTTGCGGATACGCGTCTTCCATGAGCACGTTGATTTTGTGGGATTTTAAATTGTGGACCGCCACTTTCCATCCCCACTGATACCGTTTTTTACCCATCAGAAATCCGGTTTCATCGGATTTTTTTTCCAGCGTGGTCAGGGTTACATCCAATTCCGGATCAGATCCGAAAAAGAATTTTTGTTCCCGGTCATGCATGGAAAACTGGCGAATGGCAATAAATGCGGAATCCACCAGAAACGTGGCCTCTCCCTGGGGGAGTTTGAGAAAATCTTCCGGTTTTTCATTGTCTGCGTCATTCATTTGCGCAAATAAAAAAGCCTGAGGAGCGGCCTGAGGCCGGATCAGATATTTAAAGTCCGCGTTCAACGTCATTTCCCGGATGGTAAACCGCGGCAAATCCCCGGCTTTTATCGTGTGCGTGCCCAGTCTATAGGTGTCAAAACTGAACCCGGCTTCCTGTTCCGGTTCCATGGCGGCACCGGCCTGCATCTCGGCGCTCATGGCAGGAGCTTTTGACATCAGGGCGTCTTCTGCCATGAATCGGGAGCGTTTTGCATTGGAAAGTTCAACGGGTCTTTGGGGTTGAATAATCCAGTCCCGCAAAAACGGCGGTTCCGGCTGTATGACCGGGCGGGCTGTGGCGATTTTAAGTTCAATGTTGTTCCAGTCAATGCCGGTATTCTGGGTTATTTCGGCATACCAGTTGAGTTCGATCTCTGAGTCCGCGGGCCGGGCATTGATGGTGTAGGTGGGTCGCCAGCTGCAGTTTCTGATGTGATAGGAGCAGGTCAGATCAATGGCCGGTTGCGGGCTTCCGGTCAGATAAACGTTTATCTGCCAGCGTTTTTGCGCAGCACCCGTCAGGTCATTGAGCTGTTTTTCGATTTCCCTGATCTGCTCTTCAAGGTCTTCGATGGACCGGTTATGAAGGTATATTTCATCATGGGCGTCGGTGATTCCTTTTTTGATGGCGTTGCCCAGTTTCTCCACGGCGTCAATGCTTTCAATTGTATCCGGCTGGTTTTTGGCCTGATTTTGCCAGAAATCAATGTATGCTTTGTCTGCTTTGATCCGGGTTTCAAATTCCGATTTTTTTTGTTTTAAGGCCTTTAGCTGGGTTTTCAGGGGTTGGGCCTGATCCGCCACGGGCAGCATTTTTTCTTCAATATGCACCGACGTAATCCGCATTCCGGCACTGGCCGGCGTATTAATTGACAAGGTCTCTTTCTGCACATGAATGGGAAGGAAAAACGTTGCCGTGTGGTGAGACGCATGGGTTTCGATATCTGCTGTCAGATGCTCGGTAATTTTTGCATCATTGGGATAAATGACGGCAGCTACCGGTTTTGCAAATCCGGCCGCCGGCCAAAAAATAAGCATGAGCAGGATGATAAAAACCAAAATATCGAATTTAAAACGGGAAAAGGCGCTGGCTGTCATGTGTTTTTCCTTTCGGTAAAGGGTAAGTGACAGTGTGTTAGAAAATGACAACAAATTAATCTATGTGGCGCTCAGGGTAAAATAACAGATTGGGAAAAAAGCATCAAGCAGGAAAGGCGAGTTAAAAGAAACACCGGTGTTCAAATTGAAATACGCAAATGGGCTTGAGACGCTGCGCCTCTGCGCGAGGCTTTTTTTCTTTCGCAGAGGCCCAGGGACGCAGAGAAAAACAACGGGCGTTTCGCACAAAAAAAATTTTGTGATCTCCGCGGTGAAAAAAAATACAAAAGAAGTTATTTGGCCTTGATTAATGTTTCGGCCACCGCCATCGAAGGGGGCGTATGGAATACGCCCTTTTGCGGTTGAACCGGGATGAGCGAATGCCATTCGCCCCTTCGATGGAAGAAATCATCATTGGCCGAAACGATGATCAAGCCCGGTTATTTCTTCACCATATTATCCATCTTATGGGCCGGCAGCATAAACGGATAATCGTTTTCCGAGGAAATGGCCGGATAGACGTCGTCGTCTTCATTTAATTTTTCAAAAATCGAAAGGGACCAGGTCTCGGCACCGGTCATGGTGATCGTATACAACGGATCGGTGAAATCCGCCTTTGTTTTATCCTTGATGTAAGACTGGCATTTCAGGTTGGATACATTGTTGAAAAAGTTGTTGATATTGGCTTCTGAAACCGGGTTGCCGTCTGCATCCTGCCAGATCAGTTCGGGGGCGATATCTTTTGACAGGGCGTTGTCCTCTGCCGCACCTGTTTCAGCGTCAACGATATCCTCCGTCTGAGCCGGCACCTGGGCCATTTGCAGCACCGTATTACCGTCTTTGTCTGTTATTTTGACCTGCTGCACCTGATTTCTGTCCACGCTGAGCACGGTTTTATCCCTTAACTGCGCTTTAGTCTGGTCAAAATCGCTGCTGAAATTTCCCCGGGCATGATAGACCCGTTTGTCGCCAGGCAGCTTGACAAAGGTGTGCCGGTTGGACGGTGCTGCTTTTCCGACATCAAAGGTTCGCAGGATATTACTTTCTGATCCCGCCTGGACCCGGATTTTGTTTTCCGAATCCAGTTCATATCGATGATAGGATTCTGCTTCCGATACCATAGCGGTAACGGTAAACGTTTTAACCGCCTCCACCATGGGGCCGATTTTTTGCTCATCAGCCGGGTATTTTTCAGGATAAATCAGCCAGCGGTCGTCTTTTTGTTTAAGTTCAACAGTTTCAGGGCCTTTGGTGATTTTTATGTAGGAAATATCGGAATCCGAGATTGAAGGAATTATCGGCAATTCATAGTGGGTCCGATCGGTATTGTGAAACACCAGATATGCGGCCAGGGCGGCAATAATGATCCCTAAAATGATATATTCTTTTTTTGATTTCATGAATTTCCTCTATCGGTTCAAATTATTTCTCAAACAGCATCCTTATATTCTTCCGCCGGACGCTTCTGCGCCACCAGGTAAACAATCCGAAAAGAACGATAATCACCGGCAGTCCCACAATGTTGAAGAGTTTAATGACGTTTTTGGTCATCACTTCGGTTTCTTCAAGGGGATTGAACTGCTGGGTCTTGCTTCTCATGACGGCAATGTCATCCCGGCCGTTTAACGTATCAATGAGGTTTAAAATAAATGCGGCATTGGGGCTTCTGCCTTCAGCATCCAGCAGATTGTCTTTTAATATGGCGGAAGAACCGACAATACTGATTTTGCCGGGTTTTCCGCTGGCAATAAACGTTTCTTTGCTTTCGATTTTTGACAGATAGGCATTTTCTTCTGCGTCTGCGTCTTGTTTTTCAGTTATATTTTCACCGGTTTCTGTTTCGTCAGGTGCGTCCATCTCTTTTTGCGGGATTTTTTTGCCGGCAAAATAACTGGGAAACTCTCCTTCCAGAAGATACGCCAGCGGATAGGTTTTAAATGCACTTTTTTCCCGGGGGGGCTGAATGAACAACGGGTTTAAATTGATCTGGTCTTTCATTTCCCAGGCCTGGTCTGATGAGGCAATCAGCTGATGCGCATTGATATTATTTTTGCTGAGGATTTCATTGTCAATGGAGACCGGGGATATGTTCAGGGTGATCAACCCCTTGATGTTGTTCATAAATTCCAGATTGTTATTAATGTTTTCATTTTTGATCATGGGCGCAAAATAAATGGGCCGCTCGCCGCCCCCGGCCTGTGAGGGCAGGGTTTGCTTAAAACAATTTTTATCCATGACAAAAGACGGTTTGACCCGGACGCCGTAGTGGGCCAGAAGGTCTTCCAGTCCGGTGTCCAAAGGTTTGTATGTCGGTCCCATGTTAAATTGAAATTGCTGCTGCTGGGGCTGGGGAACTTCTTCGAACGCATCGGAAAAAATTGCCAGCCGGGTGCCCCGCATCAGGGCCTGGTCGATCTGGTAGAGTTCATAATCGGAAAATGCTTCCGTGGGCTGGGCAATGACCAGGCAGCTGAGGCTTTCCGGAATCCGGCCGTCCTTTAACTCGATTGATTTTATGGTATAATTTTTATTTACCAGGGTCTGAAAATTCCGGAGCTGATCCTCATTTTGCTGCTGCATCATCATCATGGGGGCACCAAGTTCAAGCGTACCGTGGTCCGCAAGGTAGCCCAGATCTTCATTGATTCCGATCAGGCTTTCGATATTGTCATTGATGATGTCTTCGAGATTGTCCATGTCGATGAGTTCGTAACGGGTGCCGATAATGGGAATCCGCATGACATTGAGGAGCTGAACATAGGCTTTTTCATTGTCATATTCCACGCTCAGACCGATAGCGCCGCGGCCGGCGGTGATGTTTTCTTCCCGGAGATCCGGCCACTGAAGCACCCGGATATTGTATGTTTCGATCAGCTGATCGATATTGTCATCCGTGGCCGGATCAACATATTCATAGGTCAGCTGTCCGTAATTGGTGGTATTGAGTTTTTCCACGGTCTCTTTGACCGATTGGGGCAGCTGGGAAATCTCGTCGAGGCCGATCACCGGCGCGACAGTTTTGATCGATGACGACATGATCAGTTTGACGGTTACTTTTTCCGGCAAACTGGCCAGGGTGCTGATTTTGTTGTTTAATTTTTTGATGGTGGCGGTCAGGCGGTATTCCAGGCCGTCGGTGCTGGTGATGGCGGGAATCTGTTCGATGATATCCCCCTGGATCATCACCATGCCCATATACGCTTTTTTGAATTTGAGTTCGTCTTTTTCAAGCATCCGGATTTCCACCGGATTGATCCCGTAATTTTCAGCCAGTTTCCGGTTCTCCATGGCTTCGTCACTGACCCCTTCTTCCTGGGGACTCACATCATAGAACCGGTAATTGAAAAACTGGTTGGAATGAATCGCGTATTCCTCCAGAAGATCCATTAAATAGCGCTTGGTGCTGTTGTGGGGGGCCGGCAGATTCTCGGTAAAAAAGACATTGATGGTCAGGGGTTCGGAAAGCCGGGCCACGGCTGCCTTGCTGGCCGCGGATAAGGAATAAATATTATTTTCCGTGAGATCTGCCCGGAAAAAGAGGGTTTTGCCGGCAATGTTGATCAACACAATGACCAGGGTGTAAATTAAAAATTTTATATACATGTCCGCTTTGAATTTGGCTTTCATTGTCAACTCCTTATTCTTTTTTCAAAAGCGCAAGATACGTGCTGTAAAGACTGATGAACATGACACTGATAAAATACACCAGATCCCGGGAGTCGATGATTCCCCTGGCAATGTTCCGGAAATGAAAATCAGCGCCTAAGTACTCGACAATGTTTAAGATGGATTCGGGGAAGAAAAAGAGCATTTTGTCAATCAGCGTGAGCATAAAGCAGATGGCAGCCCCTAAGATAAAAGCGATAATCTGGTTGTGGGTCAGAGAAGACGCAAACACACCGATGGCGGAAAAAGCACCCCCCAGCAGCAATGCGCCGAGGTAGCCGCCGATCACCGGCCCCCAGTCCAGATCACCGATAAATGCTATGCTGATGGGATAGGCCAGTGTCGGCAGCAGCATGGCGCCGGTCATGATCAGGCCGGCGGCGAATTTTCCCAGGATAATATCGGAAAATGTCACCGGCATGGTCAGCAGAATTTCATAGGAGCCGATGTTGAGTTCTTCGGCAAACAGCCGCATGGTGATGGCCGGAATGACAAAGGAAAAAATAATGGGCAACAGCGAAAAAAATCCCCGCATATTGGCCTGGTCATAGAGGAAAAACGTGGAAAAGAAAAACCAGCCGGTGATGATCAGAAAAATCGAAATCACGATGTAGGCAATGGGGGAGATAAAATAATCCTTGAGTTCTTTTTTCAGAATATGCGTAAACTGCCACATTTTCAAATACTCCTTAATTAATTTGCTGTGTCAGATCCCTGAATATCGTCTCCAGGGTCTTGGCCTCCTGCAGAAATTCCACCAGCACCCAGTCCGTGGCCTTGATGGTTTTGTAAATTTTTTCCCGCAAGTCTTCGGAAGAATTGCTGTAGGCCTTCACCTTTATAACCCCGTCATCGGTCTGGCTGACCGTCTCAACTGTTTCAACCCCGTCAATGGCGGTCAGAGCGCTTTTTACGCTGTCTGCGTCCGCATTCAGCAGGCAGAGCCGGATAATTGTTTTCCGGTCGGCCGATTGTTTGAGATCCGCTGTATTGCCGTCTGCCACGATTTTTCCCCGGTTGATGATGACAATCCGGTCGCAGGTGGCTTCTGCTTCACTCAGAATATGGGTGGAGAAGATAATGGTTTTTTCCTGCCCGATTTTTTTGATAATGTGCCGGATTTCCACAATCTGGTTGGGGTCCAGTCCCTGGGTGGGTTCGTCTAAAATCAGGATCTGCGGGTCGTTCATCATGGCGTGGGCCAGGCCCACCCGCTGGTTCAAGCCTTTTGAGAGTTCGCCGATGGCCTTGTGCATGATGTGGTTCAATCCGCAAAGCTCGGCCAGATAGCGCAGCCTGGGATGGCGGTCGCTGGACTTGATGCCCTTGATTTTGGAAACATATTCCAGGTAATCATATACCAGCATGTCCTTATAAAAAGGGGAAGACTCCGGCAGATACCCGATCATTTGTTTGATTCGGAGGGGATGTGTCTCAATATCGTAATCATTGACCCGGATGGTGCCGGTGCTGGGTTTGAAATAGCCGGTGAGCATTTTTAAAGTGGTGGTTTTGCCGGCGCCGTTGGGCCCCAAAAGGCCCAGAATTTCACCCTGATTGATTTCAAGGTTGATCTGATCCACCGCGCAAAAGCTGTCATAATATTTTGTCAGATTTTCGACATGAATCATGAAAATTCACCTCTTTTTTAATATTAATTATTGAGCTGCGTAAAATTGTCTGAATTTAATATGAATCATTATAGTTAAACAATGAATTTAGAAAATAAATTGAATTCCCCCGGTTAAGGGGGAATTCAGGGGGAGTTATACGTACAGGCCCTGAAAGCAGAATCAGATAATAATATCAGGTAATAGGATCAGGGACTGACAGTATGAAGGGGAAAATAATCGTTCACCTGCGGTTTGTCAATAGCAATATTCGGTTTTTGGGCCTGCAAATCAGATGGCCGGATAAAATTTATATAATATTTGCAATGGTTTGATGCCTGACTGAATGCGGCCGACCGCATGGTTGCGGCTATGGGTTGACCGTGGAAATGCTTTTGTCTATACCCGAATTTAATGTAAAATTTTTATCAAATAAGGAAAACAATATGGAAGCGCTGGATCGGTTGATGGATATTATGGATACCCTGCGGGGGCCCGACGGCTGCCCCTGGGACAGGGAGCAGACCCATAAAAGCATTATGAAGTGTTTGATTGAAGAAACCTATGAACTGGCGGATGCCATTGAAGAAAATCATGCCGAAGATCTGAAGGAAGAATTGGGGGATGTTTTTCTGCAAGTGGTGTTTCACGCGGCCATTGCCAAAGACAGCAACCGGTTTACATTAGATGAAGTGGTCAATGATTTGTGCGACAAGCTGATTTACCGCCATCCCCATGTGTTCGGGGATGCCTCGGTCCGGGATTCCGCCGAGGTCATCAAAAACTGGGAACGCCTCAAGCAAAAGGAAACCACCAAAAAAGCCCGCACGTCTATTTTGTCCGGGATTCCCAATAATCTCCCGGCACTGCTCAATGCCCTCAAAATTCAGTCCGTGACCAGCCGGGTGGGGTTTGACTGGGAAAATGCCGAATCCGTGGTCGCCAAGATAAAAGAAGAATTAGCGGAACTCGATGCGGCCATGGCGGAAAAAAACAAGGATCAGATGGAAGATGAAATCGGGGACCTGATTTTTTCCGTGGTGAACCTGGCCCGGCAGCTCAAAATCGACCCGGAAGCCGCCCTCCGGCGCACCAACAAAAAATTTACCCGCCGGTTCCACGAAATTGAAAAAGCTGCCAGAGAACAAAATATCCCCTTGTCCGAAATGCCCCTTTCGGAAAAAGACCGGATCTGGGAGGCGGCCAAGGAAAAAATCTGAATGCGTCCGGCTCCGTCGGGTTCATCCCGTCGCTTTCCCTTGCGATTATCGGGCTTTTTGGGGGCCGGTGCCGGCATCTACCGGAATCAGAATTTCGTTCCGCCGCAGGAACCAGGGGGTAAAGGGAGGGTTGTATCGCGCCCATACGGGATCGCCCACAATGGCAAGGCCCGTTTTGTGAATCCATGACTCCAGTTCCGCCTTGTGCCGCAGGTAGGCCTTCTCGCTCCAGAAACCGGAGTAGCGTACCGCAGCCATTCGTCGGGCCGGCACCTGGCGCAATGTGACCGTTGGGTCCTCTGGTTCCGGAAGGGTTTCCAGAGTGTATGCGTCCGGCATCATGAAGCTTAC